>JBDSFG010000060.1:0-18152 GCA_039919615.1 Ginsengibacter sp. | reverse complement strand
ACGGATAAGATATTATTTACCCTTACCAGGATATCCTCCCGGGAAAGATATAAGGGCTATGATAAAGTACTCCAGGCCATGGCGAAGATCAGGGTTAAAAATCCCGCGATCCATTATGTACTGGCAGGCAGCTACGATATAGAAGAAAAAGCCTACATAGATGCATTGGTTAAAAAGAGGGATCTCACAAAAAATATATCCATGCCGGGTTATATTCCTGATGAAGAAGTTGCCAATCATTTTGCCATAGCCGACATGTATGTTATGCCAAGTATGAAGGAAGGTTTTGGTATTGTATTTATCGAGGCTATGTATTATGGCCTGCCGGTTATAGCCGGTAACCTTGATGGGTCGGTTGATGCGCTATGCAATGGAAGGCTTGGCCTGCTCGTAAATCCGTTTGATGTAAACGAAATACAGGCAGCCATTGAAAAAATACTGGCAGACAGGAACGCATATAATCCGAACAAAGAATTGCTCATGAAAAATTTTTCTTACACAACCTATAAAAATAACCTGGAAAATATTTTATACGCTACAGCGCATGCATAGTATTCCATCAACAGAAACAAGCGCGGAAGAACACTGGGATTTGGTAATAGAACCAAAGGGGCACTTAATGGATTTTAATTTAAAAGAAATCTGGAAGTACAGAGACCTGGTATGGCTTTTTGTAAGACGTGATTTTACCGCCCAATACAAACAAACCATACTTGGCCCTTTGTGGCATTTTATACAACCCATATTTACAACCGTAGTGTTTCTTATAATATTTGGTAAAATAGCCAACATACCAACGGATGGTATTCCACCCATATTATTTTACATGAGCGGCATTACCATCTGGAATTATTTCTCATCATGCCTCAGCAGCACCTCCAATACTTTTACAGCTAATTCCGGCATATTCGGCAAAGTGTATTTTCCACGTATGGTTATGCCTTTATCAACAGTTATATCCAATATAGTAAAATTCGGTATCCAGTGTTCATTGCTATTATCAGCAATGATTTATTATAGCATACAGGGAACGCCGCTTCATATTGGCTTTGCGCTTCTAATAGTTCCTGTGCTTATAGTCATGATGGCGGCCATGGGGCTTGGTGCAGGAATTATAATATCATCCCTCACTACTAAATACAGGGACCTTACTGTTTTAATCGGCTTTGCAGTGCAATTGCTGATGTATGCCACGCCGGTTGTTTATCCATTGTCTTTTATCCAAAATAAGAGTTATGCATCCTGGATAAAGTGGAATCCGTTAACACCCATTGTGGAAGCTTTTAGATATGCCTTATTTGGGAATGGAAGTTTTTCACCTGGGAGTTTAATATACAGCATGGTTTTTATTATAACTATTTTATTTATTGGCCTGCTATTATTTAATAAAGTCGAAAGAACTTTTATGGATACCGTGTGAGGAATGGTTGATAGTTTGAACTTTGCACTTCAACCTGGATTTTGACTTTAAACTTTCAATCGGAACGTCGTTTAAAACTTAAAAATTTAGATAAACTTGCAGAAGAAAATATAGGGAAATTATGGAAAAAGTAGCATTTGTAATCGATAATAAAAAGGATGTAAACCTGTTAATAGCTATCGCGCTGATCAGTTAGGAATAAAGAAGTACGGAGTTACTAAAACAACTAAACATGGAAAAAAAATAAACTGAAAGAGCTATTCAAAACAATTGACGCCGGGGTAGATGTTTCCAATTTTGGTGATCCTCCTTCATGGCAAACCAAAACGCGGAAAGACAGAATCTTTAACCAGGGTTATACTAATATGGGCAATAGAGAATACTAAATTTACAAAAAAATGATTTAAGTTTTGTATTAAATAAATTGGCAGAATTTTTAAAAAACATAATAAAAAAGGGGCTTGATTCAATTGGATATAAATTGTCAAGCGTTGAATTCAATAAGAGACACGAAATTGAAAGAGCCCATTTATTGAACGCCACATTAAAGAGATTAATATTTTCCTTATCATGTAGCAATCCTGGTAAAGACAAGGATGAAGTATTTAAATTCTTTGATTATTCAACTCCTAATTTATCAAGATCACAATCACAAATATTCCAGGACCTGTTTGTGTTGTATTTGCTTAAAGATAAGAAGAATGGCTTCTTTATTGAATTTGGCGCAACGGATGGTATTAGCTTAAGCAATACTCTCCTGTTAGAAACAGAGTACAACTGGAAAGGAATACTTGCAGAACCCGGCAAGATATGGGAAGCAGGTTTAAGACAAAACAGGAACTGTATTATTGATACCAGGTGTGTATGGTCAAGTTCGGGGCAAACATTGCTTTTTGATGAAACAGATACTGCAGAATTATCTACTCTTAATGTTTATGCTGATGGTGATTTTTTTTCTGAACAAAGAAAGCTTTGTAAATCTTACAATGTGGAGACCTTGTCGCTAAATGATCTGCTCAGTTATTATAATGCCCCTTTAACCATTGATTACTTATCAATAGATACTGAAGGCTCAGAATTTGAGATTCTTAATGCCTTCGATTTTTCAAAATACAATATTAGTATTATAACAGTTGAGCATAATTTCTCTTCAAAGCGCAATGATATATTTAATTTACTGGCGCTAAATGGCTATACAAGAGTTTTCGAATCTATAAGTATGTTTGACGACTGGTATGTTAAAGAACCTTTAGCTGCAGGAATTTTATCAAACTAATGTAAAATGAAATGGTAATACTAACTGCTCCATACGGCCAGACAAGCAACCGCCTTTTCCAGCACATTCATTTAGATTCGTTTTGCAGGGATAATGGCATTAAATTTTACAACAAGTTTCTTTGGAACCTTTACCAGGATTATCCTAATTTAAAAGCGCAATCTGATAACAAACTGGTTAATTATTTTTTGAAAGGCATCACTAAACTACCATTAAGGACAGTTAGTTTTGATAATTACCAGCAACATGAATATTACAAATCTCTGATTTTAAAATCAAAGATCCTTTTTTGTGATGGCTGGGTCTTTAGTCATGAAACTACTTTAAAGTATCGAAGTATATACCAGGAATTATTTAATCCTGCAATTGAGAAATCAAACTTGGAAACTTTGTGGTTAAATAAAACAAATGATAACGAAAAAATTGTGGGGGTTCATATCAGAAGGGGAGATTACAAAACTTATGCGGATGGAATATATTTTTTTGAAGACGATGTTTATATTGATAAGATGAAACAAATGGAATTAAGCTTAAATCAAAATTGTAAGTTTATTATTTTCAGTAATGATGATCAACTGGATTTTTCAAAATATACTAAACTGTTTAAAAATATCCTTATATCAAACAACTCGGTTGTTACTGATCATTACCTGATGTCTAAATGTGATTATATTATCGGCCCACCAAGTACATTTTCTATTTGGGCCAGTTATATTGGAGAAACACTTTTGTATCATTTTCTCAACAAAGAGGATATTATAACCTTAGACAGGTTTACAATTCACTGTGGTTGAGAAATTAAAAAAATGATTTGAAATCCTGGACTGACACTTACCCGTCAAAAAGAAAAAGGTGTCAGTTAAAATAAATTGGCCCGTAAGCATATTTGATCGGTTGGTATCCCAAGGGCCTTGATGAACGGATAAGTTATCAATTAATTTAAAATGAATTATTGCCACCTTTATAAGAAAAGACTTATTTAAACTGTGGCGGAATTAAATTATTTTAACAATATTTAGCCTCATAGAGGTGATATGTTTGTAGATGATAATTATTTATAGAGGATCAGCTTCGAAGAGGTGGCAAATTAAATAAAACGTATCCCCCACGGGTTCTGTACAATTTTTTAATCAATGTCCTACTGGCATATTGCTCCTACGGTGCTAAAAACCCATGCTTCAAAATAATTCCGCCAACAGGATTATTTAATTTCTAACCAATTTAATGAAAACGGTAATAAAAGTAGAAAACCTCTCAAAGCAATACAGGCTTGGAAGCGTTGGGACAGGAACTATTTCTCATGACCTTAATCGTTGGTGGCACAATGCAAGAGGTAAGGAAGATCCGTATTTACAAATTGGTGATGAGAACGACCGTTCTGTTAAAGGCAGTTCTGATTATGTATGGGCATTGAAAGACATAAACTTTGAAGTTACGCAAGGTGAAGTATTAGGCATCATAGGTCGTAACGGTGCAGGAAAATCTACATTACTTAAAATATTATCCAGGACTACAACGCCTACAACAGGGCAGGTTAAAATAAGAGGTAAAGTAGCCAGCCTTCTTGAAGTAGGCACGGGTTTTCATCCTGAATTAAGCGGAAGGGAAAATATTTTTTTAAATGGTGCCATCCTTGGCATGCACAAAAAAGAAATACAACAAAAGTTTGATGAGATTGTAGATTTTTCCGGAGTTGAAAGATATATTGATACTCCTGTAAAGCGCTACAGCAGCGGTATGTACGTGCGACTTGCTTTTGGGGTAGCTGCTCATCTTGAGCCTGAAATTTTAATTGTAGATGAAGTTCTTGCTGTTGGTGATGCCGAATTTCAGAAAAAAGCATTGGGGAAAATGAAGGATGTAAGCAGAACGGAAGGCCGTACTGTCTTATTTGTAAGCCATAATCTCGAAGCGATAAAAAATATTTGCTCCAGAGTAATATTAATGCAACATGGAAAAATTACTTTTGAAGGATCATCATCCATTATTGTTGACAAATATTTACAACAGGTACAGGAAAAGGAAATATATTTTAATGATACGGAAATTACAGGCGAAGGATGTAAAATAGAAAATACCAAAGTTATTTATGAAAAATCTATAATAACCAACGAGGAAGATCTAATCATCGAGACATATTTCACAGGCATTACAGACCAGAATTTTTCGATCATCTTTACAATCAATAGAAAGCACCAAAGTGCATTTACCGCAGGCAGCTTTTATAAACAGGAAACGCTGAGCAAAGGTGTTTTTAAAATAAATGCTCTTATACCCAAGTATCTTCTCAACCCGGGGTATCATACAATTGATATAATGATAGTGGATGAAACAGGAAATTTCAAATCTTATTTACATGCCGAATCTGTTCTTTCATTCACAATATTTGATGGTAATAAAAGAAGAGGAAATAAGTTTAACAAAGGCTGGGATGGTGCAGTATCGCCAATCTTAAATATAGATTGGATAAAACAGCAAATGTGAAAGCAATAAAAAAGAAGCTATTACATTTAATTAATAAAAAAGGATACCTGCTTTTCGAACAAAATTTTTTTCACAAACTATATAGGTTGAAAGGAGAATTCAATCCGCTGGAGCAGCTATTTTATCAAAGGCTTCACCCCAACTTCTTTTTTGTCCAGATTGGTGCAAATGACGGTATTAGCTCTGATCCCATTTATCATTTAGTTACAAAAGAAGGCGTGCACGGTATTGCATTGGAACCTGTTTCAAACATTTTTGATTTGCTTACAAAAAACTATGCAGCTTATCCTAATGTGTGCCCGGTTAATAAAGCTATCCATAAAACTGAAAAAGAAATGGTACTGTACAGGGTAAATCCGAAAAAAAAACAATACCCGGAATGGACAAAAGGAATAGCCTCTTTCAATAAGAATCATCATCAGTTAAGTGAAATAATTGGGACAGATATAATAGAAGAAAAAGTTCAATGTATTTCTTATGATGAATTAATCAAAGATTATAATATCAACCATATAGATCTGTTGCAGATTGACGCAGAGGGATATGATTATGATATTATCAAGATGATTGATTTTGATTTAATGGCTCCATCTATCATTTCATTTGAGCATGGAGTTTTAGCTGGTATAATGGACAAGGAAAAGTTATTTGAAATACAGGATTTATTATTTGAAAATGGGTATAATATTATTACAATGCAAAATGACGCAATTGCTTACAAAACAAAATAGTAATGATACCCAGCAACCGGAATTCATGATGAATCAATTATCCATTACAGCTTAATGAAAAGCTGGTCCCAGTTATATAAATATAAAAAAAAGCGTCTTAAAATAATTACTATTAAAAAAGCCGGAAATAAAAAAAATGTTTTAATCATTTATATTCCGTGGGCCATTAAGGCGTGGATGAAAAATAAATATATCGAGGAAGAGTTTAATGGCCATTCAATGAATTGGGAAAGCATAGAAATGGTTAAATGCTTGTCAGCCAAGGGCTACAATGTAGATGTCGTCGATTGTACAAGGCCTCTACCTGAAATGGAGTGGAAGAAATATACGTTGGTTATTGATGAAAGAAATAATATTAAGGATGCCCCATCTATAGCAGGGCAATTGCGTATTCATTATGCCACAGGTTGCCAATGGTTGTTTCATAATGCAGCAGAATATATAAGGTTATTGGATTTTAGAAGACGTACAGGTATTTCAATTCCCACGCAGAGACAGATACAACCAATTTTTTCTGAAGAGATCGCAGATTACACTACCTATTTTGGAGGCAGTTTTCAAAAAAATCTTTTTACACATCCTGACAAAACATATCCCCTTGATTTAAGCAGCGCATTCATTCCTCTATTTAAAACAAAAGAAATTAACAAGAGCAGGAAAAATTTTCTTTGGATGGGAAGCAGGGGATTTATCCATAAAGGCCTGGATATTGTGATGGAAGCATTTAAAAATAATCAGAATTTTACTCTTCATATTTTCGCAGGTCTTGAATCAGAACCTGAATTTTATTCGTGGTTTAAAAAGGAGTTTTCCTGCTGTTCTAATATTGTTTATCATGGATGGAAGAACCTGAGTGATATAAGCTTTCAGCAGCTTGCAGAAAATTGTATTGCAACAATATATTGCAGCGCTGCTGAAGGAGGCGCTGGCGCTATTGTTCAGGCTATGCAGTTTGGGTGTATCCCCATTGTAAATGATAGTACAGCCTTACGGGGCCAGGACACAGGTTTTTTTTTACAAGGTAAAACACCATTAGAATTGATCAGTTCGATAAATGAAGTTTTTGGTACCATTGCAGGGATGCCTGATCAGGCCTTGTGTGAAAAATCTGAGACGGTGAGAGCTTATGCTAATAAAAATCATTCACGAGATGCATACAGCAAAAGTTTCAGGCAATTTATAGATCTTCTTGAAAATGGATAAAATAAAGTTTTTTAATACCTCCATAAATCATCAGGCATTTTCGAAAGTATCTGCCGTTTTGCAATCAACGTTATTAAGTGAAGGTAAATTGGTGGCGGATTTTGAAGAAGCATTAACAAAAACAAGTGGTATCATTAATCCCGTTGCCCTTAGTAGTGGAACTGCTGCGTTACATCTTGCGCTTGTTGTTGCAGGAATAGGCTTCGGTGATGAAGTTGTTATTCCTGCACAAACATTTATTGCGACAGGTCTTGCGGTACTAATGGCGGGGGCAGTCCCGGTATTTGCAGATATTCAATATGAGACTGGCAATATCAATCCTGAAGATGTAAAAAAGAAAATTACTGATAAAACAAAAGCTATTATTCCTGTACACTGGGGCGGATATCCATGTGATATGGATGAATTGAAATTAATTGCAAATAAAAATAATATTCTTTTGATTGAAGATGCCGCCCATGCTATAGGTGCAGTCTATAAAAATAAATCTGTAGGCTCAATAAGTGATATGACCTGTTTTTCTTTTCAATCCATTAAGCATCTCACTACAGGTGACGGCGGCGCTCTCGCCTGTAAAAACGCTGATCATTTTGAAAAGACTATGGCGCTTCGTTGGTTTGGCATTGATCGCAAAAACAGTCCTGTAAGCCTGTTGGGAGAAAGGGAATATAACCTTACAGAAGTTGGGTATAAATATCATTTAAACGATTATGCAGCAGCTTTGGGTCTTGCCAATATAGATTGTTTGCAAAGTAACCTGGAACGCCGCAGAGAAATTGCAGATTATTATGATAATGAATTAAAAGGTGTAAAAGGTATAGAATTATTTAAGTATGAAAAGGACCGCAAAAGCTCATATTGGCTTTACGGTTTTCATGTTGAAAACAGGGAATCATTTATTTTAAAACTCAAACAGGCAGGTATTCCATCATCAGTGGTTCATTTAGGAATACATAAGAATAATATATTTAAGGAACATTTAAAAGAGCAGCTTACAGTTCAATACACTTTTGATAATTCACAAATACATATTCCGGTACATAATGATTTAGAGAAGACACAAATTGAATTTATAGTAAGTACAATAAAAGCCGGATGGTGAAAACAAAAATATTTAATAGAATAGTCTCATTCTTAATTCGTAAAAAGCCAGGATGGGTTGACTTTTTTATTAAGGAAGTTATTTTCAAGTTTGGATTTACCCCATCTGTTATAAATGATAGAAAATATTTTTTTCAGTGGGAAAAAAAAGGTTACCACATTTCTTTAAATCATTTCTATCATCCAATACCCAATCTATCGGATCTTGGTGAAAATTACTGGAAACAAAAATCATTGTTAGAAGGCATAAATACAAACCTTCATTGTCAATCTGATTTACTTACAGAGTTTAATGAACAATTTTCAAATGAGTTTAATGCATTTCCTTTATATAAAGAGAATGTAAATAATCCCTGGGAATATTATATTCAAAATCACAATTTTACTTCCGTTGATGGGGAAATTTTATATAGTATGATTAGGAAATATTTACCGGAAAATATTGTAGAAATCGGATCAGGATATTCCACTTTCCTTATTTCAAAAGCTCTGCTATATAATAAGAAATGTAATGAAAAATATCTATCAAATTTCACATCAATTGAGCCATATCCCAGGGAATTTTTTAAAACAACAATTCCTTTATTAGATACTATAATTGAAAAGCCGATACAGCAGGTTGAATCCACGCTGTTTAAAAATCTCAAAGAAAATGATATTCTGTTTATAGATTCAACTCATGTAATGAAATATGGAAGTGATGTTGAATTTGAGCTATTTAATATTTTGCCGGGTTTACAAAAAGGAGTAATAATTCATTTTCATGATATTTTCTGGCCAGTGAATTATCCTAAAAAATGGGTAATTGAAAATGGCTGGTTTTGGAATGAACAACATTTTTTACAATCTTTTTTAATGTATAATGATTCCTTTGAAATCCTCTGGAGCAGCAGTATCATGCACACTAATTTTCCATCTGCTTTGGCAGACATATTCACATCTTATTCGGATAAAGAGAATCCTGGAAGTTTATGGTTAAGAAAAATAAAATAAATAAAACTTGAAAATTGTTTTATTAGGCGCCAACGGCTTTGTTGGCAGAAGTGTTGGCAAAATTTTGACCGAAAATAAAGTAACTTTTTTATCCCTTTCAAAAACCAAAAGAGTTGACTTAAAAAATCTTAGCGAAACGTCTGAGGCACTTAATGAAATAAAGCCTGATATAATTATTAACTGTGCTGCACATGTCGGTAGTCTCAACTACGTAACTCAACAGGCAGCAACTATAATTATTGATAATTCACGAATGATTATGTCAATGTATGAGGCCATTGCTAAAATCTGTCCGGATTGCATCGTTATTAACCCTGTTGCCAATTGCGCATACCCTGCAATAGATGAAAAATTTGAAGAAGATGATATCTGGAAAGGTCCGGTTCATGCTTCTGTTTATGCTTATGGCGGGGCTAAACGTTTTTTATTGATGATTGCAAAAAGCTTTGAAATGCAATATGGCATTAAAAGTATCCAGTTACTGGTTCCTAATATGTATGGTCCTTACGATTCCACGGATCCTAATAAGGCTCATGCGTTGAACGCTTTAATATCAAGATTTGTAAAAGCTGAAAGCATCAAAACATCTGACATTACTTTATGGGGTACAGGCATTGCAATAAGGGAATGGTTGTTTGCAGAAGATTTTGGAAAGATCGTATTATCAATTATTCAGAATCCATTGATGCTGGGTTTATCTGAACCATTGAATATTGCGCAAAATTTTGGATTGAGTGTAAAAGAACTGGTACTCTTAATTCAGCAACATTTTATAAATAAGTTTACTATTAAATGGGATGCTACAATGCCGGATGGCGCTCCTAAAAAAGTGATGGATGACACAAAATTTAAAAAAGTATTTCCGACATTTCAATTCACTGGCTTTAATAATGGCATTGGACAAACAATCAATTATTACAAATCTGTATATCCATATTAACGCATGACATTTGATCTTTCTACATTAAAATCAGCAGGCGATGATATATATATTGGTGATAGGGTAGATATACGCCGGCCACACCTGGTGAGCATTGGCAACCATGTTGCTATTGATAATGGATTTTACATAACCACAGGTGCCGAACTCGGAGATCATATTCACATAGCGCCTTATGTTACGGTTATTGGCGGTGAGAAAGGGTTTCTAAAAATGGGACATTTCACTAATATTAGTGCCGGTGGAAAGATAATTTGTGGTTCCGATAGTTTTCTGGGCGAAGGTTTAATAACAGCACCCGGAATACCCGAAGAGTTCAGGGACAAATTAAAAATTGCTCCAGTACATTTTGGCCATTTTGTAAACACTGGTGCCAACATTACAATACTGCCGGGCATTACCCTGGGCGAAGGTTCGGTGATTGCCGCCTGCTCATTGGTTACAAAAGACACAGAGCCATGGACGATTTATATTGGAAGTCCTGCAAAGCCATACAAGGTTAGGAAAAAAGAAAAGATGATTGAATATGCAAAACGTTTAGGCTACGAGATATGAGTGACATAAAATTGTCTTATGTGATAACAACTTTTAATAAGCTGCATTATCTAAAAGAAGTAATGCGTTTGCTTTTATTAAATAAAAAAGAAGATGAAGAAATTGTAATAGCAGATGGTGGGAGTACTGATGGAACTATTGAGTTTTTGCAGGACTTATATAAGTATGGAAAAGTTGATCAGTTCATTTCAGAAAAAGATAAAGGAGAAGCGCATGGATTTAATAAAACTTTTTTATTGGCAAGAGGGGAGTTGATAAAAATAATAACAGATGATGATGTTTATAATTATATTGCCATAGCTGAAATGAAAAAATACATGTTGGAAAACCCAACGGTAGAAGTAATGACAGGAAATGTTATCTCAGTTAATATTACTCAGTCTCCAACATATTTTGAATTTAGAAAAAGCTACCAGGTATGGTTCCAACAATGGGTAGCAGGTAACATCAACTCAACCTTCTTTTCATGTTTGCCTTTAATGCTTAGAAAAGATTGTATTCCTTTAATTGGATTATTCGATACAAGTTATAAGCATGTTGATTTTGAATTCAGTGTCAGAGTTACAGCCTTCAAAAGAAATGTTACATTCTACACCGGAATAGTTGCAATCGGATTGGTGAATGAAAAGAGTGTCTCAGCAAGTCCTGAAGCAGGTAGATCTTTGGAAATAGCAAAGAAACGGCTATCAGGGAATTATCAATTTGTAGATCAGAGAGACGTTAGGCATGAAAAAGTGCCATGGTTCAGAAAAATTGTGCTTAAGAAATTTAATTTATTAAATAAGGCCGCAAATAAATTTAATCTATTTCAAACCAAGACCGAATTTTACCCATACATAGATGAAAAAATTAAAGAGGATGTTTTCTTACCAACGAACTCTACCGCTGGCATTTTTAACTATTTTGAAAATAGTTCATTATTGAATCTGGCTGTCGATAAAAATGATAAAATCTTTATCCAGAAGTGCGTATCCTGATTATCAATCCAAACTGGAAAGCTTACTCCGAAGTGTGGCTGCACAGGATGATGAATTATGTTGCATCTGAAATAGTTGGTGTGGCTTGTTTTAGCCCAGAAAAAAAGTATTGGAAAAAAAATGTTCCAACATTTGATTTATGCGGTCCAAAAAGGAGCTCATTAGGCGGGGGTTTAAAAAAATTAAAAGTATTTGACTTTTTATGTCAAACCAGTATGCAAGTTGAGTTTACCAGGTTTATACAAAAAACGAAACCTACACTAATATTTATCAATTTCATAGGGCCAGCACTTTATCTAAAAAAAATATTAATCGAGGCGGATATTCCTATATTCATACATGTACATGGTGGGGACATATTTTGGAACATACGAAATACTTCCACTCTACTTCCTTTACACAGTTTGACTTACCAACAAGAAGTTTTGGACTTTTGCAATGATGTAAAATATTTGCATTTTATCACTAATTCCTTTTTTTCCAAAGACCAGTTATTAATTATTGGTATACCTGAAAATAAAATATCTGTCAAATATTTTGGAGTGCAGAGCGGCTCTGCAAAACGGGATTTTAATAAAGAATTGAAAGTTCTTTACCTGGGCAGATTTGTAGATTTCAAAGGGCCTGATCTGGTATTGGAAGCATTTATTCAAGCTTGCAGTTTGGGGTTTACAGGTACATTGACAATGGTTGGAGATGGAGAATTGAAAAGTATGTGTATGTTAATGGCTTTAAGATCTAAGTATGCTCATAGAATTTCATTTAAAAATCCTGTAAGTGAAAATGAGGCAACTGAATTATTTCAAAAAGCGGATGTATACACAATGCATAATTGTTTGGGAATACTATCTCATCAGGCCGAAACTTTTGGTGTCACAATTATTGAAGCAATGGCACAAGGCACTCCGGTAATCACCGGCAAAATTGGTGGTGTTCCTGAGATTATTATTGACCGGTATAATGGCTTCTTACTGGATCCGGGAAGTGTTCAGGAGCACGCAAAAGCTTTTTTATTCCTTCAAAACAACCCCGAAAAGTTACTTGAATTGAGTCATAACTGCATTAAAACAATAGAAAAGAAATTTTTACCAGACTTTGAAAGAACCAGGTTGTTTGAAATATTCAATAGGAGTTTTAAATCATGAAACAAACAATCATAAAGCATTCAAAATTATGTTCTTTTAAATATGAATTAGCTGTTTATTTTAGGAAGGTTATCACTGTTGTTCACTTAGTTCCTAAGGGTAAAAATTATTTAAACTAATAAGTTTAAAATCTCTGGAACTGGACGCATTAAGGAATAAAAAGGAAAGAAGAGTTACTATCATATCCATACATAAGATTAGAAGAAGGCCAAAAAACTAACAACCAATGTAAGTCTACCTGGTTTTAAATTTTACTTACATCTTTTTAAAAGAATTATAGGTAACCTATTTATAATAATAAAACGACCTGTAATATTTATAGCAGATAAATCTTCATCCAATTATTTTCATTGGACAACTGAAGCTTTACCCAGACTACTTGCCAGTGATGATCTTTTAAAAAAATACACTGTTATATTGCCTGGTTTATTATCTTCTGCGGAAGTTTCTAAATACAGGCGTAAGAGCAGAGCGTTTGTTCAGCACTCTTTGCACACTTCTGATGGAGATTCAGAAGTGAGGCCGGTGGCCATTCTCGAGGCTATGGCGTGTGGCTTGCCTGTTATAAGTACCAACCACAACGGTACTAACGATACAATTTAACATGAGAAAGGTGGTTTACCAGTAAATGAGAATGATATAAGTACCATGGCATTTTTTATGAGAAGAGTCTCAGATGATCCGTTTTATGCAGATATGCTGGGAACCAATAAAAGAAAAAAGTAGAAGATAATTTTGAATTATCAAAGATAATTGAAAGATTACACAGAATAGTGGCAGATATTAATTCAAAAGGTTAATGATTATACATAATAAAATAAAAACTTCAATTATCAAATAAATGAAATGATTAGTAATGTAAAATATATACTAAATAGTCTCCGTTCTAATCTTAATATCAAAAAAGAAGTAAGCCTATTTAATGATAATATAAAAGCAAATGTTTTGCCTAATGAAACCGCTAACAGTATTATTCATGATCGCATTATTGCAGGCCAGCCTTCATTTATTACAAGGTTTGGATCCAGTGAGCTTACTACTCTAATCTATTACAGGTTTGAAAGACGTAAGAACAGAAATAGGTTTCAATGGAATCAACATCATAAACATATACTATGCGATGTTTCCGGATTTTTCCCTTTTACGCAGAATTCATTGGATAATTTTTGTGACCTGTATTTTAAACTTATACCTGATATAGATATGCTTGGAGTTTGGAATATTGGTGAACACAAAGTAGCAGATCTATTTAGCCAAAGGATTCAATTGATGAATCTGAGGGCTATTGAGCCTTATTATGTACCCAATCCGTGGAGCAGTGCATTGGCTGGAAAAAGAGTGTTGGTTATACATCCATTTGCTGAATCTATTTTACTTCAATACAAAAAAAGAGAGTTATTATTTCCAGGCACACAAATGCTTCCCGAATTTGATCTCCAGGTTATTCCTGCAGTTCAATCGGTTGCAGACAATACCCAGGGTTTCAATAATTGGTTTGAAGCATTAGACAGCATGTTTTTAGAGCTGTCAAATAAACAATTTGATGTAGCAATCATTGGTGCAGGTGCCTACGGCATGCCATTGGCTGATTTTATTAAAATGAAGATGGGAAAGGTTGCCATCCATCTTGGAGGAGCGACGCAGATTCTTTTTGGAATAAAAGGAAAAAGATGGGATGACCACGAGTTTATTTCAAAGTTGTTTAATGAGTATTGGAAGTATCCAATGCCATCAGAAATACCAACGAATTATAAAAAGGTTGAAGATGGATGCTATTGGTAGATTATGTCGGTATTTAATAATAATTTTTTTATTAATTATTATTTCCTGTGAGTTCCTATTTTAATTTAGCACCAATCGTTCTCTTTGTATATAACCGTCCCTGGCATACACAGCAAACACTTGAAGCGCTATCCAAAAATGATCTTGCCAATGAATCACTTCTTTACATTTTTTCAGATGCCGCAAAAGAAAATGCAGATGCAAAAGCCATAAAAAAAATTGCTGAAACTAGAGAGTGCATAAAAAAAAGGCAGTGGTGCAGAGAGGTAATTATTATTGAAAGAGAAACTAATCTTGGCCTTGCCAATTCGATCATAAAAGGTGTTACCGAAATTGTAAATAAGCACGGTAACTTAATTGTGCTGGAAGATGATTTGATCACTTCTGCATATTTTTTACAGTTTATGAACGAAGCTTTAAAAACGTATGAGACAGAAAAAAAAGTGATACAGATAGGTGCTTGTAATTTTTTTGCTACCAGTAAAAGTATTCCTGAAACTTTTTTTGTCCATCTACCTGATTGCTGGGGTTGGGCTACATGGCAGGACAGGTGGACATTATTTGAAAATGATGCGGAATTATTAATGAAGAAATTAAAAAATGATACAGTTCGTATGCTCAGATTTAATTGCTTTGGCGCCTATAATTTTGAATCAATGCTTCAGGATCAATTGAACAGAAGAGTAGATTCATGGGCAATACGGTGGCAGGCAGTTTGCGTGTTAAATGATAAATTGATTTTGTATCCTAATCCCGCTTTGACTAATCATATTGGCAGCAAAGAAGGAACACATCAAAGTTTTGCTATTTCGCCAAGGCTTGCTACAAAACCAGTTAAGGTGGAAAAGCAGCAAGTGAAAGAATCTGAAAAAATAACCAGGCTCTTGAAATTGGGCTATCAACAAAATAACTATATCAAGCCAACTTTTAAAAAAAGAGTTCGTATAAAATTGCATACCATCATTAATAAATTCAAATGATAGAGAATATTTTTAACGGCAAAAGTTTGCTTGCTATAATAATTCGCTCATCTTATAAAACAGATGGAATCAAATTCTTTACTCCCGGAGACTTTTCGCAGCAGCTGGGCTATATGAACCGCAAAAAGGGCTATACCATAGATCCGCATACACACAATCTTGTTGAAAGAAATGTAACACTTACACAGGAAGTTCTTTTTATAAAGTCAGGCAAAGTAAGAGTTGATTTTTTTGACGATGTTAAAAATTATTTAGAGAGCAGGATACTGGAGAAAGGAGATGTTATTTTACTGGCAGCAGGCGGCCACGGTTTTGAAATAATAGAAGATGCAGAAATGATAGAAGTGAAGCAGGGGCCTTATTTTGGCGATCAGGATAAAATCCGTTTTAGTCATCTTCCTGAAAATCCCATCATAAAATAATCACCCGGTGGCAGAGAATTTTAATAACAATTATAGCCGGTATTACGATTTGCTTTACAAAGACAAAGATTATAAAGCAGAGGCGGAGTATATAAGCAGGCTCATCAGGTTACTACGCCAGAATGCAGAAAATATTATTGAGTTAGGTTGTGGCACAGGCAACCATGCCGCATTATTATGCAAAGATGGTTTTAATGTAACCGGTATTGAACGCAGTCCAGAAATGGTAAATCTGGCAAAAGCAAAATCTATTGATGGATTTACACCAATTGTCGGGGATATAGAAAATTATACCCTGCCAGGAAAGTTTGATGCAGCTATTTCTTTATTTCATGTGATCAGCTACCTGACATTGAATGAATCACTAATTAATTGTTTTAGATCAACTTGCCAGCATTTAAATAATAATGGCATTTTTATTTTCGATGTTTGGTATAGTCCGGCCGTTTATTATCAACAACCTAAAATAAAAATTAAAAGAATGGAAGATGATATTATTACTATTACAAGATTGGCTGAACCAGTTATTCGTTACAATGAAAATGTAGTAGACGTAAATTATGAAATCCTGATACGTAATAAATCAACATCAGAAACAGAAGCCTACAAAGAAACCCATCCAATGCGGCATTTTAGTATGCCCGAAATAAAATTCTTAGCTAATCAATCTGGGTTTGAAGTAATAAGAACTGAAGAATTTTTTAGCGGCAATGAACCGGGTATTGATACTTGGGGGATTGGGTTTGTATTAAGTAAAAAAAAGGAATGAGAAAAACAGGAATTAAAATTATTGATAAAATAGCATCAATAATTGCTGGCAAAATTGGGAAAAATACTCCTGCAAAAAGTGAGGAAGAGATTTTGTTAAGCGGTAAAATTATGTCTACTTTAAATTTGGGCAGAACAGAAAAGATTATTGAAAATATTAAAAATGCTGAGTTTAAAGTTTTTTCGCAATGGGGTGATGATGGAATAATACAATTCCTGGTGAACTATCTTGATATCAGGGAAAAAACTTTTATTGAATTTGGTGTAGAGGATTATAGAGAAAGTAATACAAGGTTTTTATTAATGAATAATAATTGGAAAGGCTTTGTAATGGACGGTTCCGGCGATTTTATAAATAATATAATAGCCTCAGAATATTATTGGAAATATGAATTAACTGCTCAAGCCCTTTTTGTAGACCAGGATAATATAAATCAATTCATTATTGAAAATGGAATTGAAGGTGAAATAGGGCTTTTGCACATTGATATTGATGGAAATGATTATTGGATTTGGAAAAAAATAGATGTAATACAACCAATCATTGTTATTGTTGAATTTAATTCTGTTTTTGGAATTAATAATCCATGGACTATACCCTACAATAAAACGTTCAAACGAACAGATGCACATTATAGTAATCTATTTTGGGGAACCTCCTTACTTTCCCTTTGTGATTTGGCTAAAGAAAAAAGCTACCTTTTTATAGGGACGAACAGCGCTGGCAATAATGCCTATTTTGTAAAAAAAGGCAAAGAAAAAGGTCTAAAAATATTGAATGCAGAAGAAGGTTATACTCAAAGTAAATACAGAGAAAGTAGAAACCTGAGTGGAGAGCTAACCTACTTATCGGGTAAAAAGAGGCTAGAAGAAATAAAGGGATGCGAAGTGTATAATACAAGAACAAATAAAATTGAAAACATTTGATCCCTGTTAATACTCCTTTGTTTTCAGGCAATGAATTAAAATATGTTACTGAATGTATTGAGACTGGGTGGATATCAAGTGAGGGCCCCTTTATAAAAGAATTTGAAACAAAATTTTCAAAGTATGTTGAAAGAAGATATGGCATTGCTGTATCAAACGGATCAGCAGCTTTAGACATAGCGGTAAAGGCTTTAGAATTAGGCAGTGGTGATGAAGTTATCATGCCAACATTTACTATCATCTCTCCTGCGCAATCTGTTGTAAGGGCAGGCGCAATACCTGTATTAGTTGACAGTGATCCTGATACATGGAACATGGATGTAGAGCAGATAGAAGCAAAGATCACTTCTAAAACAAAGGCTATTTTGGTGGTGCATATTTATGGTTTACCGGCTGATATGGATCCGGTACTTGCACTTTGTAATAAATATAATTTGTTTTTAATTGA
>JBDSFG010000046.1:0-4111 GCA_039919615.1 Ginsengibacter sp. | reverse complement strand
CATAAAGGAAAACCGGAAGTGCCATTCCACACGTCATAAGAACCGGTAAAGCCTTCGGGCAGTGGGCCATCAATCGGCATGGCATATTCAACAGCCACCAATTCAGGATGTCCGGTATCAAGCCCGTTATACACAAGTATTTCCGGTTTCCGGATATCGAATATATTATCAACCAACGATGTGTTCATAAAATGATGCCCCATATTTGGCACATCAACATTTATATTTGAATAGCCATCTTTTATAGCATTTTTAAGATCCCTGTACCTTGCGGTTGCCGCACGTGCCTGCTGCAATTCGTGAATGGTTTGCTTGCTGAGACCGCTATACATATTTATGATCTGTGCATCTGAACTTTTTTCAGCATTTTCAACAGTAACCGGATCAGGGCTTTGACGTTCAACCAAAGTCTCCTTTTGACAGGAACTAAATAAAAACGCCGTAAAAGTTGTGACACAAAAACACAAAGCAGTGTTGCGAATTACACTATACTTTATGGCAAAAAACTCTCCCAGGCAGCGCATAGCGCTGATAAATAAATTTTTCATTTTTGTTTTTTTTAGAGTGGAAAATAAAATTCAATAAAGAAAAAATCAATAAACGATTAAGGTTGTTTATCCTTTAGTTAGCAGTGGCAGTTGCCGGACTGATCCCTGAATTAACTTCAGTGATTTTATTGGCGGGAAAACCGCCTTTTTTTGCATGTTCCCTTATAAGGTCTTCGTTTGTAGCTTTATAAACACAAAAAATTTTATCCCCTGTTACATAGCTTTGTATCCATTCAATTTGCGGCCCCATTTCTTTTAATACACCGCAGGATTTTTGAGAAATGGCTTTTAACTGTTCGGGAGTTAGTTTACCTGCGCCGGGTATATCCCTTTCAATAAGATACGTTTTCATTGTTACCACGTTTGTTGAATTGTTTGCTGCAGTGGTTTGTGCATGGGAAGCATAACCGGTTGATGATATGAAGGCGAAGATTATAATGCGATTGATAATTGATTTCATAACATTTAATTTTTAAGGTTTAAGAATACTCAAAAATAATGTGGTGACATAGCGGAAGGCTATAACAAATCACTCAATAAATGAAAAGGTGTATGAAACAAATCGTTCAAATAATGGTAAAAATAACGGCGGGAAAAAAGATCAATGTAACAGATCAAGATAAGCCATCGGAAGCATGCCGTATTTCTTTTTAAAGCATTTTGTAAAATAGGAAGCGCTGGTAAAACCCGAATCAAATGTTATCTGTGCAATGTTAGAACGCAGTTTCTTCATTCGCTCCTTTGCCCTTTCAAGCCTGTATTCTTTTAGGAGTAAATTAGGAGACAAGCTGGTTAATGAAATCGTTTTCCTGTAAAGTTGAGATGTGCTCATGGCTGTTTCATGGCAATAATCGCTTATAACAAATTCGGCATCCTGCCAGTTTTCTTCCAGCTTACTGAATAACAATTTGAGCAGGCTTTCATCTTGTGGTGGAAGGGTTAAAAAATTTTTATTTTTATTCTGAAAAAAATCTTTGGATACGAGTTCTTTCACCGACGATGAAATGGCTATTTGAAAATTACCGGCGATAAAGCACATGTTATCGGCGAACCGTATTGTATCGCCAAACAGTTGATTACTTTTTTCAACAGGCTCGCCTGCATTAATAGCTATAGTAAACCGGAAGGCATCAGCATGTGCATTTTGCATCTCCTGCTGAATAGCCAGCGCACAGGCCACTGCCTTTGCAGCTGAAGAAAATGAAACGATGAAGCCGCATCCTTCATGCTCTGCTTCCCTGCCTCCTTGCTGCCGGATATTTTTTCTTATAATGCAATTATGACTGTCCTGCAGTTCATCCGCCTTTTCAATACCGAGCCGGTATTTAAGCAAGTAAGGATCGGTACAATTTGTAACTAATAAAATGCGAAACGAAGGATCATTGAAAACCTTAAGCCCATCATCTGAAATTTCTGCCGATTCAGGATCATAGATTCGGCCCAAAAAAGAGTTTACCAGGGACTTATCTACTTCTATGATTTTGTTAGGAACAAGCCCATGTGTACTCCGGTGCATTTCTTTTACCGCCTCTTTGTCCGGTGCATCAATAAGGCAAAATATGCTTTCACGCTCTTCATCTATCCAATAGGTCATGCACCTGCATCCATATTCTTCCTGGTGAAGCAAATCTTTATGGTGCGCCTCGGCTACGCCCTTTGCTTTCACACCCGGAACAATATGTACATCCATATAAATAGGCATAATCTTTTTACTTCCTTTCGAAGATAAAACATTTTTTCATTGGCAATCAGCACAGTCTAAAACATTAATCTATTCCTGGTTAAATTGGTTTACAGTAACCCGTTCTCTCTGTACGTTTCCTACCTTCGTAAAAAATTTTATGGCTGACGACCTGCAGATTGTACATGGAAGCAAAGAGGAAGAATACCATTCTCTGCTTCCGCAGCTAAAGGGATTGCTCACCGGAGAATCTGATCTAATTGCTAATATGGCCAACGTGGTTGCTGCGCTGAAAGAACAATTCCGGTGGCTTTGGGTTGGATTTTATGTGGTAAAAGGTGATGAACTCGTATTAGCGCCATTCCAGGGACCGGTGGCATGTACAAGGATAAAAAAGGGAAGGGGTGTTTGCGGAAGTTGCTGGCAGCAAGCCAAAACTTTGATTGTGCCGGATGTTGAACAATTTCCGGGACACATTGCGTGCAGCAGTTTATCAAAATCAGAAATAGTAATCCCGGTGATAAAGAATGAAGAAGTGGTTGCTGTTTTAGATGTAGATAGTGAGCACTATAATTTTTTTGATGACATTGATGGAAAGTATCTTGAAATAATTGTGGGATTGATATCTTTTTGATCCTATTGATGCCTTACGAAAGATATGCATATAATTTTGAAAATTTAGCAGGGGAGGCTGATTTTATTGACCACTCTTTCAAAAGGTAATTGACCAACTGTTCATAATCCTCCAAAGCATTTTTTGTCCATTTTACTTGGAGAGCCATTCTTTAGCTTTTTGCTTTGCCTCATCATTTGAAATTGTTTTGCCATTTTTAGCCTGGGCAATGGACTGCTTTAAGCGTTGTAATTGATCAGGGGTTAATTCGTCAAGTATTTCTTTTGGGGAAGATGAGGAGTAAACTGTAACTGCTTCTTCGACCATTTGCAAGGCAGACTCATCATTTAAATGTTCCACCTTCTGATAAATAGCAGCTTTAAGTTTTTTGATCTCTGCCTGACTCATTACTTTTTATTTATTATAAAAGTATCTAATTATACTTTCACGTTATTATACTTTTTCTTTCCTATCGAAAGTATCATTTCGAATTACATCCGTCGAAGCTTTAGAATAGAAATAAAAACACTTTTTGGCTTATTGATGAGTCTTAAAGCTTATTGAAAATGTAGATGCTATGGTTATGCCGATGATGATTTTAAAGGAACAGAACTTATTCCTCTTACAGGTCCGAAAAGTTTGGCAGTAGCTTATAAGAATTAGCAATTATGTAATTAAACATACTGCCATACAATTAACTGGTAATCGAAGTATACTACTTAAAAGTATGCGTTGAAAAGTTATGGCCATGTACCGAATAAAGACTACCTTACTGGTGAATTTTTATATCCAATGGTAAAAAACCAGCAAGGCACGATTAAAAGAAGGCTTGGTACTTCTGAAAAATCTTTAGGGCCTACAGTTGACAACACACTTCATCATCTTGCCTTTGATAATTCTTTACAGGCAAACATCATCACCACGGTCAGCAGCGGGAAAATAGTAATAGCCAACACTGCCGCCTGCAAACTCCTGGGTTATTCAAAAAAAGAATTATTAACTAAAAGCAGGGCCATTATTATTGATATGAATGAAGGCCGTTTTAAAAAGACACTGAAGGAAAAAATAGCCGATGGAAAACTCACCGCTTTAGTAACCGTAATAAAAAAAAGTGGTAAACGAATTCCATGTGAAATTACTTCCGCGGTTTTTAAAGATGAAGATGGTATTGAAAAATCTATCATTACCATTTCTGACATAAGCCAAAACATCCGTGTTCAAAGAATTATTGATATAAAAAAAGATAAAATAATTGCTGATAATATTGTT
>JBDSFG010000040.1:0-15338 GCA_039919615.1 Ginsengibacter sp. | reverse complement strand
CTATATCCAGCTCTTCGCAAATTTCATGAAATAAAATATCTCCCCCGCAAGCGCCTCCTGCTATGCCTGTCAAAGTGGTGTTCTCATCTAACTTATTTTTTTCTTCAATTACTTTTTTCTTTATTGCCTCCCTGGCCTGCAATTCTTTTGATGCAGGAAAACGGGGTTCCTTTCTATCGGCTTTATCAATCATGTGCCCTGTAAATAATAAAAAATGTGTCGTTTTCTTTTGCTGATCATCTGCGTCTGGTAATGCAGTTAATGCTGATGTTATATTATCAGTTTTTACACCAAGCGCATGGTACAATTTTAACTGGCGTACGACAGCATCTACATTCAATCCCCCGGCACCCTGCAATACTTTTTTATACAGATTAGCAGCCCTTACCGGGTTATCTGATGTAAGACAAACAAAATCAGCTTCGGTGATGTTAATCCAATAATCCGGCTCACCTTTGGCTTCCTGTTTGAGCTTCGCTGATTCTATTGAAACCTGGACAGCGGTTGTAAGTTTCTTAAGTTTATCCTTAAGTCCTTTTAATTTCAAACTTGCCTCCTCCGGGGAATCATAGGCGGACTCCCATATATCCGGGCTTTTTTCTGCAAGGGATATTATAGTTATCAGAAGCCCCAGGGCATTAATGCCTGAATAAAAATGATTCAGATCCTCATAGAAACCTTTCTCATAAAATTTGAAAGCATTTTCAAGGTCTATGGATTGTTGGGCTCTCGTGTTACGTTCATCCCCCTCTAGTTCAATCCATGAATATACCCACCGGGTTTTTGAATTCCTGGCCTTTAAAGCGTACGCCTCGGCCCTGTCAGAATTTGTCAGAGCTTTATTATTGATCAATGATTCTATAGCAATGTCAGATTTTGTCAATAATGAAACTCCTTCGTCCTTGTTCTTTTTCATTTCAGCCTCTGCTAATCGCTGGTATATGGTGGCTAACCTGTCGTTTGCTTTTACATCACCTGGTTTATAATTTCTTATTTTCTCCCACACCAACTTCCCAGTTTGAAAACACCTCATTTTAAATAAGGCTTCTCCAATTAACCGTAAAGCAGGAAATTTCCAACTAAAACTTTCTGCTTCAAATGCTAATAAAGAAAGTCTGCCTGCCTGTCCGGAATCTTTTGCTATTCTAACCTCATCAATGAAATCCTCAGGCAATGCCAGGTATGTTTCAGGATCCTGTGTTTCAAGATGTGGAAGAACATTGAACACCGGGCTATCTTTACGATCTGAGTTCATTGTTTCATCAATTGATTTAACAAGATCAGACAAAGCATCTGCAGGTTGGTCTTTATCGTAGGAAATATACCTGTAACCAATAATGTCGAAGGGCGTATCATCAAACCCCGGACACTTGATTAAGATAGTCCTCTTATCCCGCAGTGCATGGCGTATACCCAGTTCATAAAAAACATTTGCATTATATATCGTTATATCCGCAATTACGATATCTGCAAGTAATAAATCTGAAAACATATCTTCCCTGATATCACCAGCTTCAAATACCTCCCCGGTAGTTCCACCAGCTAATTTCAATTGTTTCATTGCTGGTCTTATTAATTCTTTTTCCACCTTGTCAAAATCGTATTTTATCGAACTGCTAATTCCGGTTGTTTTGTCCTTTTTTAAAACATCCCTGTTTCCAAAAGGCCGTACGATGAATACTTCTGTCATGATAGTTATTTATTTTTTATGTAAAATTTTTCCGAAAAGCTTAAAGTGTAGACGCAACTATTGCGCTTAGAAACTGCATAGGCACAGGGCGTACGCTTACTAACATTTTAATTGACAAAGTTTTTAAAATGTTCTTCAACCCTTACCTGCTTTTCACCTACAGTTCTCCCTACCTCCCGCAGTTGCGGTATATACTTTACGGAATCCATCTGGCGTACCTCATCACTGCTAATATGCGCTAATCCCAAATCTTTTAATCCTTCAATACTAAGGTTAGCGTTATAGCGCACATAGCTAAAATGACGTTTGGCATCGCTGTCGAGATCTAATATTTTATTATCCGTGTCTAAGGGAATCATATCGCCCAGTTCACGATCTATTGGTGCACCAAAAATGCAGCGGCCAACCGTCCTGCAATTAATATCCTGGTCTACCTGCATGGCATACATAAGGTTGTTGGGAAGCTCTTTTAAAGTTTCGAGCAAATTATCATACGTTCCGGGACTGGGGGCAGAACCTGTTCCTACAGAAACGATCAACATTTCCTTTTCTCCTGTTTTCCAATTAAGGCCATAAGGTTGTTGCGTAGCCATACGATACATAAGAAAAGAAGGATTATTATAAGGAGTGACCCCGCCATCAACAAACACAAATGTTTTCTCAGGATTTTTTGGGTCCCATTGCAAAGTCTCTGGCCGGAAGTAAGCAGGCGCCGCAGTACTTGCCCTGACTAACTGGTAAAGCGGTATGCGTAAATTACAATCGAGCCTGTCCGCATTGTTATATTTTGCATCCGGATTATTGCTGACAGGCCACGGAGAATCTGTAGACCTGTTCATTGTAACAACCAGTAACAATGTTTTGAAATCTCCTGACTTTATATCTATATCGCCACTGCCAAAAGTATTTTTAAGTTCGTGTAAAAGAGGCCCATCGTTGTAAAAATATTTTACCCTTTTTAATAAAAAGGCTTTATCAAACATAGCCTCGCCTTTCTGTTCATAAAAATCAAGCATCTGCTGTACTGATTTACCCAACGATAAACCTGCGGCAATGATAGCACCAGTGCTGGTTCCGCCTATGTAATCAAAAAAATCGCTCAGCCTGAAATCATCATCCTTTTTCAACGCCGCTTTTAATTGCTTTTCTAATTCCAATAAAATTTCAAGCGTAAGAACGCCCCGGATGCCTCCTCCATCTAATGAAAGTATTTTACGTTGCCGTGGCTGTTTGTTATCGTAGCGTGCGGCGAGTGGTCCCCAGTCTGCCATAGTATTTATTTTTTTAGGTTAAAATAATTAATAAGGGTTACAGATTTTTTTCCTCAATCTTCACTGGTCAATCCATTTGTTTATGATAAACGTTTATTAATAATGCTAGTCTCTTTTATTCTAATACAAACGTATAGATTAAAACTTCAGAAACAATTTTAATAGTATAGCAGGAAAAGGATTTTAAAGAAGCTCATTGGGTAGGGGTGTTCTAATTGTACTAATGTAATACTTATTTTAAAAAACCAAAAACGAATTTCTTTTAAAAAATATTGGCTTCCACAATAATCAGTTTAAATGAAATATAACATTTGATTGTCTCAATTTACTTTGAACCATTGCTAATTTGCACATCGCATTGGTTTAGTTAGTTTTGCACCTCAACTTTTTTTGCCTGAAAAGATTTTTAAAAATAGCGCTCCATTTTGTTGCTGCCATAATTATTTTGGTTTTGCTGGCATGGATAATTATCGCTTTTGTTCCTGGCGAAGTAAAATGGTATTCTTTGGCAGCGCTGTTTTTGCTGGCGCTTTCCTATCTCTTTTTGAGGCTGAATAATGGGCAAAAAAAATGGTTTGCCATTTCTTTTATTGCCTTGTTTGGGTTTTTATATTTTGCTGTTAATTCAAGTTTCTTTCAAACATGGATAGTAAAGAAGGTTACTGTTAAGCTCTCACAAAATTTGCATGCAAAGGTTTCTATCCGTCATGTTGATTTTCAATTACTAGATAAGATGTTGTTGCAGGGCACATTGGTGTTAGATAAAAAAAATGATACCTTATTGTATGCAGGTACGGCTAAAGTAAACATCACAGACTGGTTCCTTTTTAAAGATAATATTGTACTTAAATATGTGCAGCTTGATGATGGGATAATAAATATGAATCGCAAAGATTCAGTATGGAATTACCAGTTTATGGTCGATTATTTTTCCGGGCCAAAAAAGGTAACAAAGGATACCGCTAAAAACGCTATAAAGCTTGATATAAAAACAGTAAAGCTCAACAGGTTTAAAATATATCAACAGGATAAATGGATTGGGCAGGATATGATTATCTCCCTGGCCGGCTTAAGTTTATTTGCCGACAATTTTGACCTGGAAAATAACATCATCAGAATAAATACACTCAGCCTTGATCAGCCTCTTTTTTCGCAATACAATTATACCGGCTTGCGGCCTAAACATTCTTCTCCTGCTTTGCCTGTTAATGATACTGTTATAATTAAATCAGCCCCTAGATGGAATGAAGATGATTGGCTGTTTGCCATAAAGGAACTGGAAATAAAAAATGGCGGTTTTGCATTGAATAATTTTACGGCAAGGCCGGCCTTTGTTGATTTTTTTGACGATAAGCATATCAACTTTTCAGCAATTAACGGCACTATAAAAAATTTTAGATTTATAAAGGATACACTTAAAGCAGACGTTCATATCAACGCAAAAGAACGTTCCGGTTTACTGGTAAAAAATCTTACCACAGCCTTCAGGCTTGATCCGCATATAATGGAGTTCAGCAGTTTAGATCTGTCAACTAATAAAAGTCATTTAAAAGATTATTATGCTATGAAGTATAAAGATCTTGGTGAGGATATGAATGACTTTATTAATGCGGTAACATTGGAAGCTAATTTTAAGAATAGCGACATAAATAGTGATGACCTGGCTTTCTTTATCTCTGATGTAAAAAACTGGAAAACCAATTTCCTTATCACTGGAAATCCAAAAGGCACCGTTGATAATTTATCGGCAAAAAGTATGGTTATTAAATCAGGAGAAAATTATTTTAATGGAAATTTCGTTATCCGGGGCCTGCCTGATATTGATAAAACGTTTATTGATCTGAATACAAAAGAATTCAGATCCTCCTACAGACAGTTTGTAAGGGTGGTACCTGAACTAAAGTCAGTAAATACACCAAACTTAAGTGCCCTGGGCAATATAATTTACAACGGAGCATTCACAGGGTTTATAAATGATTTTGTAACCTATGGTACGCTGAAAACAAATCTGGGTACAGTAAATACCGATTTCAACATGAAATTTCCTGATAAAGGATTACCGGTTTACAGGGGGAAAATAGTTACTGATAATTTTCAATTGGGAAGGCTTCTGAATAACAGCCAGGTTGGAAATTTATCTTTTAATGGTACCATTTCCGGCAGTGGATTTGGTGAAAGCAATTCGGGCATTTCTGTTGATGGATTTATTAAGCAGGTTGGGTTTAACCGGTATAATTATCAGAATATAGTAGCAAAGGGAAACCTTAATAAGCGTTTGTTTAAGGGATTTGTAAGCGTAGATGACCCAAACCTTAAAATTGATAATCTCACAGGGATAATAAATTTTAAAGCAGATCAGCCAGCCTTTAATTTTGAAGCTGCGGTATCAAAATTAAATCTTAAAAATTTACATTTTACCAATGATAATTTTTCCTTAACGGGAAAATTTAATTTAAATTTTTCAGGAGAGGACATTGACAATTTTCTTGGCACCGCAGGCATATACCAGGCTACATTATTTAAAGACGATAAAAGATTATCTTTTGATTCCCTTATCATTCATTCCTCTGTATCTGATGGTAAAAAATACCTAACCCTTCAAACAAATGAACTGGATGCAAGTGTTGCCGGCAACTTTAAAATATTAGAATTACCTGATGCTTTTCAACTTTTTTTAAACAGGTATTATCCGGCGTATATCAATAACCTGAAACGAAAAGTGCAAAACCAGGATTTTACTTTCGACATAAAGACAAAAAATATTGCTGAGTATATTTTACTGCTCGATAAACATTTAAAAGGTTTTGATAATAGCGGGATCAGCGGTAACCTGAATTTATCTCAAAACATATTAAATGTTGTTACCAGTATTCCCTCTTTCAGCTATGGTCTTACTAATTTTATAAATACAAGTTTTACCGCCAGGGGATCTTATGATACATTAAAATTAACAGGCGATATAGAAGACATTGTAATTAATGACAGCCTTCATTTTCCGGGCACTACGCTTTCTGTTGTTGCACATAACGACCAGTCTGATGTAAGTATAAAAACAACAGCAAGTAAAACGCTGACTGAAGCAGATCTTTCTGCCCGAATACAAACATTACCTGATGGCTTCAGGATTTATTTTAACCCATCCTCTTTTGTAATAAATGATAAAAAATGGTCGCTGGAAAAAGATGGCGAATTAGTATTCAATAAAGACCAGATTACGGCCAGTGAAATAAAATTCCTGCATAACGATCAACAATTAATTATTTCTACCCAACCATCAGATATCGCTAATACCAATGACATAGTAGTTGATCTTAAAAAAATTTCTATTGGGGATTTTATGCCATTTGTTTTAAAAGATCCCCGTCTTGAAGGTTTAATGACCGGCAATGTAACAATTGCTGACCCTTTCAATAATTTCTTTATTGATTTTAACACGGAAGTTGAACAGCTCTATTTTGAAAACGATTCTATAGGAATTTTGAAACTCAAAGGGAGTTATGCTTCTAAGTCCGGCGACTTTTTAGTGAACGCAATATCGGATAATGATATTTATAATTTTGTTGCAGAAATGGCATACAAGGCAAATGATTCATCGGATAACCAGGTCAAGGGCACAATTACGCTCACACACTCAAATATTCAGGTTTTGCAAAAATATTTGTCAACGATATTCAGTGAAATGAGTGGCAATGCAACAGGGCATTTAAATATTTCAGGACGTGCGAAATCCCCAAAATTAACCGGCAGTGTAAAGCTCGATGAAGCCAGTGTTACTATTGACTATACAAAAAGCAGATACATATTTGAAAATAATTCTGTGTTGAATTTTAATACAGACGAAATAGATTTTAGTTCTATAAAACTAAGGGATACACTTGGCGGCACTGCCACATTAGGAGGAAAATTGTATCACAATTTTTTCGATGATTTTTTTTTCAACGAACTTAATTTTAGAACAGATAGAAAAAACGGGAGACCTGGCAAATTTGTTTTATTAAATACCACCTCAAAAGATAATAAAGAATTTTACGGCAACGTAATAGGGGATGCAGAATTATCTTTGAACGGCCCTTTGAGTGATATGAGAATGGTAATAAGAGGGGAGCCAACCGATAGCAGTCATATTTATTTACCTACAGATGAAACAGCAGAAACGGGTAAAATTGATTATATAGAATTCACCCGGTTTGGAAGAGAAATGGCAACTGATCTTTCGTTAAGGCAGGCAACAAACCTTAAAGTGGATATTGAAATAATTGCCAATCCATTTGCTAAAATAGATGTGATATTGGATGAAACCACCAAGGATGTAATTAAGGCACAGGGCACGGGGAAATTAAATATCAGCGGTGGCACAAGAGATCCGTTAACCATAAGAGGCAGGTATGATATTCAGCAGGGAGAGTACACTTTTAATTTTCAAACCTTTTTAAAAACCCCCTTTTCGCTTCAACAGGGTTATATCGAATGGCAGGGTGATCCTTATCTTGCCAACCTGAATATTGATGCAATATACAGGGCAGAAAAAGTTGACCTCAGCGGCATACCAAGCATTTCGGGCTATATAAAAGACAAAAGTGATGTGGATATAATTTTTAAACTGAGGGGCACTTTAAAAAACCCCAGCCCTGATTTTGAATTCCAGTTTCCCTTTGGCAATCCTCTTAAGTCCGATCCAATTGCTATTGAATATTTAAAAACAAGATACCAGGCTGATAAAAATGAATTAAACAAGCAGGTAACTTCTTTACTATTGTTTAATAGCTTTATGCCGGAGCAACAAAGATTTTTTACTACTAATAACACAGGCAATTTTGTAACACGCACTTTAGGCCAGATCGTATCAACTACTTTGTCTTCTTCATTAAATAACTGGCTGCAAAAGTTACTTAAAACCGATCAGGTAAATTTGTACACAAACATTAATACTTCAGATTTTAATTTTCAAAAGGGGATAAGTCAGAAAGAAATTCAGAACCTTGGTAATTTTGCTTTTAAAACGTCCTTTTTAAAAAACAGGCTTCTTGTAAATTTTGGCGGCAATGTAGATAAGCTAATCGCCAGTTCCAGTAATTCCAACTCAAACTTTTTATTTACCCCTGATGTTTCTTTTGAATACCTGATAACACCGGATGGAAAATTAAGGGTAGTGGGCTTTAACAGGAGCGACGCAGGTATAGGAGATATTGCCGGTATCACCCGGCGGAACCGCACCGGTATTCTTCTCTCGTACCGCAAAGATTTTGATACATTCAATGAGCTTTTTGGCGGTAAGAAATAAGCTTTTATTTTTATTAAGCAATTTACAAGTATCGGTTGGAGTGATAAAATAAAAAGCCCGGAGTATTATTCCGGGCCTTGTTTCCAGATGGCAGACTTGATTAAAAATTATAAGCAAGGCGGACCCCTACTTCATTCAAACTTCCCCCTCCTTTGGGGGACAGGCCTGTGTATTTTGCCAAAACATCAACATTTTTTGATACTTTGAAACCAACACCCGGTGCATAAGTAAATGAAGAGCCTCCACCGCTTTCTGTGGAGAAAGTAACCCCAAGCTGGCCCGAACCATACACTACAGGAGTAAAATAGTATTTTATGCCAGCTAATACTGGGATAAAACTAAAATTATTACTTCCTACAGTAGTTTGTAAATCTTTCTTAACTGACCATGACTTGTAGCCGGCGCTTAAGGTAATGCCAAGGTCAGATGCTGCCATATATTCACCCTGCAGCGAACCGCCTATTATGAATGAATAAACATCCCCGGCTATACCTATCGGTACTCCGGCATCTAAACCAATACTAAAACTTACAGGTTTAGACGATACTGTCTTATCCTGCGCATGTAATGAACCTGCAGCTATTAAAGTAACTGCAATAACTGATAATAATTTTTTCATATTATTTTTTTTGGGTTAACAATATTCAAACCGTGTAAGGAAAAGTGTACCAAAAACATAGTTCTGGAAAAAGGCGACTAAAAAGTAGAATGATTTAATAGTTTGTTAACTAATTTTTAGCGCAAACACTATTGAAAGAAATTTTTATTTTTTCTAACAAATCGCATTTACATTTTATGTTATTTTGGGATTTGTAAATTCTCCAACATATCTGATGTCAGTTTATCAAGATCATACTCAGTTTCCCATCCCCAATCATTTCTGGCAGTAGAATCATCAATGCTTTGCGGCCAGCTATCTGCTATGGCCTGGCGATAATCAGGCTTGTAAGAAATTTCAAAATCGGGAAGTTTTTGTTCGATTATAGCGGATAGCTCTTTTGGAGAGAAACTTATTCCCGAAAGATTATAAGAAGTTCGCACGGTTATATTCGAAGCATCGGTTTCCATTAACTCAATTGTTGCCCTTATTGCATCCGGCATATACATCATTGGCAAATAGGTTTCTTCTTTTAAGAAGCAAGTGTATTTTTTCTCATTTATAGCTTCATAAAACATTTCTACGGCATAGTCAGTTGTGCCTCCGCCGGGTCCGCTTTTATAGCTAATAAGGCCAGGATATCGTAAACTACGCACATCTACCCCATACCTTTGAAAATAATAATTACACCAAAACTCACCCGCATACTTGCTAATTCCATAAACCGTAGCAGGTTCAATAATGGTTTGTTGAGGACAATTTTGTTTTGGCGATGTAGGCCCAAAGACGGCAATACTGCTTGGCCAGTACACCTTTGTTAATTTTTCTTCTTTGGCAATTTCTAAAACATTTAACAGGCTTTGCATGTTCAGGTTCCATGCAAGAGAGGGATTTTTCTCCCCGGTGGCAGATAAAATTGCGGCCAGTAGATACACCTGGGTTATGTTTTGACGAATAACCTGAACATGCAACATCTCCCTGTTCATTACATCAAGGCTCACATACGGGCCGGTGCCTTTAAGCAATTCATTTTCCTCTCTTAGGTCTGATGCTACAACGTTAGTTCCTCCGTACAACCTGCGCAATTCCAGCGTAAGCTCAACGCCTATCTGGCCACTTGCGCCAATTACTAATATTTTTTCTTTAATCATACTTTTAAGTTTGGGGAGCGATTTCGGTGAGGTTTAAACTGTAAATGTAAATTTTTGAAAATTGAAAATAGTAGTTTTGCCCAATGGAAAATTATTTAGAGGAGCTTTTTAAAGATCAGCAATATGATGGAAACAATTTTTTTCTTATTGCAGGACCGTGTATAGTTGAAGGCGAAGAAATTGTTTTTGAAATTGCAGAAAGGGTTGCAGCAATTTGTAAAAAGCATGGCGTTCCATATATTTTAAAATCATCTTATAAAAAAGCAAACCGTACCAGTTCATCTTCTTTTACCGGAATAGGTGATGAGAAAGCATTGAACATTATAAAAAGTGCCGGTAAAAAATTTTCGCTTCCAACCACTACGGACTTTCACACCGCTGAAGAAGCCAAATTAGCCGCTGGTTATGTTGATGTGTTACAGGTGCCTGCTTTTTTATGCCGCCAAACTGATCTCCTTGTTGCGGCCGCTAAAACAGGTAAGATCGTCAATGTAAAAAAAGGACAATTTTTAAATGGTGATGCTATGAAGTTTGCCGTGCAAAAAATTAAAAATACCGGCAATGATAAAGTGATGCTTACAGAAAGAGGCAATACTTTTGGCTATCATGACCTTGTAGTTGACTTCAGAAATATACCCGAAATGAAAAAAAATAATGTACCTGTAATTATGGATTGCACACATTCTTTGCAGCGTCCTAATCAATCCGGCGGGGTAACAGGCGGCAACCCTGAGCTAATTGAAACAATTGCAAAAGCCGCAGTAGCAGCGGGAGCTGATGGCCTTTTTATAGAAACCCATCCCGACCCTGAAAATGCCAAAAGTGATGGAGCAAACATGCTTAATTTGGCAAAGCTTGACGGTGTAATAGAAAAGTTGGTTAAGCTTAGAAACGCTTTGTAATTTTTTTATATCTGTTTCGATTCATGTTAATCAACTCCGGCCACAGAAAGAATAACTTGTTCGTCCAATGGTTTCGAGATAAACCCTTTAATGTGTTTGTTGGCCCTGGCTTTATCCTTATCACGTGAATCAACGGAAGAAGAAAGAATATAAATGCCGATTTGCTCTTTTACTTCTTTGCCTAATTTTTCAAATTCCTCCATGAATTCCCAGCCAGTAAGCGTTGGCATATTTATATCCAGAAAAAGCACGGCGGGCATAAACTTTTTACTGTAATTTTTTTTTATAAATAATAGCCCTTGTTCTGGCTTTTCAAAAGTATTAATCCCTACTTTTCCTAATACCATCTCCAGCATTATATTACAAATAATATTGTTAGTGGGGTCATCATCAATAATAATATAATTCCGGATAGTACTCATGTAACAAATTCAATTCTAAATTCGGTTCCTTTATTTACCTGGCTCTTTACAGTTATTTTTCCTCCAAGAGCTTCCACCTGTGTTTTCACCATAAATAATCCCATCCCTTTACCTTCCACATTCGCATGAAATCTTTTGTACAATCCGAAAATCTGGTCGCCTTTTTTTTCCAGGTCAATGCCCATTCCATTATCTGTAAAAGTTAATTCAATTGTGCTTTTCGTTATTTGACTTCGGATGCTAATAAAACACGGAGTTTGAGATTGAGAGTATTTTATACTATTGGAAATAAGATTATAGAAGATGCTATACAAATAACTTTTTAAAGCCAAAAGTTTATCAATCTCTGCAAAATCGTATTTTATTTCAATTCCATCTCTGTCAACCACGTTTTTTATACTGGCACTTATATCCTCCACCAGTTCAGAAAAATAAACAATTTGTTTAACCTCATTGATTTTGCCTTTTACTTGTAAAATATGGTTAAGATCCCTTATAACATCGTCAAGCTTCATAACAGAATTTGTGAGCCCATGGCTAAGGACGGCTTTGTCTTCAGCGCTCAATCCGGGATAATTCATTGCACTTGAGGCACCAAGTATATTTGCTACAGGAGCCCGAAGATTATGAGAAATTATATAGGCGAATTGCTCGAGGTCTTTATTGGCAATGATTAATTCTGCTGCACGTTTTTCTTTCTCTGCATTTTGGAAAGCAAGTTCTTTGTTAGCAATAATTAACTCTGCCGCACGTTTTTCTTTCTCTTTATTTTGAAACGCAAGTTCTTTATTGGCGATAATCAATTCTGCCGCTCGTTTTTCTTTTTTTCTATTTTGAAACGCAAGTTCTTTATTGGCAATGCTCAATTCAGCTGCACGTTTTTCTTTTTCTACATTTTGAAAAACAAGTTCTTTGTCAGCAATAATTAACTCTGCGGCACATCTTTCTTTCTCGGCATTTTGGAAAGCGAGTTCAATATTGGCAATTACCAACTCCGCGGCCCTTTTTTCTTTTTCTTTATTTTGAAAAGCAAGTTCTTTATTCAGAACGGATAATTCCTTTGCCCGTTTTTCTTTCTCATTGTTCTGAAACACAAGTTCTTTGTTCGCAATTGTCAGCTCTTTTGCACGCTTTCCTTTCTCGGCATTTTGAAAATTGAGTTCATCATTGGCTCTGATAAGCTCATTTTCATATTTTTTGCGGGAACTAATATCACGGGCAATTTTGGAAATACCTGTGATATTCCCTTCCTCGTCTTTTATAGGTGATACCGTCAGAGAAACATAAAATTGTTTACCATTTTTTTTTACCCTTAATGTTTCATAGTGATCAATAACCTCGTTATTGCGTATTTTCTTAAGAATGGTTTTCTCCTCATTAACTAATTCCGAAGGAATTATTAAAGAAATGTGTTTGCCAATAGCCTGTTTGGCTGTGTATCCATACATTTTCCTGCAGCCCTCATTCCAGCTTCTTATTATTCCATCAAGCGATTTACTAATGATTGCATCATCTGAGGATTGAACAATGGCGGCAAGATATTCCAGGTGGCTGCAATCTTTTTTGCCCTGGGCGGTAGCAGCCCTGGCAGACATGATTGGCAGAGGCTTCAGCTTTTCCACCCCCGGGTTTTTTAATGATAATCTGTTTGCGTGTTGAAACTGTGAGACCGTTTTGCAAGGCATCGTTGCCGAAGGAATATTTTTCACCTGACCTGGCTTTATCATTACTGGATATTGATATATGGTAGAACAGTCTCCTTTAAAAAAAATTAAACCAAGGGTACTTTTCTCAACCGTTATCTTGTAAAAGGTAACATAAAAATAAATAGGCAGTGTTTTTATTTTGTATTCGAAGTCTTTAAGAAAAGGATAGCAAAAATTTTTTTTGCTATCCTCCGGCAAAATGGACGGTGCCAATAATGGCTCATTTCTCGATATCCAAATAAGATCATCTCACAAAAAAAGTCTCCCTTTTAGGGAGACTTAAACAACTCTACGAATAACAACTCAGTAATTCTTCAGCTTCATTTCAACTCTCCTGTTTTTAGAACGGCCGGCAACAGTTTTGTTTGGCGCAATTGGTTTATCAGGGCCAAAGCCTTGGGTCGTCATCCGGCTTTCATCTATCCCTTTGCTTATTAAATATGCTTTTACAGAGTTAGCACGGTCATGAGATAAAACATGGTTTTTTTCTGCACTTCCTGTAGAATCTGTATGGCCATCAATATCCACTTTGTAAGTTGGATTATCCGTTAATATTTGAACCACATTATTTAATGATGTATTTGACTTTGCCAACAGTTTAGCGCTGCCGCTAGCGAAGAAGACATTTCTTGCTGCAAGATTCACTTTTTCAATGATCTCCTGTTTAATTTCAGGGCATCCAAAATTTGATGCGGAACCTGGTTCATTAGGGCATTTGTCCTCTTCATCATTTACACCATCTTTATCAGTATCGGGGATCGGGCAACCATCATAACGGGCAACACCTGGCACGTTGGGACATTTATCATTCTCATCGTTTACTCCATCTTTATCTGTGTCCGGAACCGGGCAGCCCTGGTATTTGGGGATACCTGCCACATCGGGGCAACTATCTTTTATGTCTGCAATACCATCCCCATCTCTATCAGGGCAGCCGTTTAAAGATGCCGGGCCTGCAATATCAGGGCAGGCATCCAGGCTATCAACTACCCCGTCCCCATCCCTGTCTTTAATTACAACTACCGGCAATTCAACCGCTTTTGGAATTTCAGTTTTATTGTTGCCAATATTGCCTGAAATGCTCAGGCTATGATAAAAATGATAAGTAGCGTTTTGAGTAACAGGCAATCTGTATTGTGAATTAAATATCAGAAATGCTTCATCAAAAAAGTTTACCTGCAAACCTGCGCCAATGGGAGCTATTGCAGCAAAATATCCATTGTAAGAGCTGGCTCCCAACGCGATACTAATGAAAGGGGTTACCCAATAATTATCGCTTAGCAGCTTTAAATTTAAGCCGGCAGTTAAATCAGATAACAAACGATTTGAGCCTAAGTCCGCATTGCTAAGGTTACGAGACGGATAGTCGACCTGGGTTGCGCTCAAGGTTGCTATAAAATCCGCATAATTACCTACACCGCCAAGATAATTTAAAGATAAACCCGGCTCCATCCTGCTAAATCTGAATAAATTTTTGGCACGTATAACGCTTCCGAGGCTCGTTGCCCTTATATCTTTGGCGGTTTGAAAATCATAGTGAACAAAACCAAACCCAAAAGCGGGTCTTTTTTTATAATCATTTTGCGAAAAACAGGTTGTAAAAACTGCTATTGCAAGAATTGAGAAATAAAGTTTCTTCATGGGAATTATGTTTGTTATTATGAACAAAAGTAGTGGCTTACTGTTAAACAGGAAAATTAATTAATCGGCATTATCCGGTTGCCGGAAGACTATGTTATAAGCCCGTCAATTCTTTCTTCCGGAATTTTTTCTTATGAGCACGTCTTTTTTTCAAATCTCCTAAAACTTCTATTTTAACTCTCGTAGTTCCGGAAGAAATAAATGAAAGTTTTTGCGCTGCAGATTTTGAAAGATCAATGAGCCTTTTGTTTTTCCGGTGCATATGGTCATTGATCAATACAATTACTGACTTATTATTTTTTAAATTGGTTACCTTAACCCATGTACCCAGGGGCAATACATTGCAGGCAGCTGTTAGTATTTTGGAGTTATAAGTGGAGCCATCAGAAGTTGTGCGTCCGATAAACTTCTTTGCATAGTAACTCGCAATTCCATATTTAATCACAATTTTTCTTGGTGAATCGGGGGCATCGATTTTTATAATTGCTGAATCTTGTGCCTGGCTGCTTGAAAAAAAAAATAGAAATATTAAAAAAAAATAAAATTGCGGGAATATTGTTTTTTTCATAAAGAACATTTATACACCTTAAATAACTTAAGGGGTTTAAAATTTACTGTCTTATTCAAACTACACTTTATCCCTTTATCCTATTCATAACAAACATACTATTTCCGC
>JBDSFG010000027.1:0-4632 GCA_039919615.1 Ginsengibacter sp. | reverse complement strand
TTATATCCGTAATTATAAAAGCAGCAAAGCAAAGCCCTAAAACCATCACGCTTGTAAAAACCTGCATGAGCACAAGTTTGTTTTTTATAGATATGTCGCGGATGTTAAGCAAATCTTATTAAGGGTTTTTTGAAATTATTGTTCTACAATTATGGCCAGTTTCAGTAGTTGAGAACTGGCTTTTAAACCTGCAGAATTTATTGCCCGGATGTTAGATTCAAATCTAAGTTTATCCTTCACGAGCACAAAATTAAAAGCTGTTCCCTGTTGGGCATACCCTTCTTCTTCACTAATTGTAAGGGTTCCGTTATTTAATCTTGTAAATATTGAATATAGCGGGAACGGAGTATTTTTTGGTATATAAAGAATGTTGCAATAGCTTATATCTTCCGGCTTGTCGAAATGCTTTATTATTATTTTTTTATCATTAACGGTTTTTGTTCTGGCAATTTCGGCTAAGGGTTCATAAACAGGAGATGAACCAATAACCCCGATTATAAAATCGTTTTCCGAAACGAACGTTCCCCAGGTGATATACTTCGTAAAATTATATACAAATGCAGCTTTAAGATTATACTCTCCTTCCTGACTTTGGCACCAGGCATACGATTGGCTTAAGGTTAGTATAAGCACAAAAAATATAAATCTTTTAAGCATCGAATTTCCTGGTAAGTTTTTATTGTTAACTAAAATAAATCTACCCTTATCTTGAATAGCAGGCTTCTCCCCGGCTGCTCAAGAACAGTTGAATATAAACCTCCATCTGCTGCACGAATTCCGGGATCAAGGTAAGTTGCGTTAAACAGGTTTCGGATATTTATGCTTGCACTTATCTTCTCGTTAAAAAATTTCTCTGTACTTATAACACAGTTAGCAAGAAAATATCCATCTACAGGTCCATACGGGTTGGTGGCTTGAACCTTGCGTTCACCTACCCAGTTTCCAATTAAATTCACATTTAAAAGTTCATTTATACGAAACGCCATACCTAAATTGCCTTTTACATTTGCAATGCCCGGCAAATTTCGTTTTACATGAGTTATAAGGTTTTCTCCTTTTGCTTTTTGCCAGGTAAAATTTAGAAAGCCGGAGATATTTTTTGATAAACCCATATCCAGCCTGGCTTCCAATCCTTTTATATTGAGCTTACCGGGGTTTTTATCCTGGTTTAAGTTTACCAGGTTGCCAAGGATGATAACGTCATTCAATTCATTACGAAACCCATTTAGCTGTGCAATAAATTTTTTAGAAAACGGGTAGATAAGGTTTACTTCATACGTTTTTATTTTTTCAGTTTTTAATTTAAAATTAGGCGGTGCCTGGTATATTTCTGTGTTTGTGGGCGCACGATAGGCTGTACCAAACAACAGCTTAATCGTAAATTTATCGTTGGGCTTATTTATAATTGCAATTCTCGGACTAACCGGGCTGCCATAATAATTGTTATAATCATAACGGGCGCCAAAAGTAAAGCTTGTTCTGCCGAGCAGGTTTGTGTTCAGCAGGTATTGCACGTAGCTTCCAAAATTATTTCTTATATCAAATTGCCTTCTTTGAAAGGTTGAATAGATGTTAAAAAGTGTATCCCGCCCATCAACAAGATAAACTGTGGTAGTATCAAGATTTATCTTTCTATTTCCCTTTTCCACATCATCCCGGTAATATTGAATTCCGGCAGAAAATTGTTGCTTTTCATCCGGAGAGTAGTTTGCAAAAACCTCACCTCTCACCTGGTTTGAATAGTTTGTAGTGGGTACCCGTATCAGCTTTCTGCCATCAAGTGTGAGATAGGCGTAGGATTTATTTCCAATGCCAGTTTCTCTATACAGTGCCCTTGCAAGAAGATTAAATTTTTTATTCGGGGTAAACTCACTTTGTATATAAGTAGTGTTTGAATAAGCTTCTTCTAATCCTGATCTTTCTCCCCTTATATCCCTCGCTAAAAGCCCGATTAAACCGGCATTTCCATTGCCCTGCGGAGGCAGCTTTAAAAATACAGTTGGGCTGTTTAGAAATGTTCCCCAACCCATTGGAGTTTTATAACTGCGGAAACCAAAAGTAGTTTTGAATTTTTCAATTGAGTAACTTATGGTACTGTTTAACGAGTATGCTTTATTTACGTAAGAACCGGTATAATTTGGATCTCTGTTAGTAAATGTTGGGCCGTCTGTACTATACAGCGAACCCGAAAAAGCAATATCAAAATTTGATTTTTTTACACCAAACATTACCTTATCAATTGATGTATTAAAAGTGCCATAACCTTTTTCGTAATGCAGTCCATTAATATCTTCACCCTTTTTAGTGATGATATTGATAACACCGCCAAAAGCATTAGCTCCGTACAAAGCAGACGCCGGCCCCCAGATCACTTCAATACGCTGTACATTATGAAGACTATAGGCGGGGCCGGCCATATCATTACTGCCAATTATATTATTTTCCGGTATGCCATCAATCATAAGTAAAGCCCTCAGATTTTCCGCCCCGTACATTCCACGAAAATATATGAGTGTGGGTGCATAGCCATTTAAATGTATAAAGTCAATTCCCGGAATATCACGTAACGCATCTGCCAGTTGTTCATACCCCCGTTGTTCAATTTGCTTAGCTGTAATAACATTCATGGTAGAGGGCGCCTCGCTTAATTTTTGTTGAACGCCTGTAGCTGTTATTACGTCAATATCCATAAGCGTTTCAAGAGAAAGTTCGGAAAGCGTTATTGCTTTCGTTATTGTATCATTTTGCGCATTTACAAAATAAACACCGAAAAGAAAAATGAGAGAAGTAAAAGTTTTTCTCATAGGTAATGATTTAGATCAGGCACATATTGGTTTTAAGCCGAATACAAGATTACAGTAACTTTTTTATAAATAGTATTAATTTGAAATACAAAATTTGTAAAATTATCATTCCTTATCTGTGTCGAAATAAAATTATAAAAGGTTGTATAGGTTATGTCAGCAAAATAATATTTAAGGAATGTGAATCGTTCTTTAATAAAATACAAAGCGTAAAATGAAAATAGAAATGGTGAAAGAATGGCTGCTGTTCTAATCATGCGTTTGCAAAGTGAGAACAGGATTATTTTTAAAAAGTATGAAGCTTACACTTTACATGACGAGTTTGTATTGGCTTTGGAATCTTAAAATTTCTCATGCCAAATAATATTCTGCGTTTGATAATTTGGTTTCCTATTAAGAGGATATGCAAATTAATTTTTTTCTTATAAAATTTAATTAGTTATGCCACCAATGCAGCAGCGCCGAACACTCCTGCGCTATCTCCCAAACTTGGTTTTACTATGGGCACATCAACACCGTTATTGAAAATAAATTCTTTTAAAGATTTTACTCCTTCTGTATAAATGGAATCAATATTTCCCACACCGCCGCCCACAACTATTACATCAGGATCGAGCAGGTTAGTGACCACCGAAACAGCTTTCCCAAAAAAACGATACAATCGTTGCATAGTAAGCGTAGCTGCTTCATCAGTATGTTGCAAATGCCGCTCTACAATTTCCTGCAGTTTAATATTGTTGCCAGTAATGCCTGCGTAGAATCGTTGTAAAGCGGGTCCTGAGATTATGGTTTCTACGCAACCTGTTTTACCACAGTAGCAGGCTCCGCCAGAATCATCTAAATAATTATGCCCCCATTCCCCTCCAATACCGTGATGCCCATTCCATACTTTTCCATTAAACACAATGCCACCTCCAACACCAGAACCCATAATGATACCGAACACTACAGAAGCTTCTGGAAATTGTTCTTTTACTATACCCCAGTGTGTTTCAGCAAGAGCAAAGCAATTGGCGTCGTTGGCAAGCGCCGCAGTAATATTCAATACCTTTTCGATATCTCTTTTTAAAGGCTGCCCATTGAGTGCGGTGCTGTTACAATTTTTCATAGTTTGCAAAATGGGGTCAAGCACGCCGGGCGTGCCGAAACCGATCCGTTCAGGAATGATGCCTGATAATTGCTGCATTTCTTTCACCAGCTTTTCTATCTGGCCGAGGATATGTTCATATCCCTTTGATGCTTCTGTGTCAATGCGGGTGCGGATAAGCGTAACAGAACTATTTAGTGAAGGAAGAATAACGCCTTCAATTTTTGTACCGCCAAGATCTATACCCCAAAGTGGTTCTTTCATATAAAATTTTATTTACGCAGAATTAAATGGTGCCTGATAACGGACTTCTTTTTTCAGGAGAATTTTTTGTATTCTCCGATACGCTGTTCATAAATGAAACAGCTACTTTATCACCATCGAATTTGCAGGTGATCTTATCTCCATGCATCGCTTCAACAAATCTTGCATTTAACTGCAGTGTACTATCATTTATCCATGTTGCAGTACCTGCTATTTTTGAAGGCATATGAAGGCGGCCCGCTACAGGAAAAATATAGGGCTGAGTATCGTTATTCAACACCCAGTTTTCCCACCCGAACTTGATAGCTGCGTCTTTGCCTTCTATTGTTGTTGTCAACGTGCAACCATCATTTGAAAATTTAAATTGTATTTGCCCGGCAACAAAATCATTAGTATCGAGTTTGAATTTTTTACCATCATACCTGGCAGATAAAGGTGAATGAACCGAACCTTTTACTATCGGAAGAACTAAACTCT
>JBDSFG010000391.1:0-6822 GCA_039919615.1 Ginsengibacter sp. | reverse complement strand
TATTTAAAAATAAAATAAATATCTCCAGGCTCATTGTCTCGCTAAGTCCTAATCCTGTAAACAGATCAGGCCATATAATGCTGAGATTTAATGCTGATAAAACCAGTAAAATGGAGGTAAGGGTTTTAGATATGGATGGCAGGTCTGTTATTGAAACTACTATGCAGGCAACTGAAGGCGTAAATAACGGGCACCTTATGCTGGGGAATATTGCAGTAGGTCCCTATTCAATTGTATTTGAACTGAATGGTATAAAAGAAGTATATAAATTAATAGTGAGATAAAAAATATCGCATAAAATTTAAAATTCAAAAAAGTTTACCTGCACAAATTGAAGAGTTTGTTGTGTACCCATTTTACAAGAGAACCTGAAACCACAAGATTTTTATCTGAGTATGTTTTCTTTATTCCGTAAAGTAAAACAGGCAGTCAGTAATCATCATTATTAAATTGCATTAGATCATTAATTTGAACCAGCGTTTTTTGTCAATTTACCAGCGCAGTCAATAAAAACTTTTGTAAGCTGCTTATCTATTTATCTATTCCCTGCATATCTTATCTCCTGTTTTACTTTAAAAAATTTAAGGTTCCGGGATTATAAATTTTATGTGCCCCGCATTAGTATTAGCTATAATTTCGCATCCAAATGGAAAAAATAAAAGCAATAATCGCAAATTCGGTTAGTGTAAAAAATAAAATATTAGCTGATGTTAAGCTGTTGCAAATGGTGGAAGATTGTGTATCTGTTATTGTAACAGCTTTTCAAAAAGGCAATAAGGTTTTATTCTGCGGCAATGGAGGCAGCGCAGCAGATGCACAACACCTTGCGGCAGAATTCAGCGGCAGATTTTACATTGACAGAGATGCACTGCCCGCAGAAGCTTTGCATTGCAATACGTCGTATTTAACAGCAGTAGGCAACGATTACGGGTTCGATGTAATTTATTCAAGAATGATAAAAGGTATTGGTAACAAAAACGATGTGCTGGTGGGCCTTAGTACATCCGGCGATAGCAAAAATATTATCAATGCCTTTAAAATTGCCAGGGAAAAACAAATGATAACTATAGCTTTTACTGGTGAAAGCGGCGGCAGGCTAAAAAACATTTCAGATTTTCTTATCAATATTCCATCCACTGATACGCCAAGAATACAGGAAAGCCACATCCTGCTTGGACATATAATCTGCCAGTTAGTAGAAGAAATTTACTTTGCCGAAACTAATGATTAAAGAAGCAATCATACTTGCCGGCGGACTTGGTACAAGATTGCGTTCTGTTATTTCTGAACTGCCGAAATGTATGGCGCCTGTAGCCGGAAAACCTTTCCTTGCTTACGTCATAAGGCATCTTGAAAAAGAAGGAATTAAAAATTTCATTTTCTCTGTGGGATATAAAAATGAGATCATTGTTGACTTTATTAATGCTCAATTCTCAAAGCTCAATTCTCAATTTTCAATAGAAGAAGAGCCTCTTGGCACTGGTGGGGCTGTAAAACTTGCCTGCGCAAAAACTGCCGAAGAAACAACACTGGTTGTTAACGGAGATACTTTATTTTCTATAAAGATAAAACAGCTTGCAGAGTTGCATGATTTGTGTGATGCGGATTGTACGTTAAATCTAAAGCTTATGCAAAACTTCGATCGCTATGGTGTAGTTGAATTGAATGAAGATCATTCAATAAGAAATTTTAAAGAAAAGAAACATTATAAAGAAGGGCTAATTAATGGAGGAGTGTATGCTTTAAATTCAGGAAGGTTTTTAAAAGAAGTATTGCCTGTAAAATTCTCTTTTGAAAAAGATTATCTTGAAAAATACTTCGACAAAAGAAAAATGTATGGAGTTGTTCAGAACGAGTATTTTATTGACATTGGTATTCCGCAGGATTATGAAAGAGTACAGCAAGAGTTAGCAAATAAGGAATGAAGAACTAGTCTTGATGAAAATCTTGCGGCTTTAATTTTTACCGCTTAATTTAAAAAATTGAATCTAAAACCTATAGATAAAAGCTGGACTTTATTTTTAGACCGGGACGGGGTAATCAATGATGAAAAGCATATGCACTATGTTAATACCTGGGATGAATTTAAATTATACCCTGGAGTGCTGGAAGCGATTAAAATATTTACAGAAAAATTTGGAAGAATATTTATCGTAACCAATCAACGTGGAGTAGCAAAAGGAGTTACAAGGCTTGATGACCTTGAGCTCATTCATAATAACCTGCTTGAAAGTATCGAAAATGCAGAAGGGAGAATAGATAAAATTTATTTTAGCCCGGACATGGAAGATGCAAGTGTTAACAGAAAACCTAATACGGGTATGGGTTTGCAGGCAAAAAAAGATTTTCCTGAAGTTGAATTTTCAAAAAGCATCATGATCGGCAATACTTTAAGTGATATGCAATTTGGCAGAAACCTTGGGGTGGCTTATACCATCTTTTTACCTACTACAAGGCCGGATATACCTATTCCCAATCCATTAATTGATCTTGTATTTCCTGATCTTCGATCAGTTGCCAAATTGATATCATTGTAACTTATCGTTAAAATTTTAGCGCCTGCAGTAAACGTGTTTTAAATTTGTTTTCTTTGTTTAAAGCTCCATTGATGAAAAAAACCTTTTTCTCAACTTTACTATTTTTATTTTTTTTCAATATCACTTTTTCACAAAAAATTAATCCAAACGATCTTCACCTGTTAAAGAAAAAAGAAGATTCACTAAAAATATTTTCATCGCAAATTATTAGTGGAATCACCGCTGCCAACAGGCTATTTGCAGATAGCAGCTTCACTACAATGTTTGTAAGAGCATTAAAAATTAAAAACTCATTTTACTATCCTTTTGACTCATTGTTAAGCATCGCAAAATTAACTGCACCCGATAATAGCTTTAAAATTTTTACCTGGCAAATGAATGTGAATGATGAACTCACGCGGCAACATGGAGCAATTCAAATAAATACAAAAGATGGCGCTTTGAAATTATTTCCGCTGATAGATAAATCTGATAACACCAAAAATATAATTGATACCACCGGAAATAACTTTGGCTGGATTGGCGCCGTGTATTATGACCTTGTTGAAAAAGAGGCTTTGGGAAAAAAATATTATACACTGCTTGGCTATGATGAAAATAACAGGAACAGCAATAAAAAAATTGTTGAAGTGCTAACCTTTAATGATGGCTCCCCTTTTTTTGGAGGTAAATATTTTAGCGCTGTAAATGAAATATTTGCTAATTCAGGCAACCGGTTTATTATGGAATATAAGAAGAGTGCCGGCCCGCGGCTCACTTACGATAAAGACCTGGACATGATAATTTACGAACACCTGATTTCTGAAACAGGAGAACCTCAAAAAAAATATACCTACATTCCAGACGGCGATTACGAAGGCTTACAATGGAAAGATGGGATATGGGTACATATAAAAAAAGTATTTACACAACAATTAAAAGAAGGCCAGGCCCCGGTGCCAAACCCCATCCTGGATGACAAAGGCAATATTGATGAAACCCGGTTAAAAACTAATGGTATACAAGAAAGTGATATGCCGGATAAGCCTGTAAACAGCACCCCACAAGCTAACACACCTAGAAAAAAAATAAAATAAAGGAGAGAATGTTTGATTTGGAGACTTATAGCAAATCAATAGCACCGAGTTTATTCTATAAAGTTAAAAGTGATCAGTAAGGTTGTTCCGAATAAGGAAAGTAGCCCGATAAGAAAAGAAATATCTGCAACATCTTCCAGCCTTTTTTCCCTTACACCATAAAGAATTGTGAGCAGGAATATTTATCATTCATCTAATTTCAAAACTGCCAGAAAGGCTTCCTGTGGCACCTCTACATTGCCTATTTGCTTCATTCGCTTCTTACCTTCTTTTTGTTTTTCCAGCAATTTACGCTTGCGGCTGATATCACCGCCATAACATTTGGCAGTAACATCTTTCCTGATAGCGCTTATATTTTCACGGGCCACTACTTTAGCGCCAATAGCAGCCTGTATTGCAATTTGAAATTGCTGACGTGGAACAAGGTCTTTCAGTTTTTCGCAAAGCTTACGTCCAAATTCCTGTGAACGTATCCGGTGAATTAACGCACTCAAAGCATCTACCTTTTCGCCATTTAATAAAATATCCATCTTCACAATATCACTTTCGCGGTAGGCAATAGGATGGTAGTCGAACGATGCATATCCTCTTGTTAAACTTTTTAACCTGTCATAAAAATCAAAAACAATTTCTGTTAAGGGCATTTCAAAAGTAAGCTCAACCCGTGTTGGCGTTAAATATCCCTGGTTAATTAAGTTGCCTCTTTTATTTATACAAAGCGTCATAATGTTGCCAATATAATCGGGCTTTGAAATTATTTGTGCCTTTATAAACGGCTCTTCAATCTTCTCAATGCGGCTGGGGTCAGGCATTTGCGAAGGGTTGTTTACCGTAATTTTCTCCCCACGTGTAGTATAGGCAATAAAGCTTACGTTAGGTACGGTGGTAATTACTGTTTGATTAAATTCTCTTTCAAGCCTCTCCTGTATGATCTCCATATGTAGCATACCTAAAAATCCGCAACGAAATCCAAAGCCCAATGCCTGCGAAGTTTCCAGTTCAAATGTTAAGGATGCATCATTTAATTGCAACTTCTCCATACAATCTCTCAACTCTTCAAATTCATCGGTATTTACAGGAAATATTCCTGCAAAAACCATTGGCTTCACTTCTTCAAAACCTTTTATTGCTTCTTTACATGGGTTATTTACCAGCGTTATCGTGTCCCCTACTTTTACTTCTTTAGCATTTTTAATCCCCGTAATAATATAACCTACATCGCCTGCCATTACAGCATTTTTTGGTTCCATTCCCAATTTTAAAATGCCTACTTCATCAGCATTATATTCAAACCCTACATTGGCAAATCTTATCTTATCACCTTTCTTTAGCGTACCATTAAATATCCTGTAATAAATAATAATACCTCTGAAAGAATTAAATACGCTGTCAAATATCAGCGCCTGTAAAGGCTCATCAGGATTTCCCTTTGGAGCCGGTATGCGTGAAATTATTGCGGCGAGAATTTCTTCAATACCAATACCGGTTTTGGCGCTTGCCAATAAAATATCCTCCTGCTTACATCCAATTAATTCTACTATCTGATCCTGCACTTCGGGTACCATGGCGCCATCCATATCAATTTTATTGATCACCGGAATTATCTCCAGGTTATTTTCAATTGCCAGGTATAAATTAGAAATTGTTTGGGCCTGTATACCTTGTGAGGCATCAACCAAAAGCAAAGCGCCCTCACATGCAGCAAGTGCCCTGCTAACCTCATAACTAAAATCCACATGGCCGGGGGTATCAATCAGGTTTAATACATAATCTTCGCCATTAAGGTTGTAATTAATTTGTATTGCATGGCTTTTTATGGTAATCCCTTTTTCTCTTTCCAAATCCATATTATCCAAAACCTGCGCCTGCATGTCCCGGTCATTTATTGTATGTGTGAACTCCAGCAAACGGTCTGCCAGCGTACTTTTGCCATGATCAATGTGTGCTATTATGCAGAAATTCCTGATGTTCTTCATTTTTCCGTTAATAATTTATAAACGTCGCAAAGATAATGTAATGGGGCAAGCATACGTGTTTGGAAAAAACCAAATTCTGTATAAAAGTAAATTGTATTAAATACAAATTTTCCCATCATTAAATTTTGATTTAGATTGTAGTATGAGCGGTTTCACATCGCATAACAGGTATATTTATTATTTATGCGAAAGAAATATTTTTGATAATTATTAAATGAATTCAAAGTTTTATTTTATAAGATTATTTTATACAAGCAAATTTTTATTTGTTCTCGTACTGCTGTTTATAACATTTAACCTTGCTGCAAATTTTATTTTTAAAGTGGAGCATACTCCTTTTTTTTTATGGGATCTTTACTCCCGCCCTATTCCTCAGCAAAAAACTTATTCATTTTTAGAAGTAAGATATAATAACAATGAAGCGCTTTTATTTCCGCACACCTGGGATGAGCCCCGCAAATTATTTTTTACCAACACATTGGATTACTTTATTGCAATGAAAAGAAACAATGGCGTTGATCCCCTCAAAGCCTATGTGGATTACTGGAATGTACACCATACTTTCTTTAAGAAGAAGTTACCCGGATTAAAGTTTTACAATGATACCTCTGAATTGAAAAAATTTCCGGAATGGTATAAAAGATACCTTGAGCAACATATAAAGAAACCGGTTTACAAAATTGATATTTATGAGATCAGCGTTGCTTACCAAAGCAATGGCGAAGTAAAAAAACTTTTCTCAACTCTAATTTATAAACTGCTATGATGAACAAAGAGCAGGAAGGAGAAAGAGTGGTAATAACCCGTTTGGTATTTACATTTATTTTTATTTTTCTTGTGTTTCGTTTTTTTCTGCATGTTACGCCCTCACATCTTTTGCAGCCACCCTTGTTTGTTTTAAGCCTGGATATTACTTATTGGTTGTATAAATTTTCTCCCATTCCAAACATTATTATCTATAACCAGGCAGGAGCAGTATTTTTTGATATCATTCTTTTTTTGTCCTGTATTGTGAGTATTATATTCCCGCTGAAAAGAACAGGTATTTTATTATTTAGTTTGCTGTTTGTAATATATGCGCTTACCTACAACACCTTTATCGTACACCATTCTCATCCCCTTTCTATTACAATGCTTATTACTTTTCCATTCTGGTTTAAAAACAACAGAACCTGGAAATTAATGTGGGAAGGTATGCGCTACTATATTTGTTACATTTATGTGATGTCATTC
>JBDSFG010000364.1:0-3370 GCA_039919615.1 Ginsengibacter sp. | reverse complement strand
AAAAAACCGCCCTTATTCAAGAACGGTTAATTAATTAAAAAGATATTAAATAAGTTGTACTAACGTCTGCGTATTGATTTGCTTTTTTTTAGAGATGATTTACTGCCGGCGGTTTTTGAAGATTTAGCTTTGCTATTTTTAGCCGCGGTTTTAGTTTTAACCGGGACTTTGCTATTATTTTTATTTAAAGATTTTTTGTTGGTGGGTGAACTTTGGGAAGCTGAGGATTTTGCTGAAGATTTTGGTGAATGGCTTTTTCCCGGAGCTGATTTTAGATTTGCCCTTAGTGCACTGCCGCTCTTTTTAGCAACTGTGGTTGCGCCATTTGATTTACCATTAGATACCACTTTCAATTTAGACGGGCTTTTACCATTCCGTGAGCCATCTGCAAATTCTGCTTCAATATTTATTTTACCAACCGCAAGCTTGGTTAAAAGGTCATCAGCTGCATACTCCTCATTTAGTGTTTGTTCCAGCTTATTAGCTACTTCGCCCAAATTTAATTCCCTTGCAAAAGCACGTGCAGTGCCATAGCCGGAAATTTCATAGTGTTCGATCTTTTGCGCACTGGCAATAATTGCTGCGTCAGCGGCTTCAGGGCTCATATCTGCTGACATCATTTTCTCGCCTTCGGTAATCAACCCTTCCATGCCTTTACATTTATCTGAACCGCCAAACAAGCGTGAAAAAAATCCAGGTTTTTTATCACCTCCACCATTTCCATTTGGTGCAGGTTCACCCAACAATTCCTTAATTTCATCAAGCCGTGCCTTTTGATCTTTTGTAACTTTTAAATGATCTTTTAAAGCCGTTTTTAATTTACCGTTGCCGGCCTTTTCAATCATTAATGGCAAGGCTTCAATAATTTGTTGCTCCGCTGAATACAGGTCCGTTATCTCATGTTTCAGCAGGTCTTTAAGGTCAATTACAGTTTCCATAATAAAATTTTTAGTGTAACCACTGCAAAGAAAAAATCATGCCGCAGTAACATATAAACTTATGCAGGTTTAATTTTAAAAATGAGCAAAATTTTAATTCAATAGTGAGGCTTTATTTCTACTATAAATCATAAGAGTAAAGAAGTACAGCATATTTCTTTTTAACTTTAGCCCTACATTTTTTAATAATAGAAATATATGGAGTTTGTTGATTACTATAAAATACTTGGAGTGGATAAAAAGGCAACAGAAGTACAGATCAAAAGTGCTTATCGCAAATTGGCCCGTAAACATCATCCTGATCTAAATCCAAATGATAAAGAGGCGCACAAAAAATTTCAGCAGATTAACGAGGCCAATGAAGTTTTAAGCGATCCTGAAAAAAGAAAAAAATACGATCAGCATGGAAAAGACTGGCAACATGCAGACCAGTTTGAAAAAGCAAGAAATCAGCAGGGCGGGCAGGGCAATTATGATGAGTATGGGTTTTCAGGCACACGCGGAAATGAAGATTTCTCTGATTTTTTTTCTTCCCTTTTTGGCAATTCAGGCCGGAGCAGGCAAACAAAATTCAGGGGCCAGGATTATAATGCAGAGTTACACGTGACTCTTACTAGTGCTTATAAAACACACCAGCAAACTATAACCGTTAACGGTAAAAACCTGAGGATAACTATTCCTGCAGGTATTGAAAACGGGCAGGTTATTAAGTTGAAAGAACATGGCGCTCCGGGTGTAAATGGAGGGCCTATGGGCGATCTTTATATTACTTTTGTTATAGATAATAATACCATGTTTAAAAGAGATAAAATCGATGTACATACGATCGTTAAAATTGATCTTTACACGGCGGTATTAGGCGGAGAGATTACACTTGATACGCTCAGCGGAAAAATTAAATTAAAGGTTACTCCGGAAATGCAAAATGGAACTAAAATAAGATTAAAAGGTAAGGGTTTCCCGGTTTATAAGCAGGAGGGTATATTCGGGGATATGTTTATCACTTATGAAGTGCTGTTACCCGTTAATCTCACCGAAAGGCAAAAAGAGTTATTTATGGAGTTATCTAAATTATCAAAATAATTTTTATGCAAGAACAACATTTAATATCTGCGGAAGAATTTTGTATTCACCACGAGGTTGAATTTTCCTTTATTAATTCCCTTCAGCAATTTGGGTTAATAGAAGTTAAAACTATTGAAGAAGACCGTTTCATTGATCCGGAAAAATTAACTGACCTGGAGAAATTTGTGCGATTACATTATGATCTGGATATAAACCTGGAAGGTATTGAAGCAATAACCTACCTGTTACTAAAGGTAAAACAGTTACAGGATGACATAAGTCTGTTAAAAAACAGGTTGAGCTTGTACGAGAATGCCTGATGAGGCTGCTGATTTTGGAACAACAGGCAGATCATAATTTTCACGGCGAAGAAAGTCGCCTGGTAACAATCAGCAATTTTCTGAAAGTTGATTTGTAAACCTTAAGCAATAGCTTCTTTAAGCAAGCGCTAAGTATATGCAGGCATTTCCGGTAAGTTGGATAGTTTATTAGTCAGCCGTTTCATCTATCATTATTCGCTTCCGTAAATAGTCAACTTGCCGTTCTTGTTTTAAGAGATTATTTTTTAATTGTTTCACTCTTTCTATAAAAAGAGGATCAGAGCTAACACTTTTGTGTTTTTCAATTGAATCATATTGAAGTAGAGTTTGAATTTGCAGGTTTGTTTGAATTTTTATAACAGAATCAATTTCTGCTGTTAGATTCTTGTACGGCCTTTCTTTACTTCTGTGCCCCGTAATAATGAGCAGAGTGACGGGCATAATAATAATTACTGATAAAAGTGTTCTTTTCATCGTTTCAAAGGTTGCGCAACTACTTACAATAATTTTATTGTAAAAAATGCTTTGTGGGTAATAAAATTAATAAAGGAGACTTGTGATTATTTCGGGTATCCGATACTTTCGCCGATAAAGGATAAAATCAAAAAGATATTTGAATAGGAATCAGGTTAGCAAAGAGCAATATTACAAAAACAAAATCAGATTTTAGGCATGTTTGCAGCCTTTTATTTCTGTAAGACAATATTGTCAAAAAATAGTTGAGACATTTGGATTCTGCGGGCACCAGTAAAAACTGCCGCGGATAGGTGCAGGAGTTCGGAAAAATTACCCGCTCATAAATTAATTTTCATTCTTTGGTTTATTGTTTTTTAGTAAGATTTTAATTCCATATTTCTATGGCAGGTTTTCAGTTGGATGGGTATTTTAAATGGACTGGATAAAAGAAAAAAAGAAGTTGACTGATATCGGATTATTTGGTTTTCCTGGATGGGGAATGGTTCTTTTCAGTGGATATTGGATAATTCTGATTAATGTTTGTTGAACACCAATCAACTTCTGCAACAAAGATACTCTCCAAACTATGCC
>JBDSFG010000357.1:0-34977 GCA_039919615.1 Ginsengibacter sp. | reverse complement strand
TTATATGAGATAAAAAAATTGTTCATGAGGAAGGAGCCTCACCCCCAGCCTTTCTCCCAGGGAGAAGGACAGAGACTATTATTAAGTAATTAATTTTTTTCATCCTGATTAACTAAAATGAAAACTTTTCTTGTCCCTTTGGCCTTTACTCATCTTTAAGCGGTGGGGTTTTCTTCTCCCCTTCGGGGCCGGGTGCGATTACCAAAGCCGTATCTGGCAGTCCAAAATTTCCGGTTAACAAAATTCTATCCTTCGGAGAAAATTCCGGAGAAAGAATCTCAATTTTATCAGTTGTTTCAACTCCGGTTTTTACAGGAACCTTTATGGCAGTGCTGTCATTGATCAATTTCATTACCCAAAATTCCGATTGTGTTTCATCAGATAAAACAGCCGCCTTAAGCAAAGATGAAGCGCTTGCCTTTAAAACTTTTATGATCTTTACTTTGGCTACCAGGCCCGGCGGAATTTGGTGCGGCGCATTTATTTTTATGGCCACAGCCTGCGTTTGCGAAACAGAATCTACAAAAGGCATTGATGTTTGAATTACGCCCTGCAGCCTTTCTCCATCAGGCAGGATAATCTGGGCTATTTTATTATTCATTACATAGCGTTTGTATTCATAAGGCATGTCCATCAAAAACACAAAACTGTGCATGTCACTTATTACGGCTAACTGCTCGCCGTCTTGTACATAGTCACCAGCCTGGTGATCTAACTCAGTTATATAACCGCTGCCGGTCGTCTTTACATAATTTATTCCGCTGAATTTAAAATTTGGGTCAAGTTTATTTATGGTATTTCCCAAAGCTTCCGATTCCTTTGTTTGCAAAGAAAATAAGACCTGGCCCGCGTTAACAAAACTTCCGAAATGAATGTTTACAGATTTTATATAACCCGTGAGATTAGCCTTTACATAACTCTTTTGAAGAAAAGTTGACGTTGCATTCAATTCAATATATTCTTCAATACCATCGTATTGCATGGCAGTGATAGTAACAGGTGTACGAACCTCTGCCTCCTCTTCCTGTGGTTCGTCAGCCGCTTTGTTTTTGCAGGAAATAAATAGTACGGCAGAGATTATTAATAAATGGAAAAAATATTTTATTGGTGATTGCATTGAGGGTTATTTATTCCAGTAGTTTAACTGGTTTATTATCTGGTACCTGTTTATCATATTTTGTACTAATAAATTTTTGGCAGTAATATAATTGTTAAGTGCCAGAATATAGTCAGTCATTTTAATATCACCTGTTTCCAACAACTTTCCATTAGCCTCTATTAAGGTCTCTAAATATTTTATCTGGATATTAATAGGTTCCCCGAGGGCTTCAGTTGCTGCAAGCTGCTGTCGAAGCTGTGCAATTTGCTGGTAATACTGGCTCTTAAAAAAATCCCTGTTTCTTTGTCTTGTTCGTTCCATTATGCTGATCTTTTGATATTGCAGTTTCTTTTGTTTGCCATCATAAATAGGTATGGAAAAATTAATCCCAAAACTGGTTCCGAAATTTTTATACGGACTTATTTCAAAGCTCGACTGATACCCGGCATCGGCAAATAAACTCACTTTTGGCTTATACCCTAAATCAATTAAGGCCTTGGTGTTTGTAAGGCGTAAGCTGTCTAATTTATATTTTAAAAAAAAGGCGGAGCTATCTGTAATAAAATTTTTTACTGCAAAAAGGTCAGGTTCAGCAACTTTAGAAGTGGTAGTGTCAAAAATACCAGCGAGGTAATTTAAGGTTGAAAAATCACTCTTATACTGAGCTTCTAATTGGTTACGTGTTAAATTCTGTTGCTGCACAGTTATTAAAAAAGATAAATAATCTGTTTGCCTGTACACGTTTTTTTGGGTAAGTATTTTTAAAATGCTTTCCTGCCGGTTCAACAATGTGGAAAGTTCCTTATTAAAATCCATCTGAAGCTGATCACTATAAACCAATATATATTGCCCTACAATATTTTTTTTAAGATCCTGTGTGGAGATGGCTGAGGTTATTTTTATTGAATCTTTTTGCAATTGCAAATCCGCAAACTGAAGACTTAGGTTTCTCTTGTTATAAATTTGTTTATTTAAAGCAATCAATGCTGATAATTGCTGGCCATTGGTTATAGCTTTATCATATCCATATCCTTTTACAATTGGCGCATAATACGCGTTTCCATTGCCGGTAACCTGGTACCTGTTTGCCGCTGTTATTAATTCACTGTCAATTCCGGCAGTTAAAATATTATTTCGGTATTCATTTAGCAATGGGCTATTGCTAATGGCATTATTAAGAAAATAATCAAGGTTTTTGGCTTGAGAAAATAGAAACACCGGGCAAATAAAAATAAGCAGTATACCCCAGATTTTTTGATTCATGTCTGCAAAATAAAGTGTTCTTTCATCCCAACTATCAACAGGAACTTTTTTAAGTTATGTCTTTTCAACTTTCTGCAAAAAGTTGCAGAGAAAAGGTCTTTGTGCCAGCAGGCGCTAATGCTACCAGTAAAAATCAATAATATTCTATGCTCGTCTGAATACCTGTATGAATGTTGAAATTACACCTTTCACCGATCTTTTATAATAGAAGCCCTCTAAGCCTGTAAACCTTTGCCCTGCCGCGGTGTTTACAGTTCTATATGAATTTGACCTGCAGATGGATGAAATGAAGTCTTGATCTAAATTAAATTCAGCATTAACAGCATAAAGGCAAATTACAAATGCAACTACGATCACTTCACAAAAATTAAAATGAAGTACAAGCCTGATAATTTCTTTATAAAAAATCAAAATATTTTGCCAATAAAAGTAATTGGGTATCTGTGTAAATAAGTAAATATGGGTTTATCGACCCATACCATAGAACGATGCGGCTCTCAGCATTTTGCCAGCAAATGATTTAAAAGAATTTTGCAAAAAATCAGCACAATTGAACCGATTGAAAAGGAGATAGCAATAGAAAGCACTATTTTTAATAACAACGACAATAATTGCTTGCTATAAAACAGCAATCGTTGTGTTCTTATTAGCAATAGCCTTTTGCCTGATCTCAAAGTATTTTTCAGTTAATTTTTTTGTATAGTCGTCCATTTCTATAGAAACTATTTTGATATATTGAATAGATTTTTTTAATCTATCCTGGTTTAAATTTTCTGTTTGAATATTGTTGACTAACCCAATCATGGTAGTAACCGGTTTGCGCATAACATGCGAAATATCAAATAGTATATCTTCCAGGCCCTGAATGTATTCTTTCTTGTCAGTTATATCTTCAAGTGTGCCATACCAGGCTACTGTTCCATCCTCTTTTCTCTCCGGGTTAGCATTGGCCCAGAGCCAGGTTATTTTATTATTATCTCTTACTACTCTGTACTCAACGCTCCAGGGCGAAAGCCTTAAAAATGATTCGTCCATACTTTTTTTAACTGCATGCAGATCATCAGGGTGAATAACTTTAAATAAAATTTTTGGGTTCTTTGTCAATTCATCAATGGTAAGTTTTGGGTGCAGGTCTGCTATTCCCTTGCTGATAAAAGCAAATGATATATCACCATCTGTATTCATTTCTAACTGGTAAATTGCACCGGGAGAACGGTCAGTTAATTTCTTAAGTCTTGCAGCATTAAATTCAATTTTATCATTTTGTTCTATTAAAATATTCCGCATTTCAAGATAACCCATTACTTTTTTTGACAGGAGCATTAATGCTTTTTTCTGGTCTTCATTTACGATATGCCTTTTATTATCAAGAACGCATATTGTTCCAATAACATTACCGTTTGGCGTTTCTAAGGGAGCTCCTGCATAAAACAGCACGTGGGGGCCGCTTTGTACCAAAGGGCTATTTTTAAATCTTTCATCATTTAAGGGATCGTCTACAACTAATACCGCATTGGGGCTATACAGGGTATGCTGGCAAAAGGAAGTTTCTCTTGGCATTTCTTCAAACTCAAGACCTTTTTTTGCCTTAAACCACTGGCGGGTTTCATTTATAAAGGATATCAGCGAAACAGGCGCTCCAAATATGGCTGAGGCAATTTCAACAAGGTCATCAAGTTCCTGTTCTGCAGGCGTATCTAATATTTTATACCTTTCGAGTTCCCGCAATCGCTGTTGTTCATTCATCGGTATATTTTTATAAAGGCATAATTAGCTGCCAATAAGTATACTATTAACGTGAGGGGCGCTTTTTTATTTCCCCATTTGAGGTATCGATAGTTTATGCCGATTAATCCTACCCGATGTGCAGGCCGCCGCCATCCGTTCTGTGACCAATCACAAATAAGCAAGGGGAATAGTCTCAATTTTCTTCGTCTAAAATAGGTTACCTGGAACGGAACTATTTGCCATGAGGGCGGATTGGATACTTGCAAGTACGCCGGGCGGGGTAGACCAGAATTTGGAAAGATTAACTTACAAAAGAATTGAACGCCCTAAGTTTCCTTTTAATAAAAATATGAAACAGCCGGATCTTTCTGCGAGAATGGTGCCTTTATCAGGTAATTAAAATTATTTTACTCTTCTACATAGCAGCCATATTAAGCCAATATAAAGTCGCTGTTTAAAAATATACTGTTTCAACTTAAACATTATTCGATTAATAGTTTTCGTGGACAATAATCCACTGTATGAGAAAAAAAATCATTAATAAGACCAAATTGACTGGATATTATCATGTAAATTTTTTGGCAGGATATTTATTTAAGTAAGGTATTATTAATCCTTTAAAACAAATTTATCATGGGCAACCTCTTATACGTTATCGCAGTAATCCTGGTGATTATTTGGGCAATTTCTTTTCTTGGTGGTTTTTTCACCGGGGGAATAATTCACATTCTTTTGGTTATCGCTGTTATAATGATAATCCTAAAAGTAGTTAACAGAGGAACTGTTTAATTTGGATTTGGTTTCCCTCTATCCTATATTGATTAACATGTCATCTATCCTATATTGTGAATAACATATCAATGCCCTTGCTTGCAAGGGCATTTTTGTTTCTACTGACCAGGCAGTTCAAACTTTTGAGGGCTATCAAAATAGGAAATCGGTTATTAAAAATCAAGCTCCATCAGGTTTATAAAGATTTTAATCATTGATCGCTGCATAAGCCAATGCCCTGAATTTTTCTACTACATCTCCATGTGTGCTGCGTTGCAATTGCCGGTAAAAAAGCATAACCATTTTTTCTTTGGGATCAACCCAGTAGGAAGTAGAATAGGCTCCGCCCCAGCTATACGTGCCTGGCTGTGCCGGTACATTACCATTTTTTTTACCAACAATCTGGAATCCCAGGCCAAATTTATCATCCCCGCGAAATACCGTATCCCCTATTTGATTCATTGTCATCATACGCACAGTATTACGGCTTAATATTCTTTTGCCATTGTATTCGCCACCGTTTAATAACATCTGCAGGAAGATGGCGTAATCGTAAATAGCAGATGAAAGACCTGCACCTCCTGAATAATAGGTTTTCTCCAGAAGCGGATAATCTGGGCCAACAGTACCATTCAGCAACCCCCCCGTGGATTTTTTTAAATGCCCGGTTGAGTCTTCTGTATAAATATTTACCAGGCGATTTGCCTTTTCTTTGGGGATGGTAAAATAAGTGTCCTTCATGCCTAATGGTTCAAATATCCGTGTTTTGAAAAAATCATTCAGGTTCATTCCTGAAATAACTTCAACCAGGCACCCAAGAAGGTCAGTATTTAAACCGTAGGTCCATTTTTGCCCCGGCTGGTGCATGAGCGGCAATGTGCCCAGCCTCGTCATTGCTGTAAGTAAAGATTCATTGGTGCCGCCGATACCTGCCGTTAATTTACTTTTTGCATAAATAGCATTGGATTCTCTTGACCCTATCATGGCATACGCAATGCCAGAAGTATGGGTTAGCAAATCTTTTATCGTAATATCTCTTTCAGCAGGCACACTTGAATATGTTGTGTCTGCAAAATTTAATTTATCCAATACTTTTTGATTTTTATAAGACGGGATATATTTAGAAACCGGATCACTTAATAATAACTTTCCTTCTTCAAATAATATCATTATGGCAACGCTGGTAATGGCCTTTGTTTGCGAAGCGATACGGAATATCGCATCTTTCGCTAACGGGGTTTTTGCTTCTGCGTCATTATATCCCGCAGTTTTGTAATAAACAATCTTTCCATTTCTTATAATCAACGCTTCTCCGCCCTGCATCCATCCTTTCTGCACCCATTCGTTCATCGTATTATCAATTCTCTTTAACCGCTCTGAAGAAAACCCTGCAGTTTCTGGAATAGCCTGGGTAACAGGTTGGGTTTTTTGTGCCGCAATCTGTACTATGTTTGTTATAAACAACAGGATAATCAATGAATATCTTTTCATGCTTTTTTGAAATTATTTAAAATGAAATGTAAGAAATTATTTGTCAATGCAGTAAAGGAATTGCGATTTAACCACTGTCTTGCTGTACCTGTTATTTCATTCTGATATATTTTTCTACTTCTTCAATACCTGCAGCATCGGTGGTTTTTATTGTTACGGCATCAGTGCCTTTTAAAGAAATATCCAAATCATGTGACTGTCCGTTTCCTGATGATATAGTTGAATAGGTAATGGTCTCTTTAAGCTTGTTTTTTCCATTCAAACGGAATGTTCCATATTCGGCTATAGTATATTTTTCACCTGAAGATTTTGTACCAAAGCTGCCGGCTGAAAAATTACCCCTATAGAAGGTTTTATACTTTACAGTATTATTGTGGGCTGTATCTTTCTTGTTAATAGTATAGGCATTTGTTAGTTTCCATGTTCCATCCAACGGTGATTGTAACCCGGCACGAAGTAATTGGTAATCTTCGGTAAGACGCACCCTGCCTTCATCAGAGATGATCTCAGGTATTACCTGCTCATACCCCTGAAGCCTTTTACTAACTTTTACCGTTCCTGAAAATGAGTTTGTATTTTCGATAGTGCCCGATGCGCTATAAATGATATGCTCAGTAAGTTTTCCTTTTTTAATTGAAAATGTGCCTACACCAAAAGAAGAAGAAGCTAAATCATAGAGACTTAAACGAACATACATCATGTAATGGCCACTATAAATTTTTAATTGCTTACGCTCCGTAAAAGTAGTATCAACAGCGTCTCCTTCTAAACTTTGAGATAACATTGAATAAGCTCCGCTAAGGTCTGTAACGGGCTTTTCATCCTGGCCTTCACAGGTTGTGCCTGCAAACAAAAGAAGCCCAAAAAAATATTTATACATGTTTTAATTTTCTAAAAAAATATAGTTTTAAAGCCTGATTGCCAAATAAAAACTGCTGGCCATCACGTCATAAAAATTGTGAGGCAATTCCACCTGAGCATCGGCGGAAATAAAATACTTGCCCGCTTCGAAGATATTTTTAATTCTCTTTCATTCCAAGCTCGCCTTATCTACTCTTGAAGGAGAATCTTCTCCACTGTTAATGGAAGCCGAGCTTAATGCAATGGCTTTAATGATCGCTGTCAGATTGTCCATGTCAAGTGTGCCTGCTTCGTCGCTGGCTTTATGATAGTTGGGCTCGCTATCCATCCTGGAAGTGGAAATAGTATGTGCCGGTACACCAAGCCTGGCAAGCGTTGCATTATCAGAACGATAGAATAGTTGCTGTTCGGGATAAGGATCAGGATAAAATGTAAAAGTTGTTCCTTTTAAATTCTTCTGCAATATTTGGCCGACATTGTTTTTTTCAAAACCTGTTATATAAGCTGAATTGCGGCCCCACTTTGATTCCGTGCCGATCATTTCAATATTAAACATCGCCATTACTTTTTCCGGCACCAGCTGCTTTGAAAAATATTGTGAACCGAACCCGCCAATCTCTTCTGCAGCAAAAGTTACAAACACGATGGTACGCTCATTGTTGTTGAGTCTTTTAAAATATTTCGCCAGCATTATTACAGCAGTGGAGCCCGAAGCATCATCATTGGCGCCGTTATAAACTGAGTCTATGTTATCGTGTGGCAGGCCTTCGGCGGGCGAGCCAGTACCCAGGTGATCATAATGCGCAGAAAAAATAACATATTCACCCGGCTTGCTTTTGCCGGGTAAAACACCAACCACATTATTTAAAGATTTTTTAATGACCGTGTTGGTAATATGAATAGAAAATGTGGTTGCATTTGTAAAGCCAAAAATAAAGATTACGGTATTTTTGCGGGACTCTGCCGAAATCTTATCTATCCCTTGTATGTTCTTAAGGCGATTTTTAAAAGAACTATCAACCAACACTAACAGATTTTTTTCACTCTGGTAATATTGATAAAATAACTGCCCGAATTGAGCGCCTTTACTTATCTTAACAATTTCTACACCACTCTTTTCAGTTAAGGCAACTTGGGGTTGATAAGAAAAACCGGCAATCAAAGAATCGGCAATCACCTTTCCGTTTACCGTAATTTTTTCCGCAGCAATTGTAGAGTGATACAAAAAAAATTGCTGGCGATAATCATTGGCGCCATTAAAAGGCCTCAAGCCAATTTTCTTAAATTCCCCTTCTATAAACGCAGAAGCTTTTTGAATACCCGGCGTAAACACCCGTCTGCCCTGCATATCATCGGAAGACAGTCTTTCTTCGATCCGCTTTACCTCTCCTAATGTAATAATTTTATCAATGGATTGTGCTGCTGCAGCATATAGAGTACTCATAATAAATACAGTTAAAATAAATTTTTTCATACTTAATTCTTAAACCGGTAAAGCGAAAAATATCATTGATACCGCAATATAGGAGAGCCAGTGATTTTATTATTTTTTATTTACACTTAATTTTACCCTGTAATGTTTATTAAACTTTGAATGTTTTATTTAAAATTTTAATTATGCGCCATTGCCTGTTCATCTTAGTAATTACAAGCTCCTCATATTCTTACAGTCAATCTTCAACAAATTTTGCTAATCCTTTTAAAGCGATGTTGAATTCATATTATGAAGAATATATCAAATTAAATCCTACGGTGGCATCTGCCAGAGGTGATTACCGTTATAACGACCAACTGGAGAATCCGATCAGTCAGCCATATCGTGATCAGTCAAAAAGCCTTTATAGCCGTTATCTTGATTCTCTTAAATCTTATTCATTTCAGCAGCTATCATCAAGAGATCAGCTTAGTTACCAGATATTTCAGTACGACCTGGCAAGAAGTATTACTGCCTTAAAGCATAAAAGCTATCTCACACCTGTATCACAAATGTTTGACTTTCGTATTTCTTTCGGCCTCATGGGCGCAGGCAGTAGCATTCACCCTTTTAAATCAGTAAAAGATTATGATGATTTTTTAAAACGGATAAACGGCTTTGTTGCCTGGACAGATTCTGCTATTAATAATATGAAAGAGGGAATTGCTCTGAACATTGTGCAACCGCAAATTTTAATGGAAAAAGTTGTTCCGCAACTGGAGGCGATGGTCGTTGACACCATTTCAAAAAGTATTTTTTATAAGCCAATTATAAATATGCCTGTGGCCTTTTCACCACAAGATAAACAGCGGCTTACTGAATCTTACACAACTGCCATAAAGGAACAGCTTTTTCCTGCATACACACGTTTACTGACGTTTATTAAGCATGAATACTTACCTAAGGCGAGAAGCACAATTGCGATAACTGCAGTGCCAGGTGGAAAAGAAGAGTATGCCTTTTTGGTTAAATCATGGACCACCACAGATATAACCCCTGACCAGGTTTTTGACCTGGGCAAAAATGAAGTTGCAAGGATACGAAAGGAGTTAGAAGATATAAAACAGAAGGCTGGTTTTAAAGGTGATTTAAAAGCTTTTTATACATATCTCTCAACTGACCCAAAGTTTACGCCGTTTAAGAAAGATGAGGAGGTTGTAGCTGCATTTCATAAAATCTATGATAGTATAAAACCACATTTGTCAGAACAATTTAACACAACTCCCAAAACCGCTTTCGAAATAAGGCCGATAGAAAAATACAGGGCTGCAACCACAGCCGCAAATTATATGACTGGCACACCTGATGGCTCACGGCCAGGTGTATTTTATTTTCCCGTGGTGGATGCAACAAAATATAATTACTGGACTATGGAAGATCTTTTTCTGCATGAAGCTATACCCGGGCATCATTACCAGCTTTCTCTGCAAACAGAAAATGCAGATATACCAGGTATTCAAAAAATAGGACGGTATGGTGCATATGTTGAAGGGTGGGGTTTATATGCAGAAAGCCTGGGCAAAGATTTAGGATTGTATAAAGACCCTTTTATGCAAATAGGTCAGCTACAGGGTGAAATGCACCGGGCTATAAGACTGGTGGTAGATGCAGGAATGCATAGCAACGGCTGGACCCGTGAACAAGCCATACAGTATAGCCTGGCCAATGAACCAATTACGGAGGCTGCTGCTATCTCTGAAATTGAACGCTATATTTCAATGCCAGGGCAGGCTCTTTCCTATAAAATCGGCGAATTAAAAATTAAAGAAATGCGTAATAATGCAAAAAAAGCATTGGGTAAAAAGTTTGACGTTCGTGCATTTCACAATGAGGTTTTAAAAGACGGAGCAATGCCGCTGCAAATATTTGAAATGAAAATGAAAAGATGGATTACGTCGCAAATGACAAAGGATAATAAAGGATGATCACCATTCAGCATTAATATCGCTAAAAAAAACGGTGCTTTATTATGATGTATTTGGTAAAACTATAATACCGGATACACTTGTCTCAGACGAAGCTCCCGATAATAGCTGATTTAAAACTTTTTATTCCGGAACTTTAAAGGCTAAAAGCCAGTAAGATGCGGCCGGGACTTGCTTATGAATCTACTCTTATTAAACTATATCTGCCTTTACTCCAAATAAAAATTTATTTCTGATGGTTATTTCAGCAATAATCTCTGCCGTAAACCGTTATAAAAGTTCTTTAATTATAATTTAGTTTGATGAGATTAATCTGCCTTTCTTAGTTATAATTATTATATCAGAATCTATTTTTAAATCCAATACGTCCGATGAAAAAAATTTTAATAGTTGATGATGATGAAGATATTTTAGAGGTGGTTAAATATCTTCTGCAGTCACATGGTTTTAATGTGTCAACTTATGCTACTGGTTTTAATGTTGATGAAGTTGTAAAAAATTATAATCCTGATCTTATTCTCTTAGATATAAATTTGCCGGGTAAGTCAGGTACTCAGATTTGTAAGGAGCTCAGGCATAAAAAACTTACTACCCCCATAATTTTATTTTCAGCTCATGCTGACAGAAGTAAAGTAATTGCGGAATCAAATGCCGATGATTTTATAGAAAAGCCATTTGAAATAGATCACCTGATAAATACTATCAGCTCACATTTAAATCTGGTTCTCACAGTATTTTAAGTACATTTTGTTTCACTCCTCAACAGAGTGAAGAGATATTTGGCCGGGCAGCATTTTCAAAACAATTATTCCAGGATGGAAACTATACGACTATTTTGTCGGGTGATGGTCAGTATGCCTCCTTTCATTACCTAGCTTCTGATATACCCAATCAGCTCAACGGCCTGGCCTGTTTTAGCAGATTTATGAATTGCCTCCACAATTCGGATATCACGTAAGCCTTCTTCTCCGGGCACAAGCATTGGCTTTGCGGCTTTAATTGATTTTGCATCATCATCCATTTGCTTTGCCTGCTGCCAGGGAACCTCATATGGAAAATAAATTTCTCCCAAAGGACTATGACCCTTTATTCCGTTATATCCTGAATAAGGTGAGAGATTAATAGCTCCTTTCTCACAATCAATATTCATGAAATTAATATTTTCACCAAAGCTTGTTTTAATATCAGCCAATACACCACCGGGAAACTCAAGCACAGCAACTGCAGTTTCATCAAGGCCGTCCTTATAAATTTCAGGTCGTGTGGTAGAAGTCTTTGCTGATGCAATTCTTACGGGTTCCATGCCTGTACCCAACCTTGCACCCTGTATAGCATACACCCCCATATCATACATCACTCCTCCTCCCATTTCTTTTTTTTGCTTCCAGTGGTTAGTGCGGTTATCAACGTAACCTGCTGCGCAACTGAGCTTCTGAACTTCGCCTAATAATTTTTGATTAACTATCCGGCGATACTCCTGTGTGTTAGGCTCGTGATGAAGCCGGTAACCAATTGCCAGGGATCTTTTATTTTTTTTGCAAGCATCGATCATTTGCTGACACTCTTCCGGCGTGATTGCCATTGGTTTTTCACACCATACATGCTTGCCGGCATCCGCAGCTCTTATAACATATTCTTTATGCATTGATGGGGGAAGCACTACATACACAACGTCAATATCAGGGTTTGTAGCAATCTGATCAAAGTTTTCATAGTTATAAATGTTCTTGTCGGCGATGTTATACTTTTTCTTCCAGACTTCGGCCTTGGATGGTGTACCGGTTACTATGCCCGCCAGGTAGCACTCTTTTGTTTGTTGCAGGGCCGGTGCAAGTAAGTCGGTGCTGTAATAACCTAATCCTACCAAAGCTACTCCTAGCCGGTCTTTCTTAGGGGCGGTAGCAGATAGCAATGTATTGGGAGAGTAAAGTATTGCTGCTCCGCCCAAGGTAACATTTGCGATAACTTTTCTGCGGGATATATTAGTCATTGTTATAAGTTTAATTTATTGATAAAATTAATAAATGGTTTGACACTTAAGAATCTAAATTCTTTAATCTTAATAGGATGATATTCGGTACTCCTGATCTTAATTTACAATTATGCCTTATTTAAATAGTTAGATATATTTGTTGGGATAAGACTTGCATAAGTGTGGCTGCCTGCAGGGCTAAACAAAATACGTGTTCGAAGGAATAAAAAACATGTTTTCCAAATTTAAAACAAGGTTTATGAAAAAAAAGATGTTGAATGTTTTGCTGCTTGCTGCAATAGTAGGCACTAAAGTTTTTGCGCAACCTGTTGAGCAGATAGTAAAGGTAGTAGTAGCGCCTGATCACCAGGACTGGTTATACAAGACAGGAGAAAATGTAAAGTTTTCTATCGCTGTGTACCAGTATGGTAATCTTTTAAAAAATGCGGCGATACGCTATGAAATTGGGCCGGAAAAAATGAACCCTGAAAAAAAAGATTCACTTAGTCTTTCAACAGGAGTTTTATCGGTTGAAGGAGGAACGATGAAAACACCAGGTTTTCTCAGATGCACGGTGGTAGCGAAAGTAGAAGGTAAAGAATACAGGAAAATGGCAACTGCAGGCTTCGATCCATTAAGTATAAAACCAACGGTTGACAACCCGGCGGATTTCGCTGAATTCTGGACCAATGCAAAAAATGATCTGGGTAAGATACCGCTGGATGCAAGAGTTACGCTATTACCTGAACGTTGTACGGAAAAAGTAAATGTGTATCACGTTAACCTGCAAAATTTTCCCGGTACTTCACGGTTGTATGGTATCCTTTGTGTTCCAAAAAAAGCAGGCAAATATCCGGCTTTGTTAACTGTGCCCGGCGCAGGTGTAAGACCTTACAACGGAAATATAGCGATGGCGGAAAGAGGGCTTATAACTTTTGATATCGGCATACATGGCATACCGGTTACAATGGATGTAAGTGTATATAACAGTCTTGGCGCCGGTGCTTTAAATGGTTACCAGAATTTTAACCTTGATGACCGTGACCGGTTTTATTACAAAAGAGTTTATCTGGGTTGTGTTCGTGCAAATGATTTTATTTTCTCGCTGCCGGAATTTGATGGAACCAATCTTGCAGTTACCGGCGGAAGCCAGGGTGGTGCACTATCTATTGTTACTGCAGGCCTTGATCCCCGTGTAAAGTGGCTGGCTGCTTATTACCCCGCCCTTTGCGATGTTACAGGCTATCTGAAAGGCCGTGCAGGAGGTTGGCCTCATTATTTTGATAAAAATAATCTTGCCTTTAATAATAAGAAAGATAAAATAGAAACGTGCGGTTACTATGATGTGGTGAATTTTGCGAGGATAGTAAAAGTGCCCGGCATTTATTCCTGGGGATACAATGATGACGTATGCCCGCCAACTTCTATGTATGCAGCATACAATGTTATACCTGGCACAAAGGCTTTATATCCTGCACTGGAAACGGGCCACTGGACTTTTCCGGAACAGACTGAAAAATTAAATAACTGGCTGGTGGAAAAATTGAAAGCCGATCAATAGAACAGCATTTATTTTTTCTTAATTGTTTTCTGATCCATCTCCATATAGTCTATGGTAAGATTTGCCAACGTTTGCACTCCTAATTTTAAACCGCTTTCATCTATAAAGAAATCCGGGGTATGATGGGAAGGTGCAGTTTTAGGATCACCACCTTTAGGCATTCCCCCTAAATTGAAAAACAGACCTGGCACTTTTTGCTGGTAAAAAGAAAAATCTTCAGCGCCTGTGTGAGGCGGGATGAGCAATATATTTTCCTTACCTGCCGATTTCTGTAACGATGGAAGCATCTTTCCGGTTAGAGCAGAATCGTTGAATGTAACAGGATAATGAGCGGTGTACGGTATGCTAACTTCTGCTGTAGCACCTGCACTTTCCGCTGTTTTGGTGGCAACTTCGGTTACTCTCCTAATCAGCATCTTTTCATCATCTATAGTCAGTGCACGAATGGTTCCCAACATCTCCACTTGTTCAGGTATAATGTTATTACGGTTTCCCCCGTTAATAGCGCCAATGGTTACTATGCCGGCATTTTCAGTTATATTCAAATTACGGCTCACGATGGCCTGTAAATTATTAATGATCTGAGCTGAGGTTACTATAGGATCAATAGACAGCCATGGGTATGCGCCATGAGAAGAGCGTCCTTTTACAACTATTTTAAGACTATTTACACTTGCATAAAAACCACCGGGGCGGTAAGTAATTTTGCCAACTTCTGTTTGTGCGTTAATGTGCAAACCGAATATAACATCCACTGCCGGATTTTCCAGTACGCCTTCTTTTACCATCATTTCGGCACCACCTTCTTCACCCGCAGACACACCTTCTTCAGCAGGCTGAAAAATAAACTTGACCGTTCCTTTCAGGTCTTTTTTCATGCCTGCTAAAATTTCTGCAACACCCATTAACATTGAAACATGCGTATCATGCCCACAAGCATGCATTACGCCTGTTTCCTTCCCATTGTATTGCACTTTTACTTTTGAAGCAAATGGTACCCGTGTTCTTTCCGTTACAGGCAAGGCATCCATATCTGCCCGCAAAGCCACCACAGGCCCTGGTTTACCGCTTTTTAAAATACCAACCACGCCGGTATGGGCAACGCCGGTTTTTACTTCTATACCCAACGACTGAAGATGCTCTGCAATTAGCGCAGCAGTTCTTGTTTCCTGGTTGCCAAGTTCAGGATGCTCATGAATATCTCTTCTCCAGGCTATAACTTTCTGTTCTATCTTATCTGCTGAAGTATTCACCTGGCTTCTAAGTGAGGAACTCTGTGAGCTGGCACCAAAGGTTAAGACAGTTAATAGAAATATTAGCAGAATTTTCATAAGTAAAAAGTTTTAGAAATTATATCAATGCATTAGTAAAATAGTGATCGATTTTTTGTGAGGATTTATATTCTCAGATAAAATCTTAGCCTATATGTTGCTAAGTCCATAATCACTTTCCGGCTGATTAGTTTTGAAACTAATTTGCTATTTGCGTAATTGCCTGCACCATTCTGTTCCAGCTATATTTTTTTTTCTCTTGACGAAGATGGGGTAAAAAATAATTTTCACCCAATTGAAAATATTCAACAATTTTTTCAGCAATATCTTCCGCATCAGGTTCTGCGATGAGGCCTGCTTTTCTATCGGGAACAAGAGATGGTAACCCGCCAACGTTTGTAACTATCATTGGTATTTCAAAGTGATAGGCGAGGGGAGTAACCCCACTTTGTGTTGCTTTCCTGTAGGGTTGTACTATACAGTCTGCTGCACATAAATAATATTTTACTTCGCTGTCTGCAATAAAATTGGTTCGTAAAATCAGGTCATCTTTTATTTCAAGTTGTTCTATAAGATCCATATACAATTTCCTGCCTTCGTAAAATTCTCCGGCAATTAATAATTTTATATTCCCTGGTTGTGATTTCCTGTTTTGTAAAATCTTCATGGCTTTTAGAAGAATATCAAGGCCTTTATATTTTCTTATAAAACCAAAAAACAGAATTATTGATTCTTCCTTATTAATTTTTAATTTATCCCGTGCTTCCTGTTTGCTGATCTTTTCTCCAAAATTATCAAACAGCGGGTGGGGCACATATTGCGAAGGTTTATTTTTTACAAATAATTTTAGATCTTCCAGCACTTTTGTGCTCATTGTTATAAAAGCATCAACTGGTTTTACAAAGTATTTGGTAAATGCTCTGTCACCAAATCGTTTCTCATGTGGTAAAATATTATCTGCAATGCAAACCACTTTTGTATGTTTATTTTTTTTTGCAATTCTTAAAATTGTGCCGAGGCAGGGCCCCATGAATGGCAGCCAGTATCTTACCAAAATTATGTCGGCCTTGTACCTTTTTAAATCGTTTCCTACCTTAACCCAATTAAGAGGGTTGATAGAATTTATACAAACTTTTATTTTAATATTTACAGGCGCCTCCTCTGTAGAATACTGTGTAGTACCGGGAAATAACAATCGCGGATATTGTAAAGAAAAAGTGTAAATGGTTGTATCAAATCCTTGTTCTGTAAATTCCTTTGCAAGTCTTTCATCATAAGAAGCTAATCCGCCACGCAATGGATAAGCCGGGCCTATAATTACAACATTTTTTTGAGGTATTGTTGATGACATTGAGCAGATTAAATCACTTGAACTTAGAAAGAAAAATATTTTACACCCCAATCTTATCTTCTATTAAGTAGGCATTTCTTTCATGAGAATTTCGGGCAATAAGTTCTCCGAGAAAACCTGCAAGAAAAAGCTGGGAACCTATTATCATAGCAAGAATAGCAAAGAAAAAGAGAGGCCTTTGCGTCATGCCCGTTACAGCAAAAAAGAATTTAGAGATAGCAAGGTACAGGAAAACGATAAAACCGAACATAAATGCCAATGTGCCCCAAAAGCCAAAAAAATGCATCGGATTTTTTCTGAACTTACCTACTAAAACTATGGAGGCCAGATCAAGAAAGCCATTGATAAATCTTTTCCAGCCGAATTTAGTTACACCATATTTACGCCGCCGGTGCTCTACTACTTTTTCACCAAATTTTTTAAAGCCGGCCCACTTTGCAATCAGTGGAATATACCTGTGCATTTCACCATATACCTCAATACTTTTTACTACCCGTTTTTTGTAACCTTTCAGGCCGCAATTAAAATCATGCAGGTATATACCTGATACCCTCCTGGTAGCAGCATTAAACAATTTCGACGGCAGGTTTTTACTTAGTTTATTATCAAATCTTTTTTTCTTCCAGCCGCTTACTATATCATACCCATCGTTGAGTACCATATTTCTTAACCCGGGAATTTCTTCGGGATTATCCTGCAAATCAGCATCCATGGTAATTATAACGGTACCCGCCGCAATTTTAAAGCCTTCATTCAGAGCAGCGCTCTTACCATAGTTTCTTTGAAACTTAATACCTTTTATACATGGGTTTGCATTTGAAAGCTCTTTTATTACCTTCCATGAATTATCAGCACTGCCATCATCTATCATTATAATTTCATAGGTAAAGTCATTATAGTCCATAACTTTCTTTATACCTTCAGCAAGTTCCGGAAGTGATTCTTCTTCATCTAATAACGGGATAATTATAGATAAATCCATTTAGACGGCTTGATCAGTTTGATGTTGAAAAGTATTGGGGTTTTTCTTTGTAATTGCTGCCCCGATCAATGAGGCAATCACGCCGCAAAAAAGATACATTAGTAAAGTAAAGCCAATCACAAAAGTCATAAAAAATTTCCGGCTGATGTCGATTGCTTTATCTATCTGTTCATCAGGTAAGTTTTTAACTTGCATGTTTTTTCTTGCTTCGTCCATCGCTTTCTCTTTAAATTCAGGAAAGAATACAATAAAAACTACCGTATAAATTATCATAATAATTGTTACAATTGCTGATATCTTAAATCCGTGTGCAAAGTAGTTTCCAAAAGTTGAATTAAAATTTACCTGTTTACCATATTGGTTTATGAAGTATATGATCCCTGCGAGAAATATCAGGAAGCTCAAATATTTTATTGAGCTGTTCATGTCTATTCCCGAAAAATAAATACCTATTCCAACAACTATCAGGATTAAACCTAGTACTAAACCTTTAGCGGCGGGGGTTGTAATAGTCTCAGTCATTTCGTTTTTTTTAAGTGTTTAAAAATAGATTTTCACCATTAATAATTCCAATCGTTTTACCTCTTAATTGTTTGCCGGTAAAACCGTTGTTTTTTGATTTTGAATAAATATGCTCTTCACTAAATATATATTCTATGCCAGGTATAAAAAGTGTCAGGTTAGCTTTCGCACTTTTTTTTATTTCAGGAACAGGAAGGTTGAAAATCATTCGGATTCTTTCACTTTGCATCTTTACAAATTTTTCAATAGGTATGTCGCAAATACCAACAACTCCAAAAAGACTTTCAAGGCCGGTCATACCATTTTTTGCGTATTCAAATTCACAGGTTTTGCAGTCCCAGTCCTGTGGCTGATGGTGTGAGGCAATAAAATCTATTAAACCATTTTTAACTCCTTCCCGTAAAGCAAGCACATCTTCCCGGGTTCTTAACGGGGGATCTACTTTAAGATTGGTATCATATTCTTCGAGGTCCTGATCACAAAAAAAAATATGGTAAGGTGTTACTGAACAGGTCACCTGTAATCCTTCTTTTTTTGCCAGCGTAATTAATTCAAGCGATCTTTTTGTTGAAATACCAGTAAAATGAATTTTTGACCCCGTATATTTTACCAGCTCAATATCTCTTGCGATCAACAGTTCTTCGGCAATGGCCGGCTTGCCCGGCAAACCAAGTTGGGTGGAAGCGATGCCTTCATTCATCAATCCATTTGCACTAATACTTTTATCACCCGGTATTTGTATAATATTTCCTTCAAAAGCCAATACATACTGCAGGGCCTTTAACATTATCCCCGATGATTGTAAAGAATTTATACCATCTGAAAAAGCCACGGCGCCGGTATTGTGCATGTCGTACATTTCGCTCAGTTCCTTGCCTTCAGCATTCTTTGTTACGCTGCCAATAACATGAAACGTGACAGGGAGTTGCTTACCAGTATTAATAATATATTCTACCTGCGATTTATTATCTATAACCGGAGTAGTATTTGGCACAAGCATTATTTCAGTAAAACCACCCGCCGCTGCTGCTTTGGCGCCCGTTTGCAACGTCTCTTTAAACTCATCCCCAGGGTCACAAAAGTTCGCAAAACAGTCCATCCATCCCGCTGAAACATGCAGTCCCTCAGTCTCTATTATCTGTTCTGCAGGCTTATTAATGTTTTTATCAATTTCAGTGATGATGCCTTTGTCAATTAAAATATCAATGGATTGTCCGTTGTGTGGAGAAGAAGATGCAATTATAGTGGCGTTCTTAATTAAAACCTTCATTAGGTTTAAATAAAATTTTTAGTTGCGCTAAGATAACAGGAAAAATTGAAAGCGATAATCTGGCTTCAATTTAGCTGTTCAGGCAATTATTTTTATACCATTTATTTTAATGTTATTATATTGTTTTTAATTTACACAATAAAAGCTTGCTGTATGAAAAGGACACTGCTTGTCGCACTAATAATCTTATTCTCATTTCAATCTTATTCTCAACTATTTTCATGGACTTCTGATTTTATTACAGACAGTAGCGATCCGGTCGTAATGACTGTAGATGCTGCTATGGTAATCATGGATTACTGAATTATAGCCCTAACCAATACCTCACTTAAAACGCAAAGTATTAAAGTAATAAATGGAAATTAATTGATGACAAAGGCACTTGCGAATAATTAAAGCATTTTTCATATTTTTCACATGGCGGCAACAGTAAAATCCATAACTCAAAAAAATATAAAAACATTTAAAGCAATTCAGTCAGAAGTGCAGGATCTAAACAGGATTGCGTTGTCGGTGGATTGTGTAATTTTTGGTTTTGATGAAAATAAACTTAAGGTATTGCTTATCAGGTCTGATCTAAAAAAATATAAAAGTAAATGGTCGCTGCTTGGCGATCTTGTTAAGCCAGATGAAGACCTTGATGCTGCGGCCTACAGAATTTTAAAACAAAGAACAGGGTTAGATGATGTGTTTCTGGAGCAAGTTCACACCTTTGGAAAAATTAACAGGCACCCGGCGGGTAGGGTAGTAACGGTTACTTATTGCTCTTTAATAAATATTCAGCATCATAAACTTAAGATATTGGATAATGAATTACACTGGCATGATGTTGCCGGTATTACTGATTTGGCTTTTGATCATTACCAGATATTCAAAACCTCACTAGCACAATTACAAAAAAGAGTACAGGAGCATCCGCTAGGTTTTAGCTTATTGCCTAATAAATTTTCTTTGCGTGAATTGCAGAATTTGTATGAAGCTATCCTTCAAATAAAACTTGACAGGAGAAATTTTCGTAAGAAGTTCTTTTCGATGGATTTTTTAGTGGATGTAAACGAAATAGAACAAAACGTTCCGCACCGGCCGGGTAAATTGTACAAGTTTGACTATAAAAAATATGAAAGAGAAAAAAAGAAAAAAGCAGGTATAGATTTTTAGCATGCATGGGATGGAATAATAATAGTGCAGCTTTTTTTTATGACTAACATAGAGGACATATATGGTCGACTGATTCGTTTTAGGTTGTAAAATTTATTGGATAAGGGGTACCTGTTATAAACTTATGAAAAAGGAAAAAGAACTATACTCAGAAGAAAACTGTCCATCATTCCTACGCATTCAATAATACATTTTCTTTGCCCAATCCAGGAATTGCATAATTAAAAATTTACTGCTTCATTCTGCTGGCCAGGGCATTTTTTAATAAGAGAAAAAGTGATAAAATTTTGACTTTTCAGGTTTTTTTGCAGAAACTTTATATAAACGAATTTTATTGTTTAATAAAAAGGCCATTGGCAAATTGATTGGGCGATTGTACTGCCAATGAATAGGATCCGGGCAACAGACTTGTAATATCAAAATCCCAGGTGTTGAATCCGGCAACTGCAGAACGGGTATAAGTTCTTGTCACTATTCCAATTGAATTAGTAAGCGTTATTGTTACCGTTTCATTGTGAACAGAGTAAAATAATGCGTAAAGAACATTGGCTGCAGGATTAGGTGAAAGTTGAAGCGTTGATTGCGTAGCATCTGCAATTGTTACATTGTTACAAATTCTTGTTTCACATCCTTTTTCAGTATTTATCTGCAGGCAGACCCGGTAAACGCCAGCCGCATTATAGGTATGAGTTACCTGTTCGCCTCCCCCTGAAGAGCCGTCACCAAATGTCCATTTGTAGCCGGTAACAAAATCGCCGGGTTTGTGTACGCTAAACCCTTTGAAGATGTAAGTATGTGCACTTATTAATGAATCGGTATAATAACCACCACAAACATCGGAGACGCTTCGTATGGCTGTTTCATGACAATCGCTTGCAATGCATCCGTTGTGGAATAATACTTTAACACAGGCATGGTAAACACCTGGCCCCGGGTAGGTATGTTTAATGGCGCGGGGTATTTCAGTGGTATTGGGTTCAATGTTTATACAGGTATCAGTTCCATCTCCAAAATTCCAGCAAATACGGGCAGGCTCATTATTATTTAAAGAAGAAAAATGGAATTCTTTTATCAGGCTCGTGATGGATGGCGTTATTTCAAACAAGTGAAGGCCGCATGTATCCGCATTATGTAAAGAGACATTTACGGCTTTGCATTTCCTGGCCTCACATCCGCCATAATAAGTAATCCCTGCGCAAACTTCATACATGCCTGAATGGCCGTAATAATGATCTGTTACATACGAACCGTTATAGTTCTCAGGATAGAAAATGCAGGTGTCGCTACCGTCTCCAAAAGACCAACAAATGCGTGCCGGTTTCTTTTCATTATTATTCCATAACAAAGCACGGTAATAAGCATGTGATGGATCATTTGAAGATGAAAGTTGAATTCTTTCAAAATCTGCACGGCAACTATCAGGTTCAGTTGCCTGGATAACTTTACATTTTTTGGCTTCACATCCGCCTTCATAAACAATTCTAATGCACACCTCATATTGTCCTTTAGCAGTATAGATGTGATTGATTGCATAAGGGCTGAGATATGTATTGGAATATTGAATACAGGTATCATGGCCGTCTCCAAATTTCCAGCAGATATAAGCTGGCTTTTTATTGTGATTATTCCACGGCAATGCTGTAAATAGATGAGCTAATGGCGCTGAACTTATATGCCCTGCCTCAAAATCTGCCTGGCAACTATCAGGCTCACCTTCCTGCACTTGTTTGCAATAAGTTGACTCACACCCGCCATCATATTTTATTTTTACGCAAACATTATAAATACCGGGATGCAGGTATAAATGGAAGGTGGCATAAGGGCTTGTATGGGTTGCTGAATATTGAATACAGGTATCACGACTATCGCCAAAATTCCAACAAACCTCCACAACTTTTTTATTATTGTTATGCAGTGGTTGCGCAATAAAATATTTTCCGGAAGGAGTTGAAGTGGAAGAAAGGATTTCGAAATTTGCCTTGCAGCTATCGGGGTTGTCTATTTCTACAGATTTACATTTATAAGATAAACAACTATCATGGTAAAGAATTTTTACACATACATCATACGTACCCGCATGCTTATAATTATGAGTAACAAAATAATCGTTGCTTAATGCCGGATCATACTTAATGCAGGTATCTCTGTTATCGCCAAAGTTCCAGCATATTTGTTCAGGTTTTGTTCCGCTGCTGTTCCATGGCATGGCACGAAAACCAGCAGTTAATAAATTAATTGTTGCAGAAGGAACTCTTTCAAAATTAGCACGGCAACTATCTTCTGTAATTCCTGCATTTACCTGTAGAAATAAAAAGGCAGAGATTACAACGGCAAGCAGGGAGTAAAACTTGTTCATAAAAATGTTTTCGGTGAATTAAATAGTTCTTCACCCAGGATTTGGATAGTAGTCTCTTTTGACCAAACAGCATTTATAACCTTATCTGGTTATCATATTCATCATTAGTAATGTTTCAGATATCATCTGCCCGTTATATTCCAAAGCAAGACTTTTATGATTTATGGCATCTACAATAGTGCCTATAAGACAAAGGCCACCCGTAAAAAAATATAGAATACCCATACCTGTGTGTCCAATTACAAAACGATGAATTCCTGATACCAACACTAAACCAAGCAGGCATAATAATAAAATAGTTTGAGGGTCTTTCCTTTTGGAGCGGTATATCATGCAAAAATTAGTAACCTCTTCATCACTAAATCCCTTTGTTCTTGAATTGATTGTTATTAATTCTTCCGGCGAAATGTCAAACAAATATTTTAATAAAACAGGATTAACGGAAATACTGTTGTTTTGTTGCATAACTTGTTTTTATTTTTTGTGCAGTTAAATTTAGCAGCAACAGCATATATACTCTGCATATAATTATTATTAATGCTAAAATCCCGAAAGGGTGGGCGGAAAACGAAGCCTTAATATTTCCGTGAAAGAAATAAGTAATAGAGTGGCCAAGTCCGCATCCGGGACAAAAATTTATTCCCGCCATCTTAAATATACATAAAGAATAATGTGCTATGTCACTCTCGGCAGCCAGCGCCAATGAACTTATTGCACCCACCCAGCAAACCAACTCAAAGTAGCGTCGGAACAATATTTTCAACATGAATATTTATTTTATACAAGATATTTAAAATGCTTTAAAAATCATAGAAGAAATATGGGATATAGTGAAGATTAATAAATGAGGCTTTTTAGGACCAGATAGGCAAGTAAGCTAAAGGTCAAATCCTTTATTTTGATTGTTCTGTTATTTTTTCTGCCAGTGAAGCTTTTTTTCTTCTGCGTGGCCAAATTTCCCCCTTATGTCTTGTAGGTACCTCATCACCTAACATTTTACCCCACGGCCTCAGGCCTTCTACTCTGTCAAAGATTATTTTAACAATAGCGACAAATGGTATAGAAAGAAACATTCCCGGAACGCCCCACAGTGCATTGCCAAGCAGCACAACAACAATAGAAATTAAAGCATTTATTTGAACTTTTGAAGACACTATCCTTGGTACTAAAAAATTATTGTCGATAAACTGTATAATAGAATACGCAATTAGAATTCCAATTTGGGTAGAAAACCCATCTTTGGTTACCGTAGCCATAAGCACCGGCAGCGCTATAGCAATTATACCACCAATGTACGGAAGCATGTTTAATATGGCCCCCATAATCCCAAACAGGATAGCATAATCAACACCAAGTATTAATAGCGCAAGCGAGTTTAATACTGCAACAATAATTGCTTCCAATAACAAACCTACCATATAGCTTTGTATGGCATTTTTTGTTTGAATTAGAATATCAGAAACCTTTTTTGAATTTTCTTCTGCAAATATTTCGTACAAAAAATTTAGTATAAGTGTTTTGTAAAAAAGTAATAGAAAGACATAAACGGGCAAAATTAAAACCACCACCAGCGTTCCTAAGGCAGTGCCCACAGTTTTACCCAACATGGATTTACTATTGTCTAATGCCTCATTTATTAATTGTACCTGCTTTCTAATTCCCATTCCAAAGGTGCGTTGTACCCAGTGTTGCAATTGGGAAAGCATTGAAGCAAATTTTTCTTTAAGTATTGGAAAACTTTCTCCAAAGCCGATTATTTGTGAAGAAAGAAAATATAATACACTGCTTATAATAACAAGCGCTATAAGCATTGAAATTGCGATGGCCGGTACCTGGCTTAATCCAATTCTTCTAAACCTGTTAACTAATGGGTTTAACAAAATACCAATAATTATCGCAAATGAAAAAGGTATCAATATCCCGCTGAGATTTACCAGAATATAAACAAACAATACAAGGCCAAGAAGTATTACAGTACTTTTAAAATAAAAAGGATATTCTCTTAATTGCATAATGAAAAGGTAAGTGATTTTATTGCAGAACCATAAATAAAATATCCCATTGTAAACGGCAGGTATTATTGAATTTAAAACTGTAGATGGTTTTATTAATCAATGTTACTACCTTTTGTTTCAATAGAAAATGCGATAACATTTCTCCTATCCTGAAATTCTTACCCCCGCGATATTCAAAACTTTATTCTGTGGCTTTTTGTATGATAAACGGATGTGGTAAAAGTGATTGCTAAATTGAAGCAGAGCAAATACGCAACAAGGCGGACTCTTCTGGTGGCGGCGATGCTGACATTGATTGTGAAGATAGGATTAATGCTTTCTGCACGCTTCTTGATGACCGAAATATACCTGATTACAAGGCGTGAATTTTAAATGGTTGTTTTATAAGAAGAGAAATGGTCGTTTAACCAGCCGGAAGTTACGAGGTTCTTTAACACGTTAACATTGTGGATTATTTTGTGCATAACATGTTAAAAATTACAAGAATATAAATTTTGAATTCAGGCATTGCCATCGCTATCTTTATATTAACATTGAGAGCGGAACTCTCGCAAGAGAAGGAAGCTTTCAAAATAAAGAGCATCGGGTTAGTAAGTAGTACGGAGCTTGAGAAATCGGGTGAAGTATAAATACAAAACTTGATGCTTTTTTTATTATTGTACAGTCGTCTTTTTCTCATAACAGCCTCTCTTTTCTACTTAATAAAGAATACAGAAGAGTTACAATCCTTAAAAAGATTGTATATCCTTTGGGAATTTTATTCTTCCTTAGTTTGCAACTTCATCATATACCCTGCGATTAGCTGTTCGTTACTGTCAGTACTTTTTAGTAAAGAGGTAATTATTTTTTGTTGTTCGCCAACTGTTCTATTTTGACTAAGTTTTTTCTTTGCCTGCAGGTCTGTAACAACAATTTCAAAAGCAACAATTCCTTTCAACATTTTCAATTTATAATCCTCCGGCAAAGTTTCCCACTGATGCTTATATGAACTTTCATAGTTATTAATAGTAGCTTCTAGCACTTTAAAAACCTTATCTGTTTCTGTAATTAATTTGCCATGCCCGTAGGCATGAATTGAAATATAATTCCAGGTAGGTACATTTAATTCTTTGTCATAGTTTTTTGGCGAAATATAAGCATGAGGCTCACTGAAAATTATAAGCGCTTTATTATTTTCGATTTCGGCCCAGTGTTGATTTGCTTTTGCAAAATGTGAGATCAAAATAATATTATTGTCTTTTGTAGTTACCAAAAAAGGCAGGTGTGTGGCAACAGGTAAATTATGTCTGGAAGTAATGATAGTTGCAAAACTAAATTGTTTCATAAAAGCTACAATTTCATCCCTGTCGGTCAGTGAGTTTATGGTTGGAATATACATTATCAGTCTGCTTTATAGTTTTATAAAATTTCTCTCTAAGCTTAGATTTGCAAAATACAAAATTCATTTATGTGTCACTGCAGATTGCACCACAAACAGTACATCAGAATATTTCTTGACCAATAAAAGACAGAAGATTGCGAGGCCCGCTGACGTACTCAATACTTGCCTTATAGTTCCATCACTCACGAACCACTTATTTTACTACCTTAATGCTAATTATTTAATATCAAAAACGCCAAGAATGCACAAAGTTTATTTTCGCTTTATTTTTTCTGCAACAATTATTATTATAGCAATTAATTGTAACCAGCCTGTAAAAAAAGAAAATAATATTGCACATTTTCAAGAAATGCTTGATAGTTACTGGAATGGTTTAATGAAACTGCAACCATTAGATGCTACCCAGTTTGGTGATAACAATTTTAATGATCAGTTTAAAAATACATGCACGCAGGCTTACCGCGATGAAGTTAAAAACTTTTACCTGGGTTATTTAGACAGCTTAAAAAACTTTAACCCTGATAATATGAGTGAAGAGGATGCACTGAGTTACCAGGTTCTAAAGTATGATGTTGCAATGCAATTGGAGAAAGCTAAATATGATACATGGAAAATTCCTTTTACCCAAATGGGAGATGCAACTAATACGCTCTCCGGAAATATAGTTTTAGCGATGGGGCAATATGGTTCAGGTGAATCATCCCAGCCGTTTAAAACTGTTGAAGATTATAATAACTGGCTGCAGCGTATCCATGGATATTCCATTTGGTGCGATAGCGCTATTGAAAACTTTCGACAGGGCATAGCTACCAATTATGTTTTGCCAAAAGCGTTAGTGGTAAAGATGATTGATATATGCAATGGCCTGGTTAGTGTTGACGAAACAAAAAGCATTTTTTATGGCCCTGTAAAAAGCCTTCCTGCAGTTTTTACTGTCGAAGAAAAAAACAGTATAACTGCTGCGTATAAAGCGGCTATAAAAAATGAATTAAATGTAAGTCACCTAAAAATGTCAGCCTTTTTAAAGAATGAATATTTGCCTAAAGCCCGTACTACATCTGGTGTGGGGGATTTATCCAATGGATTAAATTATTATAAGCTTTGTGTAAAAGAATGGACTACCACTGATAAAACCTTAGATGATATATATAACACAGGATTAAGGGAAGTAAAGCGCATACGCTCCGAAATGGAGGCCATAAAGAGTAGTACAGGATTTAACGGAAGCCTGGATTCTTTCTTTCAATTTATGAAAACGGATCAACAGTTCAGGCCTTTTAAAACCCCGGGACAAGTACTGGATTCTTTTCGTCATATTTATGAGATTATAAAGCCGACATTAAATAAATATTTTGTATTGTTCCCTAAAAGCAGGTTTGAAATAAGGCAAACTGAAGCCTTTAGGGCAGCCAGCGCAAGCATTGAATATTTGCAGGGCACACCCGATGGCTTGAGACCGGGAGTGTTTTATGTTCCAATATTAGATGCCACCACATACAACGTCACTTCAGGCATGGAGAGCACTTTTTTGCATGAAGCCGTTCCCGGTCATCATTACCAAAGCTCACTTCAAATGGAAGATACTTTGCTGCCAACTTTCCGTCGTTTTAAATGGTATGGTGCTTACGGCGAAGGCTGGGCTTTATATTGCGAAAGCCTTGGAAAGGAATTGGGGCTTTATACCAATCCATACCAATACATGGGGGCTTTGGGGGATGAGATACACAGGGCTATACGACTGGTAGTCGACGTTGCCATTCATAGCAAAGGGATGACACGTGAACAGGCTATTGAATACATGATGCAGAACGAACCTATTGACGAACAAGGCGCCACCGCGGAGATAGAGCGGTATATGGCAGATCCCGGACAGGCATTATCTTATAAAATAGGTGCGTTAAAAATCAGGGAGCTTCGTGATAAATATACAAAACAGCTGGGCAGCCGGTTTAATATCGGTAAGTTTCATGAACAGGTATTAAATAGTGGTTGCCTTCCGCTTTGGGTATTAGAAGAGAAGCTGGATAAATGGGCAAAAGAGCAATAGGGGGGTCTCTATAAATTTGCAGGTTAGTTGTTTAAATGAGTCAAAGCCATTCCTACAGAAATTACTGCGGTATCTTCGCTGCCTGCCGTGCAAGCATCTTCCAATTGCCTTCTTCTTTGCGCCAAACCATCAGGATGATGATGTCAACTACAGGAGGGTAGCCGGGTGAATTAGCATCTGCAACCAGGTGGTGTGTTACGATGGCATTATCTCCGCTGATTTTTATGGTCTGATCAGTGATTATCACTTTGCTAAAATTTGTTGATCGCTTCATGAATTCATCAATAAATCCCTGTTTGTTTTTAACCGTACCGCTGGAGTGAACATATACAAGATCATTTGAAGCAATATCCGCAAGCACAGCACTATCAGGGCGAACCATGACTTCATTAAATCGCCCGAGTGCTTGTGCAATTAAGGCTTCATCTTTTGATTGCGCAGAAGTTAAATTGCACATAAACATCACTGCCAGGGAAGCACAATAAAAATGTTTCATAAAAATAGAAATCGAATGGTTCATGATGATTAGTTTATCCGCCGCAATATATAGCAAGGTTTAGATTTTCCCACCGCAAAGAACTTTAATACACAGCGCAACCACTTCAATTTTTTTCTGTAGATGTGGTCAGACCGGTCTTTATTTAAATTTTTAGTGCAATTTTGACAACAAGTAATTAGTTCAAATGAGAGTGGTTTTATTTTTATCGAGATTTACATTTATCTGCAATATTGCTTTTTTGCTATTTGTTTTTTTCAGTTGGAATGAAGGAAGAAAAACTGTAAAAGCAGCTGGTGAGAGGGTTATTCATGTTCCTTTTGTAAAGGAGTTGATAATTACATTAGGCTTCACGGCTATTTTTATAAATCTTATTATGAGCATTATTTATTTATTTATTTTGTTTTCCGGAAAGCTAAAGGCAATACCACGCTGGCTTATTATCGCAAATTTTCTATTTCTTTTAATACAATTTTATTACTTCTTTTTACTTTAATTATTCTCATGATACAACGAATTTTAAAAGACAGGCCTACTCAGATATTCATATTTATTTCTGCCTTTTTTGTGGCAAATGCTTTAATAGCAGAATGTATCGGCGGCAAAATTTTTTCCCTCGAAAAAACTTTTGGATTTCTGCCATCAAACTTTACAATATTTGGACAAAAGGGGCTCGCTTTTAATTTAACCTGTGGTGTTTTGCTTTGGCCATTGGAGTTTGTTATTACGGATATCGTTAATGAATTTTATGGTCCCAAAGCTGTAAAAAGAATTTCATACACAGCAGTTATATTAATATCCTATGCTTTCTTAATGTTTTATTTGGCCATTAAAATTCCCCCCGCTGATTTTTGGATAAGCAGTGGTGCAGAGAGTGGTATTGCAAATATGCCGAATGCATTTAACGCAATTTTTGGGCAGGGTATGTGGATCATATTAGGAAGCCTGACAGCCTTTTTAGTTAGCCAATTGGTTGACGTTACTGTATTTCAGAAAATCAAAAAAGTTACAGGTGAGAAAAGAATTTGGTTGAGGGCAACGGGCTCCACATTGATATCACAATTAGTAGACAGCTTTATTGTTTTATTTATTGCATTCAAATTAGGAAAGGGCTGGAGCTGGCAATTGGTGCTGGCAATTTGCCTTGTAAACTATACTTACAAATTTACTATGGCAATAATCTTAACACCGCTTATTTACTTTATTGAAAAAAGAATTACAAAGTATGTAGGTTATGAAACAGCAATGAAAATGAAATTATCCGCTATGGGTCAATCTGCTGATGGATTTGAAAATATTCCTGCTGCAGGATAAAATAGTCATGAGTTTTGAGGTAACTGCCAATTGCAGGATTAATTTGTAGCCAATACTCAATTGCTATTGGCCTTCTTAATAATACCTGCAACTATTTTATCTATAGGTAAGGTAACGCTATCGACAGAAAATGAATGCCAGTCAATAAAGCGAAAAGTTTCTATTTCATTCAGTTCTTTATAAATGCTTAGTTGCATTTCATCAAAATCAAATTCTTTTGTTCGCAGCGGAACAGTAATTTGTTCTAATGCTTTTACAAAATAATAAATTGATATTATCTGGTGGGCCGGGTTAAAAACGCTTATTTGATAATAATCAGTTGTATAAATGTGTTCACCAATTTCAACTTCAAGGTTCATCTCTTCTTTAAATTCTCTTTTCAAGCAATCCCTGGTTCCTTCACCCAGTTCTAAGCCACCACCTGGAAATTTTGTATAATAACTGCCCCTGATAAATTCATCGCTCAATAGCACCTGCTTTTCGCTGTTTATCAAAATTCCATAAACTCTTATGTTGAACATGAACTAATATATTGTATAATTTCGGTCGTGTTTCAAAATATCTGTGGGGCATAGTTTTGCAGCGACACTCAAATGTAAAGGTGTAAATTATTTAAGTTCTATTTCACCTTTAAAAACAATTTCTGCGGGGCCGTTAAGCCATATGTTTTTAAAATGATTTTCAGTGAATTTATCAAATTCAACACTTAATTTGCCGCCAGGTGTTTTTACTTCTACTCGGTTAAATCCGTTATCATTATGTGCGCATACCAACGCACTTGCGGTTACCCCAGTTCCACAGCTTAAGGTTTCATCCTCTACACCCCGCTCGTATGTTCGTACGTATATCTCATCATCGCTCAACGATTGCACAAAATTTACATTTATACCTTCCGCTATAAAATCCCTGCTGTTTCTTATTGACCTGCCATCATGTTTAACATCAAGGTTAATTACATCTGCTAATGTTTTAACATAATGCGGAGAACCGGTATTTAAAATATAGTGATCCGAATATACTTCTATCTTATTTACATCATTCATTTTTAATCTTACTAAACCATTCAGATCAATTTCTGCTTCATGCAGCCCGTCAGCAGAATTAAAATGATAAATATTTTTATGGATGCCAAGATAGGAGGCAAATTTTACAATACACCTGCCACCATTACCACACATGCTTCCTTCTTTTCCATCAGCATTACGGTATTTCATTTCAAAATCAGTTTTTTCATTTTTACTTAACATAATTAATCCATCGGCTCCAATTCCGAAATGCCTGTTGCATAAAAATTTTATTTGTTCCTTGTCCAACATATTATATTGCTCCATCCTGTTGTCAAGTAAAATAAAATCATTGCCAGTTCCCTGGTATTTAAAAAAATCAATTTTCATGAAGTATATTTTAAAAGAAGAGTTATTATCATTATTTGGAAAAATAGAACTTAAAAGTTGCCAATATACTTTACAAGTTATTAAAGTGCTGCATTGTATATTTTGTTTTTTAAAAGATAGTTGATAAAGATAATTGATTGAAATGGATATGCTCTATGGGGCTTATTTTCTAACTAAAATTATCTTATTTTTGAGCGCTGAAAATTGGTCCTGTGGCCGAGTGGTTAGGCAGAGCTCTGCAAAAGCTTCCACAGCGGTTCGAATCCGCTCGGGACCTCTGAAATAAGGATTACAGAAATGTGATCCTTATTGTTTTTACCAAAACAATTGATTTTTCCTGGTGAACTTTTTTAGTAAAATAATAACTTACAAGTACGATCTATATGTGACGATCAAACAACTACAAGCTGTGATATGGATCTAACATCAAATAACTCATGGCTGAAATGTAGAACCAGCTCACTCCAGTTTATTAGTTCACTTTCCTGATCCTCAATTATGGAATCATGAGTGGTTTGATAAAGAGATACAATGTCTTCCATTTTTTCCTGCATAAATTTCTCAACCATATCGGCACATGAAACATTTCTGTAAATATTACCTATTTTAAAATGCTTTGAGCAGCCGTGAGAAATTGGAATAATATCTCCCTCTTCGTCAATGATCAGCTCTTTAAATATATTTGAAAAATTTGCTGCAGTAAATTCAGGTGCATTATCCTGGTGAAAAACAAAGTTTGGATTTTCAATAATGTGATCCCTATGCAGCAGGTCAAGTTGCATAAACAACTGCTCTTTATAAATGTCTTTAAGAAAGTGAAATGCAATGTAAATTTTATGTAATGATTCCGGATCAAACTTTACCGAATTAAGTTTAATGGCAGCTCTTCCGGCCATTTCCAAAGGATGAAAGTGCAGCAGTTTTGCCTCATGCCTTAATGCAAAATGAACAAGCCAGTCCATTATCTCCCAATTGTCAGGAAATAAAGTGTGGATAAAACCAAAATAAGCCACATGGTCTTTTACTATCTGAACCCCTTCCTCCATTTTTTTAAAGGCACCGTTAAAGTTGCGCACCTTATCATGCTGATCTTCTTGTCCATCAATGCTAATAGCTATCAGATCGGCCTGCTTCAAAACTTGTTTTGCCCTTTCAGAGCCAAGAAGCATAGCATTAGTAGTAATAGAATTAAAAAAACCTAATGAGTGTGAGTGAACAAGTAACTCTTCAAGCGGGCCGTAAAGAAAAGGCTCACCCCCGGATAATGATATAGCATTGTAACCGATGGCGGCTAATTCTTCTATTACTTTTTTCAATCTGGAAACTTCAAGACCACCTTTTAATCCGGGAGCAGAACTTGAATAGCAATGACGGCAGGTCAAATTGCATTGCAGGCTTGGATGAATCTGAATGACCTTTGACACCCTTGCGGGTGCCAGGGTATCAGAGGTCGTTGTGAAACTGTTTTTCATGAGATTTCCATTTACACGTTTTCAATAGTAAATTTTACATTATAGAAATTCGGCATCGGCGGAAGGCCTTTCTTAAAAATAAAAATTTCTTTGAAAGTGTCGTGTACGAACAAGTCCTGAATTGAACTTACTTTATCAAATGGTAATTGTGTATCAATTACAAATCTTTCAAAAGCAGGCTTGCCAAAAATTGACCAGTCAATTACCTGGAATCCTGTGCGGTGTAAAGCAGCTATTGATTTTGAAATGCTGCTTAGCCGGGTTTTGGGGAGGTTGCATTTAGAAAGTTGATGAATAAGGGTTTTTCCCATTTCATCATGTTGGAGTTTTTTTTCCATTTTTTTAAATTTAGGGATGAGAGACAAATTGTTTCAAGCTTACTGCCCTTTTGTTTTACCTGTTACTAACGAGTAAAACATTCCGGGAGCATTTACTCAATATCTGTCGGGAAATTTGCGGAGATGGAAACAGTTAATTGTTCAATATTTATAACCAAAATACTTTAGTATCTAAAGAAATTATTCACTGGTTGTCTTTATTCTTTTTTTGACAATAAAAATTATTAAAGCAATTACGGCTAGTGAAACCGTTGCAGTTAACCACCATATTTTATTATCAGGCTTGTTAAGAGTAACTGGTTCACCATTACCGATCAGTATCATGTTGGCCCAATAATAGGGTAGAAAATTTTTATTGCTGCCGTTTTGTAAAAAGGACAGCTTGGCTTTTTGCAATGCATCATCTTTACGCATTCCCTTCGATATGTTTTCAAGAAACTTTTTTGTGACATCATAAATTGATTCCTCATCTGCCTTCCATAACGTACCTGTAATAGATGGAATGCCGACAGAAGCAAAACCTCTTGCCAGGGAAAAAATGCCTTCACCGGCGGCAATTTTACCAACATTAGTCTGGCAGGCACTCAAAATAATTAGCTCAGCAGATGGATTTCGCAGTTGTTGCAATTCGGATAACTTAACAACCGAATCAGCCATAAATAACAGCGGCTCCTTATCTGTACTGTCTGCACGGGCATGAGATAAAATGGCAACGATGGTATAGTCAGGCAAATGCTTTAGTAAATTTGTCCTGTTGGCTTTACCGTTTGTTAATACGCTACTGCGACTGAAGTAGGCAGATGATTCATCAAGAGCAATTCCCGAGTGTTTTAAAGTTGGCAAAGAAAGATATGGCGCATAAGAAACAGGAGCAATACCCAAAAAGTTGTTTTTGCCGGGTGGGTTGTTAAAATTCCTCAATAAAAAAAGTGCTGAATAAACATAACTAAATTGATAATTATTAATAAGAAAATCATTGCCTGTCACACTCGTTGTCAATGCTTCAAATGGTATCACAATAGCATCAGAGCAAATGATAACTCTGCCTTTTGGCAGTGCAAGTGGTTTAAATAATGTTTGGTACAGGTCATAAGCGTTCAGGGCAAAATTTTCATAATTATTATTCAATCCACGTATGTCAGCGCATATCTCTAAAAATTGAAATAACCCGGCATTAAAATCTTTCCTGTTTTGTTTTATAAATTTTGATGAAGACGGTGTAACAGCCAGAATATATATGGCGGTATCACTGATAAAATAATGAACAAAACTCTGCCTGGTATGAGCAATATATTTTTGAAGAACAGCCAATCCCGGAACAGCGTCGGCATATTTATACTGATAATATTGAGGATATTTTTTTTCAATAGTTTTTATATAATGGCTCAAAGCTTCTTTTGCCTCAAACAATTTTAATTGTTCTTTTTCGTAAGCCGGGTCATTCTCGTCAAGGTTGGATAGTTGC
>JBDSFG010000125.1:0-13702 GCA_039919615.1 Ginsengibacter sp. | reverse complement strand
TGAGATACATGCCGCTCATGGATATTTAATAAATGAATTTCTATCACCCCTTAGTAATTTCAGAATAGATGAATATGGTGGAAGCTTTGACAACAGGATAAGATTCTTGCTGGAAATTATCCAGGGTATACGTGAAGTATGGAGAGACGATTATCCGTTATTTGTTCGCATATCTTCAACTGATTGGGTAGAAGGTGGGTGGAATGAAGAAGATTCTGTTGCGCTTGCAAAAATTTTAAAAAAGAAAGGTATTGATCTTATCGATTGTTCTTCGGGTGGAAATTCTCATGAACAAAAAATTCCCGTAGGCCCATTATACCAGGTGCCTTTTGCTGAAAAAATAAAAAAAGAAGCCGGGATACTCACCGGCGCTGTTGGGATGATTACAACACCGGAAGAAGCAGAAAATATTCTTAATAATAAACAAGCAGACCTGGTTATTTTAGCAAGACAACTTTTACGGGATCCGTATTTTCCTTTGCATGCTGCAAAAGCTTTGGGTATGGATGCAAAATGGCCTGTGCAATATGAACGGGCTAAGAAGTAACCCGGCCTTCGCCGATGCCTACATTTTTAGGGGAAGTAGCGGCTTCATTAATGCCCGCTTCTTTTATAATATTCGAATTAATTCTATTTTTTGTACGCAAAAATTTATTCTTTAAAAATCTTTGCATTGGCAATTCAACCCTGCTATAGATCAGCGTACTACTTAAACATACGATGGCAATTGATATCAAGAATTCAATTATTATCAAGCCTATATTTTTAGAGTCAAAAAGCGGATGGATAAGCCGTAATACACCGAAAATAATAAAGGGGTGAATTAAGTACATTATATAGCTTGCATTGCCTAACTTATATAAGAATTTATAAATAATAGTATTTGTTTTGAAGCTCCCCTCGGAAAAAACAAAAACTGAACAAATTATTAAGGCAGGAAGGCCAAATAAAAACCCACGGAACTGAATGGGAATTTCCGGATAGCCAACATAAATTAAAAATATTATCGATAGTATACATACACACAAACCATAATAAAGTCCTTTTTTAGACAAACTTTTTTGCTTTAAGGTTTTATAGATAAAAAACAGTATGATGCCATAAATAAATTCAAATACTACATCACTTCCATAAAAATTGAGGATAAAAAACTCTCCGGGAAAGACATGGGTAACAGTAAAAACAGAAATTATAAAAATACTTGTGCAAAAAAGAGCCTGTTTGGGGGTATGGGTAATCTTTAAAAAGCACGCAACAATCAGATAAAAGTACATTTCAAAATTTAAAGTATACCCTAATCCTAGAATCGGACCTCCCGGATAAGGGATAAATAAAAAGGACTTTACTATTGCCGGGAGATCAACATAAGTTGTTTTAAATACATTTGATCTTAAGAACCATATTACGATTACAAATAAGGTTGCCAGGAAGTACATTGGGACAATTCTTAAAAGCCGCTTTAAAAAAAAAGATTCCTTATCTTTTTCTATAACGAATGATATAATAAATCCACTAATAACAAAAAAAATATCTACGCCAAAAGCGCCCGGCTTAAAGTTGAGAAAATTGTAATGATGAAATACAACAAACAATGCCGCGAAAGCTCTCAATACTTGCAGGTTTTTTAGCATACCGCAAATATAAACCTGTACATCAGTAAACTCTTTAAAAGAAGAAAACAAAGTTCCACAGACTATAAAACCTTTCCGGAGTTTCCTCAGTTTCGGTTAAGTAGTCATTCATAATCGGGTGCTGGCTTGTATTTCTGACATACGAGAAGTGCAATCCATTTTTTTTTTGGGTATGAAAGTTTCCTCAAAAAATGCATCCATTTTCATAAGATGCAATTGGAACAAAGACTTTACTATAGTCATGGATGAAAACTCTTGTGCTATCGGGCGTTTCAAAGGGCAAGGCCGTGGAAAATATTTGTGGTACATGGGATGGCAGTGAAGGTGAAGCTGCAAAAGGTTATCAGTTGTACCACGTAACGGCTGTTAATCTGTAACATAACAAAGTAGTCACCTTGTATTGCGCGAGCCTGCTCTTCTAATGAAGAAGGATATACCACCTCAATAATTAAAAAGCCCGGCATTTAGCCGGGCCTAAGTTTTATACCTTACGGTGAAATTTTTATCTGCCGGTTTTTTTATCTTTTTCGTTACCAATTATATAACCTCCGGCTGCACCTACCACACCACCTATAACTGCTCCTGTTCCTTTCTTTTTACTTACAGCAGCACCTACAACTGCTCCTCCTACTCCGCCAATTACAGCGCCTTTAGCCCTGCTACTCCAACCCTTTTTTTGAGTTGTTGTTGTAGCCGGTGAAGTACTTGCTGTAGAATTACCTGAGGTAGAACTTTGAGTTCTGGTTCTTGTGCTTGTCCTGGGCGCAGCACTGGTGGTTGTTGTTGTGGTTACGCTGCCATCAGGCGAACGTGTTTCAACTACTTTTTTTACACTGCCAGGTGCTAGCACGGGCTCAACCCGGGCAGTATCTGCTATCATATTATTTTTGTACATGCCGGTAGTATCTACGCCTACTACATCTTTTGTTTCAGAAGACTTAGAATTGCATGCTGCAAAAACTGAAGTGATAGCAAACGCTATAATTATTGTTTTCATATTTTTAATTTGAGTGATTTATAAATGAAAATCTGTAATTAAGTTTTGTTACAACTTTCATTTATAAAATTATTTTATAGTATCCCGGGCTTGTTCATTTTTATCTTTTTTACGACCTAAAATATATCCTCCGGCCGCACCAATAGCACCACCAATAATTGCCCCTTTACCTTTCTTTTTACTAAGTATTGCGCCCCCAATGGCTCCGCCAACTCCACCAATAGTTGCACCTTTTGCTGCGTTGCTCCATCCCTTTTTTTCGGTTGTTGCGGGTGTTGCAGCCACAGTATCTTTTCCTGTATTCACCTTGCCAGTAGTGGAAGGTACCGGAGTAACTGTATTTCCAGCAGTTACCGGGGCATAAGTTGTCTTTTTAGGAACTATTTTCGGCTTTGGCGCTTTTGCCTTTTCAACTACTGCGGAAGGCTCAGGCACTGGCGCTACCGGTGCAAAATGGCCTGTATCAGCAAGAGCATTGTTCTTGTATAAGTTAGAATCAGATACTCCAACAACCTCTGTCGTTGCTTCTGTTTTTTCATTACTGTTGCAGGATGTAAAAATCGAAATCGCTGCAAACCCAATTAATAGCTTCCTCATAATTTTTAATTTTATTGATACAAAATACACTGCTAACTGTTTCATAAATGATTTTGTTACATACAAACAAATAGCTTCCTGTATCAGGAAGAGAAAATTGTGCCACAACTCACGTTTTAATTATGTTCTTGCATAGCTAAGTTTAGTTAATTCCGATATGTTAACGAAATTTAAAAACTTAAATTTCATTGTTACCATCTTTTAACATAAATGTGGCGCTGGCGTTTGCAAGTTCGATGAATGTTTTGCCACACCCGCGTATGATTATCGACAGTAAGCTATGTGTTGGCGGGATGGTCGAAAGAACATCTACAACGTGTTTACATTGCTAAAAGAAGTGTCGAGTTGGGGGTAATAATTATCATGAAGGACAAATATTTGTTTTTACAAAAGGGGCTGATCCCTTGATCATAGAAATTGAGACTAAGACAGAAACTTAGGCATTACTGTCTAAAACATTCTTCATTGTTTCCGTCCGTTTACCAGATATGAATTCTTTTTTTTTCAGGCAAATACATTGTATCGCCAAGCTGTACATTAAATGCCTCATAAAAATGTGTAGAGTTCATCAACGGACTATTAACCCGCCATATTGGGGGAGAATGCGGATTATTATTGATCCAAAGGCGCAGAAATTCATCTTTCATCTTGACCCGCCATATCCGTGCAACAGAAATAAAAAATCTTTGATTTGCCGTAAAGCCGCCAATCTTCATCGTATCCAGTCCTTCTTTGGTCATCTTAAATGCATCATAAGCAATAGCCACACCACCTATGTCTGCTGTATTTTCGCCAAGCGTGAATGCGCCCTTAACGTGTAAACTATCAAGAACAGTGAAAGTATTATACAGATCAACTACCTCTTGTGTTTTTGCTTTGAACTGCGCATAGTCATTTTTCGTCCACCAATTGTTCACATTGCCATTCTTATCATACTGTGCGCCCTGGTCGTCGAAAGCATGCGTCATTTCATGACCGATCACCATGCCAATGCCTCCATAGTTAAGGGCATCGTCAGCGTTGTTATCAAAATAGGGTGATTGCAAAATAGCCGCAGGAAAAACAATTTCATTTGCAGATGGATTGTAATAAGCAGTAACCGTTGAAGGCGTGGTATGCCACTCCGTTTTATCAACGGGCCTATTTAATTTTGCCAGTTGAAACTGGTAGTTGTTAGAGGCTGCTGCTACCTCATTCTCAAAGTATTTATCCTTTACAATAGTTACATTGGTATAGTCCCTCCACTTGTCCGGGTAACCAATCTTCTTTGTGATGGCAAATAGTTTCTCTTTTGCTTTCTGTTTTGTACTGTCGCTCATCCAATCCAGCTTATCTATTCTTGCTGCAAATGCTTTCTGTAAATTATTTACCAGTTCCAGCATACGTTTTTTGGCATCTTCCGTAAAATATTTCTTTACATACAATTGCCCAAGCGCCTGGCCCAATGATTGATCAACTGCACTGGCCATTAGCTCACCGCGTGTTTTTTGCACAGCCTGTCCAGACAATACTTTGTTCAACTCAAATGCAGCATCAACAAAAGGCTTACTTAGCACACCTGCATAGTTGTTGATAGAATACGCCTTTAGATATACTTTCCAGTCACTTATTGAAATAGATCTTAAAACTGCATTCAGCTTATCAAAATAGGCAGGTTGCGATACATCAATTGAATCTGTCTTCGCACCCAGGTAATTTAGCACATTTAACCAGCCTATATTAGGTTGCCGCTTTGCAAGGTCTGCAACAGCCATCTTATTGTAGTTAGCATTTACATCGCGTAATTCGATATTTGTTCTGTGTGATGAAGCAAATTGTTTATCTATGCTGTAGACGATGCCTGCATCTTTTGTTGCCGTTGCAGTATCGCTGCCTGTAAGTTTAAATAGTGTAGCAAGATATTTTTTGTAAGCCTGCTGAATACCAACCCCTGACGGGTCTGTTTTGAAATAATAGTCTCTATCAGGCAGGCCAATACCTGATTGATTAATATGGGCAATATCAATGCTGCTGTTCTTATTATCTGGCGCCACACTAAACGCTAACATAGAAGTATTATATGCCTTTGCCTCACCAGTTACAAACTTCATTAAAGAAGCAATATCGCTTATGCTGTCAATACGGGTGAGCACCGGTTTTAGAGGATCATAACCACGTTTGTTAATAGAAGCTGTATCCATACCGGAAGCATAAAAATCACCGAGTTTTTGTTCAATACTACCTGCGGCGTTGTTAGCACCGGAAACACTATCCAATATGCTTTGCAAACGTAGCCGTTGCGGATAGTTCATAAACATGTAGGCACCCACGCCCGCCTGTGACGGAGGTATCTGAGCCGAATCGTACCACGTGTGATTTACGTACATAAAAAAATTATCCCCTGGCTTAATGGAAGAATCGATGCCTTGTATATCAGCAACATTTTTATCCGGAGTAGTTTTGCAAGCTGCTAACACGAGCAATACTGCAAAAAGAAATAATGGTCTTTTCATAAAAAAGCATTTGATGAAAGTAAAATGATTAACCTTCTAAAGGCTTTACACTTTCTTTCCCAGAGATTTTGAAGTTAATTTTTGTTTTGCCGAAGTTAATTATTCCGGCTGTTTTATATTTAATTAGTGCAATGTTTTATGGTAGTTTAATTTTCAAGCCACTCCTCTCCCGCAGTGTTTCCGCTGCCCGGTTTCGCAGCAGTTGTTACCGTCACTTAAAATGGGTGTCCCTTGCAGTGTAAGTTCTTATTCTTCATTAAATTTCCTAATCTCTGAAATTTGAAAACGCTAATCTACCAAAGTGTATATTTATAAAGGCTTTCCCGCATCCCCTAATTCTAATCAATCCGGTCAGTGAAAAAAATGCTTCCTTCAAAGAATTCCAAAAATCCAAAATATAAAATCAGGATCATTTTGGTTATCATGGCAGTGTTATTATGCTGGTTTTATTTTTCTCTTCCGGCAAAATTATTTAATAGCCCAACCAGCTTTGTTATAGAAGATAAAAATGGCAATTTTCTGAATGCCTCTATCGCTGCAGACGGACAATGGCGTTTTCCTTACGATGAAGATGTACCAGATAAATTTATTAAGTGCATCACCACATTTGAAGATAAAAGATTTTATTATCACCCGGGTGTTGATATATTGGCGTGGGGCAGAGCGCTTAAAAAAAATATTAAGAGTAAAGGAACTGTGCAGGGCGGCAGCACCATCACCATGCAGGTTATACGCCTTAGCAGGCATAGACAAAAAAGGAATTTATGGCAAAAATTAGTTGAAAGTTTACAGGCTGTAAGGCTGGAATGTGGGTATTCTAAAAAAGAAATAATGTCGTTATATGCCTCTAATGCTCCGTTTGGAAATAACGTAGTAGGCCTTAATGCAGCATCGTGGAGATACTTTGGCAGAAGCGCTGATAAGCTTAGCTGGGGAGAAATGGCATCCCTGGCTGTATTACCGAATTCGCCGGCATTAGTGCACCCCGGCAAAAACCGTGATGTATTGCTGAAGAAAAGAAATGCATTGCTTGATAAGCTTTTTACAAACAATACCATTAATAAAACCACTAGCAGCCTTGCAATGTTAGAACCTTTGCCCGGTAAGCCTCTTGCTTTACCACAATTTGCTCCGCACTTATTACAGCGTTTTAAAGCAGACCTGAAAAGATCAGGCAGTGATGCTGAAACGATTGTAAATACTACCATTGATATAGCACTGCAAAAAAGTGTGGCTGGTATTTTAGAAGAACATCACAACGTATTAAAAGGGAATGGAATTAATAATACCTGTGCCCTGGTTTTAGAAGCAGAAACAGGAAATGTATTGGCCTATGCCGGAAATATTGCTGATTCAAAAGATGCTGAGATGGAAAGTAATGTTGATGTGATAAAAGCGCCCCGAAGCCCTGGAAGTACTTTAAAGCCTTTATTATATGCAGCAATGTTAACTGATGGAGTAATATTGCCTAACTCACTTGTACCGGATATACCAACACAAATAGGAGGATACGCTCCGCAAAATTTTGACCTGAGTTATGATGGTGCTGTGCCTGCGTCAAGAGCTTTGTCACGCTCATTAAATATCCCTGCTGTAAAATTATTGCAGCAATATAAATACCAGCGCTTTTATGAAGTGCTTAAGCAATGTGGTATCACCACGTTAAACCGGCCTGCAGATTCTTATGGCTTATCACTTATTTTAGGCGGCAGCGAAGTAACCATGTGGGACATAGCCGGTGTGTACGCAAGCCTTACAAGAACCTTAAATCACCAAAACAAAAATAAGGGCGTTGCAAATCCTAAAGATTTTCACCCGCCGAATTATCTCATTGAAGAGAAGCCCGTAAAGCCTCCCGTAGCAGGGGAGATTTGGAGGGTTCCTTTAGATGCAACCTCAATCTGGTTTACCTTCCAGGCTATGGAAGAAGTGATGCGCCCCGGCGAAGAGGGTTTGTGGCAGCAATTCAACTCATCACAAAAGATTGCATGGAAAACCGGTACCAGCTTTGGTTTCAGAGATGGATGGGCAATTGGATTAACACCAAAGTATGTGGTAGCCGTATGGGTTGGTAACGCAGACGGAGAGGGCAGGCCGGGCTTGATAGGCGTGCAAACAGCAGCTCCGGTGATGTTTGATATTTTCAGGCAGCTTCCTGCTTCTGAATGGTTTAAGGAACCGCTGAACGATTTTAGTTATGTATCTGTATGCAGGCAAAGCGGTTACAGGGCAAATATAGATTGCCCTGATGTTGATACGCTTATGGTTTCAAAGAATGGATACAGGGCGCCCTTATGCGGCTATCATAAGATCATTCATCTTGATGCGACTGGTACATTTCGTGTTAATGAAAACTGCGAATTACCTTCTAACATGCTACACAAAAAATGGTTTGTGTTAACACCCGCAATGGAATGGTATTACAAACAAAAAAATCATGACTACAAACCATTGCCGCCTTACGGGCCGGGCTGTTTATTTGCAGAAACAGGAAGGCACATGGAGCTTGTCTATCCTCAACCGGAGGCAAAAATTTATGTACCTATTGAAATAAACGGGCAACGTGGGAAAACCATTTTTACAGCGGCTCACCGCAATTCGGCAGCTAAAATTTTTTGGAGTCTTGATGATGAATTTATAACCACCACAATTAATTATCACCAGGTAGGAATTAGTCCTTCACCTGGCAAACACATTCTTACTTTAGTTGATGATAACGGGGAAAGTATAACGAGACAATTTGAGCTACTTGATAAAACAAAATGATTAATCGGTTGCAATAAAGATGTTCGATGTGTTGCACTTTTTTGTTTAGTCTTTGTATGCTTATCTCTATAATTACAGTAACAAGAATTTATTTATTGGTAGGTTGGCACACCTGTTGTTTTATCCCCTGGCTCTTGAAATCTGCTACAGCAAGCAGTTTCGGGCATTTTTTGAAACTTGTTTCAAGTGTTTCAAACTGTTATTACGTTTTATCCGTAACTGCTTTGCAATTAAAGTATTTAAGCTAAACAAATAAAAACACCTCATTATGTTAACAGACAAAACATTAGAAAAAAAAACCGCCGCGATAAATGAGGGTGTCATTCAACCATTTTCAAGAAGAAGATTTTTGGGATATGTGGGTGCTGCCTCTGCGCTCTTTGTTACAGCCGCATCATGTAAAAAGGATGACAATAACAACCCGGATACAGGAGTAGATTTAGGCAGTGGCGATGTTGGAATTCTCAATTACGCTTATGCCCTTGAACAGCTTGAAGCCGCTTTTTATTCCCAGGTAATACTCACACCCTATTCAGGAATGACAGCTCTTGAAACAGAGCTGCTAACAGATATAAGAAATCATGAAGTTGCCCACCGCGAATTTTTTAAAACGGCTATAACTGCAGCGGCGCCTTCTTCAGTTATACCATCTCTTGCGGTAAATTTCTCTTCAATAGATTTTACCAACAGAACAAGTGTGTTAGCAACAGCCAAAGCTTTTGAAGACCTTGGTGTTACCGCATATAATGGTGCAGGGCAACTGATATCAACTTCCGGAAATGGTCCAACTTACTTAACTCTTGCAGGAAAAATAGTTTCGGTAGAAGCAAGACATGCTGCGATTATAGCAGATCTTATTACTGCCGGCACCTTTTCAAATACCACGGATGTTAATGCCTTAGATATGGCCCGTACACCTGCTCAGGTATTAGCTATTGCTGGTACGTACATCACCACAAAAATTAACGCCAATAATTTACCCTCTTAAATTAATATCATGAACTTACAAAATATCATTTCTGAAATAGAAAAAGTGGATCCCGAAGTATATGGCCGGCTTGATAGCAGGAGGAAAGCAATGAAAAAATTTGCAAATCTTTCGGGAAAAGTAGCTCTTGCTTCATTGCCCATTGCATTCGGTTCTATGCTAAACACTGCCTATGCTACACCCGGTTCGTTGACAGATGCTGTAACTGATACTTTAAATTTTGCGTTGACGCTGGAATATCTTGAAGCTGCCTTTTATAACAGTATCGTTGGCTCTGCAGGCTATCTTACCGCTTCTGCAGCAGACCAGGCCGCACTTACTAAAATTAAAGGCGACGAAAATGCACATGTGGCTTTTCTTAAAGGCGCCTTAGGAGCGTCGGCCGTTGCATCTCCCGTTTTTGACCTTACCGGTGGCAAGGGTTCTGGTATAGGCCCTTTTGCGGGGTACCTTGCAAGTTATCCTGTTCAGTTGGCCATGGCTCAAACATTTGAGGACACAGGCGTTAGAGCCTATAAAGGACAAGCTCCAAACCTCCAGTCGAGCAGACCATTTTTAACAGCAGCATTAAATATTCACTCAGTAGAAGCAAGGCACGCATCTCATATAAGGTACATGAGAAGAACGCTGGATGCAGCAATTCCGGCAGGCCAAAAACCTTTAAAGCCATGGATTACTTTAAATTATAGTGGTATTGATTTTCCTCCTGCTCAATCTAATATCAATTTGAGTTTTGCAGGGGAAGAAGTTACAACACAAGCTGGTGTTAATATTGTTGGGATTGGCAGCAATACCTTTATCTCTGATAAAGCCGCATCAGAAGCATTTGATGAGCCATTGACAAAAGCCCAGGTATTAATCATTGTTGATCCTTTTATTGTATAGCATAATTACAAGAAGATAAAAAATAGCTATGTAATTTACATGGCTATTTTTTTTGTCTATAGGATGGTTTTGTTCTTTATCTTCATAATCTATACAAACATATTTTATGAAGATTGCTTTTCATGGTGCCGCCCGAACAGTAACAGGTTCAAAACATTTACTCACTTTAAATAACGGAAAAAAATACCTGCTCGATTGTGGTATGTTCCAGGGAATGGGAAATGAAACAGATGAATTAAACCGTGAATTTGGGTTTGATGCAGCAGAGATTGATTTCCTCATTCTATCTCATGCACACATTGATCATTGCGGGCTAATACCTAAATTAGTTAAAGATGGCTTTACAGGAAAAATTTTTGCTACTCCCGGCACAAAAGATCTTTCAGCAATATTAATGGAAGACAGTGCCGGCATACAGGAGAATGATCTTAAGTTTTTGAATAAGAGAAGAGCCGCCGAAGGGCTGCCTTATAGGGAACCAATATATGCAATGGATCATGCTTTAAAAGCTGTGGAATATTTTGTAACTAAAGAGTATGATCAATGGTTTAGTGTGGATGAAAATGTAGAAGTGCTATATGTGGATGCAGGTCATATCGTTGGAAGTGCAACTGTTCATTTAAGAATAAAAGAAGAGGGAAAAATCATAAACTTATCATTTTCCGGCGACGTTGGCCGGTACAGAGATATAATTCTAAGACCACCAGGTGTTTTTCCACAGGCAGATTATATACTGTTAGAATCTACTTATGGCGACCGGTTGCATGAACAATTAAGTACGGCGCCGGATGCTTTGCTCCAATGGATTGAAAAAACATGTTTTCAAAAAAAGGGGAAATTGATTATACCTGCCTTTAGTGTTGGCCGCACCCAGGAAATTTTATATGCTTTAAATCAACTGGAAAATGAGAACAGGTTACCTGATTTGAGCTATATTGTTGATAGCCCTTTAAGCTCACTTGCCACCCAGGTCGTAAAAAGTTATCCTCAATATTTTAATGAAAATTTTCAAAAGGTTTTTCTCAGTGATAAGGATCCCTTTGCTTTTAAGGGCCTAAGATTTACCAAGTCAGTGGAGGAAAGCAAACAATTAAATTATACAAACGATCCGTTGGTTATTATATCTGCAAGTGGTATGGCAGAAGCTGGCAGAATAAAACATCATATTAGTAATAATATTGAAAACAGCAGGAACACTATATTGCTAACCGGTTATTGCGAGCCAAATTCGTTAGGCGGCAGATTACTCCTTCGTCCTAAAGAAGTTACCATATTCGGCACAAATCATGAGGTGAATGCTGAAATAGCAGAGATACGCAGTATGAGCGCCCATGGAGACTATAATGATCTTTGCCAATGGCTTGCATGCCAGGATGCCGCCAGGGTTAAAAAATTATTTTTAGTGCATGGCGAATATGATGTCCAGTTAAAATTTAAAGAGCGGCTTATATCAAAAGGTTTTGGTGACGTAGAAATTCCGGAGAGACATTCCGAGGTTGTATTAATCTGAGGCTCAGGAATTATGTACAGATTAGCGCAAAAATTTATGCATACACGCTAATACCTCTTTCACACTTGAAAAAAAATATATTCATTTGTATATGCCATAGGAGCGCTCTTTATATTTTTACCACGGTTATGAGTTGTGCCAATTCGTTAGTACATTTGCCGCAAAATAATACCAGAAAGAATAATGGCTGTTTCTCTTGCCCCAATACTGCTTTTTACCTATAAACGCCTGGAAACACTTAAAAGAACAGTTCACGCTCTTCAACAAAATATGTTAATTTCTGAAAGTGACTTATTTATATTTTCCGATGGAGCCAAAACAGATAAGGATGTATCATCAGTAGATGATGTTCGTGCCTACCTGAAAACAATTTCGGGGTTTAAAACAATTAATATTTTTGAGGCTAAACAAAATAAAGGGCTTGCAAATTCGATTACAGAAGGGGTAACACAAATTATTAATGAGTATGGAAGAGTAATTGTATTGGAAGATGATTTACTCACCAGCCCCAATTTTTTATTATACATGAACCAGGCCTTGAATTTTTATGAAAAAAATCAAAAAGTATTCTCAATCGCAGGTTATTCATACAATGTGCCTATGCTTAGAAAAAGCTGGCAAAAAGACTATTATGTAACTTACAGAACATCATCCTGGGGATGGGGAAGCTGGAAAGACAGATGGGACTCTATTGATTGGGAAATGAAAAACTTTGAAGAATTTTCCAATGACAGGCGGGAAATTAAGAGATTTAGTTTACTTGGCAGAGATGCCAACAGGCTATTAAAAAAACAAATGGCGGGAAAGATTGACTCCTGGGGAATACGTATGTGCTTTTCCCAGTTTAAGCAGCATAAATTTACCATTTACCCAAAAGTTTCTAAAATTCAAAATATCGGATTTATGCCTGATGCAACTCATTCCGTTAGAGGAAAGAGATTTCTTACCATTTTAGACAAAGGCGATCAAAAAGAATTTGCGTTTGAGGAAAATGTTATTATCAATGATAAACTTCTAACTCAAATAGATTCATTAAGATCTATTTTAAGAAGAATTATTGACAGATGATTTTATGTAACTAATCAAAATTAAAATGAAAAAAATTGCAGTTTGGGGGAATAACAGATACAGCAATTATGGTGATGATCTGCAAACATTGGTGTTTGCCCTCCATATAAAGAATATGGGACATAAACCCATTGTATTTCAATTGGAAAAAGAAATAGCAGATAAGTTTGGATTAGAAGTAGCAGATAACCTGGATGAACTATTTCAAGATGTACATTTATGTATTATTGCCGGCGGTGCACTGCTAACGCCATTCAATTTTGTAAGACGGATGCTTCAGAAAGCCGCAATTGAATATGAAGCGGATTTTCGCAATTTAACCCTGGCCATAAAAAAATATCCCGAAGTTAAAGTTTGTGCTATTTCTATAGGGGGAGACGGTGAAACACGGCAACCGGAAAAATATTATTCCCGGCACAGAATTTCTTTTTTCAGTTCACCCCAATTTTTAGATGGAACAGTGAGACTAACAGGGGACATTGAACAAATGAAGAAGTTCGGCAAGAATTTTAAGTTTATTCCGGATTGTCTTTTATCAGTAAATAAATTTGTAAAGCCTATAGTCGTTGGCAAAAACTCAACTGATGCACCGATAACAAAAATTGGCTTCAATTTTAAAAAGGGTAAGTATTTATCCAAATCCTTTTTAGATGGATTATTCTCATACGCTGAAAAGAATAAAGACATTGTATTCTATTTCATCACTACTCACCTTGAAAAAACCGGCATTAATTACGAATATACACCTGCTGAGGAAACTGAAAATAT
>JBDSFG010000303.1:0-13600 GCA_039919615.1 Ginsengibacter sp. | reverse complement strand
GGCATATTGTTGATGAATTTATAAGGGTTGCAATGGCCTTCCCTGAAATTTTCTTTTCACTAACTTCCAACGGGCAGCAGATTTTTCATTTGGATAAAGGAACTTTAAAACAACGCATTGTGCAAATTCTTGGAAATAGTTATTCTGCCAAATTAGTTAGTGTACATGAAGAAACAGATTACATGAATATTTATGGCTTTGCCGGTAAACCCGAAACCGCTAAAAAAACACGTGGCGATCAGTACTTTTTTGTAAACAACCGCTTTATAAAAAGCGCTTATTTAAATCATGCTGTTATGAATGCTTTCAGCGACATGATTGCCAAAGACAGCTTTCCCATGTACGCATTATTTATAGATATTGACCCCTCAAGACTGGATATAAATGTTCATCCCACCAAACAGGAAATTAAGTTTGAAGATGAAAAGATCATCTATGCATTTGTTCAGTCTGCGGTTAAACACTCACTGGCGCAGTTTAGCATAACCCCAACATTGGACTTTGATCTTGATCTGTCCATACAACAAAGTGATGCGGTAAGCCAGCCTTTCACTCCCGAAAAAAAATCTGCTGCTCTTTCTTCTTCTTTATATAACACGTTTACTCAAAAACACCAGGCTCATTTTATTGAAAGCAGAAGCAATTTGAGTCATTGGGATCAGGAAAAGTCATTAGTTATAAGTCAGGAGTCATTGTCTGAAAAGAATACTGAGAAAGAGAATGAATTACAAAATATTGATGTTGATGAGAAAAATAATTTTTTTGGGCTGAAGGAAATAAATACCCTGGTAAGTGATAACCTGGTACAAATACATAATGCTTTTATCATAGCTCAAAACCAAAAAGGGTTTATTGTAATTCATCAGCAAAATGCTCACGAAAGAATTTTATATGAACGTTTTGCAAATGCTCTTAAAGGTAGGCCCATAGCAACGCAAAGAAGCTTATTCCCCACAACTATTGAATTAGCAACAGGCGATTGTGTATTGCTAAATGAATTATTAAATGATTTACAATTATTGGGATATATGGTTGAGCCGTTTGGTAATAATTGTTTCGTAATACAGGGTACTCCTGCTGATGTTATGCAGGGTAACGAAAAAGTTGCAATTGAAAATATGCTTGAACAGTACAAGCATTTTAGCAATGATGTGAGGTTTAATAAAAGAGAAAAACTTCTGCGTTCCATGGCCTGGCAGCAATCGATAAAATCTGGTACGCCTCTTACAATAAAAGAAATGAGATCATTGACGGAGGATCTTTTTAATTGTGAAACGCAGAACAGTACACCAAACGGTAAACCTGCTTATCTTGAATTTAAAAAAGATGAACTTGAAAAAATGTTTGGGAGATAATCTGAACTAGGATTTATGGGATTAATGAACGATAGGGGAAAAGAAGTTGTTTAGATTAGTTTAGCTGTAATAATAAATCTTAAACTTTGAGAAGTATAACGGATAGTACAGATTCGTAAATCCCATAAATCCTACAAATCCCATAAATCCCGGTTCAGACATTCCAGTTCAGACAAGTTATTTTCTTTCCTGCGCTCTAAGCCAGCGTTCCGGAATTTTATTGCGGCCGGCGTCTGAATAATCTTTATAACTGCAGGCGATCATCTTTTTATCCGGCAACTCCATCCACCACCTACCGGTTTTTTTACTTTGTAAAAAAACTGTTTCTACCTCTGCAAAAACGGTGTGGTATTCGTTAAAATTATGCCTGTCTTCAAATTTAGTTTCCTGCTTACTCCGGCTTTTGCCATCAATAAAATACCAGATCATTTGTGCAATTTGTTTTGCGGTTAATTCTTTTACATCGCTTTCCGGGTTATATCCATAAACACCAAAAGTGCTTAGCACCGTGCTCATACCGGCATAGCGGGAAAGCATGCAAGCCTCTTCACCTGTGAAGCCGTTTGGTGAACAATTGCCTGCAGGTGCATCACTGTTTTTAATAGCAGATATATCAAAACTAAGCAGGTTTGTATTTCTGATAACTGGTTCCATTTCTTCTATATTTTCTTTAGCCATCCCTACCCGGTAACAATCAAACCGAAGCTTATCCATAGTTTCCAGCATACGGGGATGAACAAGGTAACTTTGAAATCCTATGTGATTATAATGCTGCACATGGTTTGGTTCTGAAGTAAGCATTTCCATTAAAAAATTCTCACTCTTTAAAAACTTATCTCCTTTTAAATCAATAGCAGCATCAACTACAGAAGCTTCTACTATTTGATTTAATTCTTTGTAAGCGTAATATTGTGCTAAGGTTACATCATGTGAGCCGCCGATTAAAATAACGGTTTTACTAAGCCTTAATAATTCAGCCAATACTATTTTAGCTGCGGCATAAGTATCCGTTATCGTTGCCCCGGTTTTGATATCGCCAATGTCAGCAATTTTGGTATCAGTATGCCAGTAATGCAATTGATACAACTGTTTTCGAATGGCTGCTGAAGCCATGCCCGGCATATTAACACCTCCTCCCCTTTGATCGTTAACGCCGGCTATTACAATATCAATGCCGGTAAGATCAGGTAATTCATTTTCGTAAGTTGAAATGTGATTTGCAAATTGTGCATCATCACCATATCCCTCATCATTATTTAAAGAAGCAACATTTATTTTTTCAAAAAATTCATTCAAATCATGCATTACTTTTTATTTTGCAACAAACCTAAAAGATAAATAGGAGATTACAGTTTAACATGAAAATTTTTTCATGTTAGCGCTTAGCTTAAATCGTGGTTACTTACTTTTGTAAGCATGGAAGAGTTAGTTAAAAAGATAGAAGAATATAAAACTGAGATCAAAAGTTACACTTTAAACGGTGGTGCTACTGCCGAAACTTTCCGGATAAAATATCTTGGCTCAAAGGGTTTAATTAAAAGTGTAATGGCTGAAATGAAAAATGTATCTTCTGAAAATAAGAGAGCCTTTGGACAAATAGTAAACGACCTTAAACTACTGACCGAAAATAAATACGAAGAGTTAAAGAAAGCTGACGATCACCAGTTGCCGGATGTTGCTGATTTTGCTGATTTTACTTTGCCTGGTGATGACTTGCCATTAGGAAGCCGCCATCCTATAAGCATTGTACGGAATAAGATTATTTCCATTTTTCACCGTTTAGGTTTTGCCGTTGCTGAAGGCCCGGAAATAGAAGACGACTGGCATAATTTTACTGCATTAAATTTGCCGGAAGATCACCCGGCAAGAGATATGCAGGATACTTTTTATGTTTCTAAAAATCCCGCCTGGATGTTGCGTACCCACACCAGCAGTGTTCAGGTTAGAGAAATGGAAAAAGGCAAATTACCTATCCGGATCATTTGCCCGGGTCGTGTATATCGCAATGAAACTATAAGTGCAAGAGCCCATTGCTTTTTTCACCAGGTTGAAGGCTTGTATATTGCTGAAAATGTTTCTTTCGCTGATCTTAAGCAAACCTTGTATTTTTTTGTGCAGGAGATGTTTGGAGATACAGTAAAGATTCGTTTTCGTCCCTCTTATTTTCCGTTCACTGAGCCAAGTGCAGAAATGGATATAAGCTGCCTGATCTGCGGTGGCAAGGGTTGCAATGTTTGCAAACATACAGGCTGGGTAGAAATATTGGGCTGCGGCATGGCGCATCCAAAGCTATTGGAAAATTGCAAAATTGACAGCGACAAATATTCAGGCTTTGCTTTTGGAATGGGCATTGAAAGAATCGCGATGCTGAAATACCAGATCAAAGATCTCCGGTTATTTAGTGAAAATGATATGAGGTTTTTGAAACAGTTTAGAGGTGCTGTATAAATCCTTGCGTATATATTTTCCATAAATTTTGAAACAAATTATGATCAGAACAATTTGTGTTTGCGGTGCAGGAACTATGGGAAGCGGCATAGCACAAGTTTGTGCTCAAAGTGGTTTTAATATTATTCTCTTTGATGTGAATGAGGTAATGTTAAAAAAAGCCGAAGAAAGTATTAAACATAATCTGGAGTACCTGGCTGATAAACAAAAAATTTCTGCAAAAGAGGAAGAAGATATCTTTAAACAGATAAGATTTGTAAATGAAATAAATGATTGTTTAGCCGACCTGGTAATTGAAGCCATAGCAGAGAACATGCAGATGAAGATTGATTTGTTTAATGCGCTGCCGCAGATAAATAATGAAGAGATTGTTCTTACAACTAATACATCTTCACTTTCAATCTCTGACCTTCAAAAAAAAGTTGCACATCCGGAAAGAATCGTTGGAATGCATTTTTTTAATCCTGCTCCCATAATGAAATTGGTAGAAGTAGTTAAAGGTGAACTGACAGGTAATGAAGCAGCTCAAATAGTTTGCAAGCTTTGCGAAAGAATGGGTAAAACGCCTGTGCTCTGCAAAGACGCCCCAGGCTTTATTGTTAACCGTATTGCCCGCCATTATTACCTCGAAGCAATGAAATTAGTGGAAGATGGGATTACATCTTTTGAGAATGTAGATGCTGTTATGGAAGCAACAGGTTTTAAAATGGGGCCTTTTAAATTAATGGATCTCATAGGAATGGATATCAATCTATCTGTATCGAAAAGTGTATATGAAGCATTAAACAAGCCCGAACGTTTTAAACCATCATCAATTCAGATTGAAAAAGTAAACAAGGGTGAGCTTGGTAAGAAAACGGGGATGGGGTTCTACCCCTACCCCCCAAAGGCTAATTAATAAACACTCCGTAAATTCACCGGCAAATAATAACATTTAAAGATTAAAATGCCTAATCCCAATGACATTTCTATTTACTCCGCTTTAGAGAATGGGGACAATATCTTAGTTACAGGCGGATCAGGCCTTGTTGGTTCAGAATTAATTACTCAGTTATTAGCTGCAGGAAATAAAATAAGAGCAATATATAATACTACTCCCCTGGCGGATTTTAAAAGTGAAAATATTACATCAGTAAAATGTGATATTCTGGATATAACGAGGCTCGAAGTTGCAATGGAAGGAATTACAAAAGTATATCACTGTGCGGCTATCGTTTCATTCAACAAAAAAATTAAGAATGAGATATACGCAGTTAATGTTGAAGGAACAACTAATGTAGTAAATACCTGCCTGAGCGCCGGAGTAAAAAAATTGCTGTATGTGAGTTCTGTGGCGGCATTAGGAAGGCCAACTGGAGAACAAAGTATAACCGAAGAAATAAGCTGGACTGAAGAAAAAAATAGGGGTGTTTATGGCAGATCTAAATTTCTTGCAGAGATGGAAGTGTGGCGTGGCATAGGAGAAGGGCTGCGGGCCAATATTGTTAACCCCTCCACAATTTTAGGGGGTAGTGATTGGAACAAAGGCTCAACAAAAATTTTTAAAACGGCATTTGACGAGTTTCCCTGGTATTCAGAGGGTGTTACCGGTTTTGTTGATGTAAGAGATGTAGCTAAGGCAATGATACTTTTAATGGAAAGCGAAATTATAAATCAGCGTTTTATATTAAATGCAGAAAATGTTTCTTACAAAGATATCTTTTCAGACATAGCAAAAGGTTTTAGCAAGAAATCCCCTCATAAAAAAGTAACTCCTTTTTTGGCTGAGATAGTTTGGAGACTGGAAGGTATTAGAAGCTTTATTACAGGTAAAGAACATCTGCTGAATAAAGAGACTGTGCATAAGGCAATGGCTGAGCTTTACTTTGATAATACAAAAATCAAAAAAACGCTGGAGGGATTTACCTTCCGGCCAATTAAGGAAACAATTAACGATACTTGTGCAACTTTACTCCGATTATCCAATATCTTATAGCTTCTTAAAATCATAGAAATTATTCATTATGAAACTCACAGTATTTCTATTATCGCTTATTTTTTTTTCCTCTTATACTTTTGCACAATCGGAATTTTACACTGTAACAGGAAAGGTAATTGATAAAAATTCCACATTGCCATTAGCCGGCGCATCTGTATTTGCGCAAAACACAACATTTGGTGTTGCCACCGATGCAGAAGGAAATTTTAAACTAAAGTTGCCAAATGGCGGGTATGAGCTTACAGTAACTTTTACCGGCTATGAAACTGAAAGCATTCGCATAACTACATCCTCTGTTGATAATAAAAACATGATAATTGAAGTAAAGCCAAAAGAGAAATCAATGGAAGAAGTGTCTATTGTAGCCACCAGCGAAGTAAAGGATGGCTGGCAAAAATATGGCTCATTCTTTACGGAAAATTTTATTGGCAAAACACAAACGAGCCGCCAATGTGTTATTAAAAACCCGGAAGTACTGAGATTTTTCTTCAGCAGAAAAAGAAATCGTTTAAAAGTTATTACTAATGAACCTTTAGTTGTTATGAATAATGCCTTAGGTTATAAGATAACATTTGCAATAGATTCTTTCACTTACGAATATGCCAATAATACAAGCCAGTTTACGGGCTATCCATTATTTGAAGAGTTACAGGGAACAACTGAACAACAGGCAGGGTGGAAACAAAACCGCATGCAGGCATACCTGGGCTCGCAATTACATTTTATGAGAAGCCTTTACGATAAAACAATAGATGAAGAAGGTTTTGAAGTGCAGTTTATCATAACCAAAAACGGGAGGGAAACTCCTATCCCTCTTAAAAACATTTATAGCGCATTAAATTATTTAAAAGATGATAGTACCAGTACTGTTGAATTTAAGCCTAACCAACCTGAGATAGCAATAATCTTTAACAACGAAAAACCTGAACAGGCATATATTGATCTGGATCCAAAGGCAAACAAAAACTTCCAGGTTTCAACATTAAATATCACCCCGGGTGAATCAATCATTATAGAAGAAAATGGTTATTACTACGACCAAAAAGATATTATTACAAATGATTACTGGGGCTTTAAAAAAGTGGGAGATATGTTGCCATACGATTATGATCCTGAGCCTGATGAAACCCCATCCGCTAAAGGGGAGTAAGGTTTTCGTCTTTTATCCTCTAAAGGGAAGTAAAGTTTTCCCCCCATCCCCTAAAGGGGAGTTGATAGCCATGTGTTTATTGTTTAAAATTAAAAAGAGCTGCCCCTTTTATTTCCCTTTAGGGGATGGGGGCAAAGGCAACTGCATCAATTTTTGCCAGATTTCAGGAATACGTTTAATCCAGATCAATTCTTTTTGTTTTTGCAAAGCAGGTGCAGCAGGAGTTCCAAAATAAATTTTACCGGCATCAACATTTTCCCCTAACCCGCTTTGGGCAAGTATCACAGCATTGTCGCCAATAGTTAATGTTTTATTTATGCCGGCCTGTCCCCAAATTTCTACGCCGCTGCCAATAACTGTGCAGCCGGCAATACCAACCTGGGCTGCAATTAAGCAGTTTTTACCAATCACAACATCATGTCCAATATGTATCATGTTATCCAGTTTTGAGCCTGCCCCAATTTTAGTATCTGCACTAACTCCGCGATCTATGGTGCAGCCTGCCCCAATCTCTACATTATCTTCAATAATAACCCTGCCGCAACTTTGCATTTTTTTAAACCACACTTCCCTGTTTTTCCTCGTGTTGAAATAAAATGCATCACTGCCAATAACAGTCCCTGAATGTATTTCTGTGTTATTACCAATAATGCAATCATCATAAATAGTAACATTCGGATGAATAATACAATCCTTCCCGATATGTACATTGTTACCTAAAAAAACATTTGGCATCAAAACAGTTCCATGATCAATCACAGCGGTATCGCTTATTATCTTTAAAGAGGGAACAAAAGGCCGGAAATAATTAACCAGTTTTAGATATGCTTCAAAAGGCTCTTCCGTAACCAGCAAAGCCTTTTGCGGAGGAACCTCTGTTTTTTTATTTATGATGATAAAAGAGGCTGCACTGCTAACAGATTTTGCATAATACTTTGGATGATCAACATAAACAATATCCCCAGGCCGAACATTGTGTATCTCACTAATGCCAGTAGCTTCTTTATTTTCATCTCCAACAATTTCAGCATTTATAAAAGAGGCTATCCATTTAAGAGCAACAGGCGAAGAGAATTGCATTATGTTTTTTTTATCATTAAAGATAAACTAAGTGAACAATTTTTATGAGATGAAAAAAGACGGAGACTAACAACTTTAAAATTTATTAGAACAACGCTCGAATATTTTTAAACATCGCCTTAATACAAAAATTACTTTGACAGGTTCAACAAAACGGAGAAGGGCAGGGCTTGAATACAAAATGAATTCATCGAAAATTATTTTAAAAAATTATCCGGCAGGCTGTAATCCCTGTAAACACAGGTGATACGCCGGGTCTGACTTTTTATAAATCAAATGTTTTACTGATGTTTAATTTTTTAATAACCATGTAAATTGATTTTGTATTAAAAAAATGTTCTCTCTTATCCACAACAAAAATTAAAATGTTGATAAAATAGTTGTCAAAAATTTTCATGGTAGAAGAAATTATTTTTATTATTGTGTAGGGAATTTTTTTCCCTATACTTACTAACCCATCCATATAACAAGGCCCGGCCATAAAAAGTCGGGCTTTATTATTTTTATTATGGCATGTTCATAATTCCTGCACAGTGTTTTTAAAAATAAATTTTGGCCAATTAAAAGAATTTATTGCTGCGCTCAAATGAGAAATTCAACTCAGTGGGAATTGTATATCTTGCCAAATAAAATAAATATTCCAATGTTAAAATCAATGACAGGTTTTGGAAGAGCCGAAAAAACAGTTAATGATAAAACCTTCCTGGTGGAGATAAAATCATTGAATGGAAAGCAACTGGAAATGAATTTGAAAATTCCCCCGTTGTTGAAATCATACGAGTTTGATGTGAGGAACCTGTTGCAGGAAAGTTTGATACGGGGAAACGTAGATTGCTTTATCACGATTAAACAAAATGGTTCCAGCAAGCCGGTGGTTATTAATACAGATCTGATTAAAGCTTACTATAACCAGATTGAAACATTGGCGGCAGAACTAAACATCGACACCAATTCTGTACTCAGCGCTTTGCTGAGGCTGCCTGAAGTTGTTAGTCCGTCTAATGAAATACTGAACGAAGATGATTGGGATCAATTAAAAAAAGTATTGAAACTGGCTTTGCAGGAGCTAAATAATCACAGGTGTGCAGAGGGTAAATCTATCGAGACTGAATTGTTGCTGCGGGTTAAAAATATTGGCGAACAGGAAGAAGAGATTTTGAAACTTGAACCACAGCGTAAAACGCGTATGAAAGAGGAATTGGTAAAGCTGCTTGAAGAAAATGTGGGTAAAGAGAACTATGATGTTAACCGCCTTGAGCAGGAACTGATATATTATATTGAAAAAATTGACATTACTGAAGAACAGGTAAGATTGAAAAATCACTGCGAATATTTTAAATCAATTCTTAACGAGAAAGACGAAGCGAAAGGTAAAAAGCTATCATTTGTTCTGCAGGAAATTGGCCGTGAAATAAATACCACGGGCTCAAAAGCCTATGATGCTGCCATTCAGAAATGTGTTGTATATATGAAAGATGAACTTGAAAAATTAAAGGAACAGATTTTTAATGTTCTCTGATCATCAGGCATAGTTACTTATTATTAATGGGGCACATCTTTTTAAAAACAATTTATTTTTGCTTTAAATTTCAAGTGGGAAAAACAATATTCATAATTATTGCTTGTATGAGTTTTGCATCGTGTGCTCAGCTTGATGTGTTTGAGAAAACAGTTGCCTTACCGGCACAATCGTGGTACTATAATAACCAGCCCTCTTTTTCCTTTGATATTACAGATACTTTAGCTGCTTATAATCTCTTCATTGTTTTACGCCATACAGACACTTATCAATACAATAATATATGGCTCAGGATAGGCTCAAAGGCGCCCGGAGATTCTATGCGATACCAAAATATTGATGTCACTTTAGGCACTGATGCAAAAGGGTGGGAAGGTAATGGCATGGATGATATTTTTGAGGTAAGAAAAAACATAACACGTGGCCCCGTGCCTTTTAAAAGGGCAGGTAAGTATACTTTTACAATAAGCCAGGTTATGAGAGAAAATCCTCTTAAATATATTTTAAATGCGGGCATACGAGTAGAGAAAGTTCAACTGTAATTTTGCTTACAAGATTATCAGTTCCCATCTTTGTCCCGGAGAGCCCGGACAAAACGAACACATTTTAACAGTATAAGTTTGTGCATCAATGACAGCAATTTTTAAACGAAAGCGTATCCGGATTATATTTATAGTGTACTGGATACTGCTGGCATATATTTTAGCCGCACTGGTTTACTGGTTCATTCTTTTGAACCAGCAAAATAAAAACATGGCTTCCTATAAATACAAGCTTCAAAAAATTAAACCTCTTAGCAAGAGTGAACTAAACAATATTTACAGGGAAAAGGAGCGCAAAACAATTCAGTATCTTAGCGAGGGAATAACCTTTTTTTTATTGATTATTACAGGCGCATTTTTTGTGTTTCGTGTAGTGCGAAGAGAATTAAAACATTCCCAGCAACAGCAAAATTTTATGATGGCCATAACCCATGAGCTTAAAACGCCTATTGCCGTTACTAAATTAAATCTTGAAACCCTTCAAAAACATAAGCTTGCTGAAGAACAGCAGCAAAGACTTATTGTTAATACTTTACAGGAAGCTAACAGGCTCAATGATCTTTGTAATAACTTGTTGTTGTCCAGCCAGCTTGAAGCAGGAGGTTACCAGGTAACTAATGAAAATATTGATTTAAGCACCCTGGCATGGGATTGTGTAAATGAGTTTATCATCCGGTTTCCACAAAGAATTATTAATACAGCTATTCAACCGGAAATTTATTTTACCGGCGATAGGATATTATTTCAAATTGCCATCAATAATCTTTTGGACAATGCTATTAAGTATTCTCCCAAGGAAAGTAAAGTTTTGGTAGAATTAAAAAATGAGCATAATAAAATTGTTCTTTCCGTAAAAGACAATGGTAAGGGAATTGCAGATGAAGAGAAGCAAAAAGTTTTTAATAAATTTTATCGCGTTGGCAACCTTCATACCAAAGGAGCAAAGGGAACGGGATTGGGTTTGTTTCTTACCAGGAAAATTGTGCAGCAACATGACGGTAATATTATTGTTAAAAACAATCAACCGCAGGGCAGTAATTTTGTAGTTAGTTTAAGAAAGAGCCTGATAAATTAAAAGCCAGGCCTGGTATTAAGATATGAGCAAAAAAAAATACTCCATATTATTAGTAGAAGACGAAGAAAATTTACAGGAGGCATTAAGATTAAATCTTGAACTGGAAGGATATGAAGTAACCGGCGCAAACGATGGAGCTGAGGCGTTGAGCGCTGTGCAAAATGAATATTTTGATCTTATAATTTTAGATGTGATGCTCCCTGAGCTTGATGGGATAAGTGTTTGTGAAAACATTCGCTTGCAGGGGAATGAAATACCTATATTAATTCTCAGTGCTAAAAACAGCAGTGCCGACAGAGTATTGGGATTAAAAAAAGGTGCAGATGATTATCTTACCAAGCCATTTAATTTGGAAGAGCTTTTGCTCAGAGTTGATAAATTGATTCATAAGAGTAACCGCATATCGCAAAAACAACCTGTTGCTGAGGTATATACTTTTGGACAAAACACCATAAACTTTAAGGCACTACAATCTACCAATAGAGAAGGCGTTTTGATACCTCTTACCAAAAAAGAAACAATGCTGCTAAAACTTCTGATAGAAAATAAAAATGAAGTAGTGCCCCGTGAAAAAATTTTGCAGGCGGTTTGGGGCTACAACGTTTATCCTACTACAAGAACGATAGATAATTTTATTTTGAACTTTCGTAAATACTTTGAAGAGGATAGCCGTGATCCAAAATACTTTCAATCAGTAAGAGGCATCGGGTATAAGTTTACTGAGGATTAATTATCTGTTTATCAAGCAACGAAACCACTTCACAGGCTTTCTCATACACTTCCTGCATCTGGTTGGCTGATGAAAAAGGGGCATATAAATTTACTTCTATATTCTCCAGAAGCGACGAGAGCATTACTGATGTTCCTACACTAACATTGTGTTTATCTAAGAGCTCATTTATTTTTTTCTTATTTAGTTCCTCCCTTGCAAAATTTAATTTATCAGATAAATATTTTCTTAAACTATTATTAATGGTATAATAGAAATTACTGGTATTGTTTTCAGCAATCATTACTTCCGCCTCGTACAATGGGTGTATGGGTATTTGTGTATCATCCTTTTTTTCTTGTTCTACCTTTTTTTCAACGCCATTTTTATTTGGTACTGGCACCAGGGAAGAACTTTTTTTTCCGGGCTTGCCCGTAAACCATATTACTAAGCCGGCAACAAAAAAGGCAGCAATTAATAACATCCAGCGCCAATTTAAAAAGGTAGTATTTAAAGGTTCAGCGTTATTATTGGTGGCGCTTTTCAACTGACCTGTATCTGCGGCCCTGATACCAGTCCCTTTTTTTACCTCAATAGTAAAAGGTGTTGTGGAAATCGTTTTATAGGTACCTGTTATGATATTAAAGTAAGAAAAGGTTACTGCCGGAAGTGTGTAGCTGCCGGGTTTAGATACTGTGAATGGATAATTGAATGTTTTCACTCCCTTTAAAGGAACAGATGTTTTATCAATATTTTCAGTTGATTTAGGCTCAAAAGCCTCTATTCCATCCGGCCATAAAATATTGGGTACATTAACCATTGGCATATTTCCACTTCCGGAAATTGACACACTAAGATTTCCCGCTTCATCTGTGGTCAGGCTATTTTTTTCCATAGCTGCATGAATATTAAAAGCACCTTCAGCACCTTTAAAATCTTTAGGTTTATTTAGTTCCGGTAAGGGTTTTACAATTATGCTGAGCGGTTTGGTTTGCAACGTTATTTTTTGCTGTTCTATTCCCTCTGCAGGAGTTGTGGCATCAGCAAAATCCCGTAGCATATCATAAAAAACGTCACCCTTTTTTGTATTGGCATACTCCGCTTTTATAAAGGTGATATGGTTTTCCACTTCTACCGGCTCTAATTCTATGTTGCCTGCCTGCAAGGGATAAAGCTGTACTTTTCTAAGTATATACACACTATATTCTCGTCCATTATATTTTTCAGTTCTCAGGGAATAACCGTCCGGAATATCCATCTCACTTACTGAAAATCCATTAAAGGAAGGGCTTTTAATAAGATTAGATTCTGATTTTAATCTTGTATATAATTTATAAGTAGCAACTATAGGCTCGCCAACATAGCAACTTGTTTTGGTTACATCAAGCTTAACAAAAAGATTCTTTTTTATCTTCTCACTTAAATTGTCGCCTTTATGCAAAATATAATCATCAAACTGGCGCAAAGAAGTTGCAGGAGGTACATCTGATAAAATATTGGCGAATGGAGAAACGGATGCACCTGCTGATGAAGAGCCTGATGAATTATTAGTTACCTGTACTGACAAGCTATTGGAAAGTAACGTTTTGCCATTAACTTTTGCGGTAGCAGGGGGCAGTGTAAAGCTTCCGGTGTTATTTGGTTTAAGAATAAACCCTATAGCAACAGATTGTGAGATGGCGCCATTTATATTACTCATGCTGCTTTGCTGGTTAGGCCCGCTTAATATAGAAAAATTTTTAAA
>JBDSFG010000293.1:0-13064 GCA_039919615.1 Ginsengibacter sp. | reverse complement strand
TATATTTGTTACATTTATGTGATGTCATTCATCTGGAAGATAGGGATAAACAATTCTTTTTTTTACTGGAACCAGGGAGTAGGGTCTGCAAAAATAAATTTAGCAGAATATATATACCACAATCCTGACTCTTACATGTCCTCAATCTTTAATTTTTTTTTAGCCCACCCGTTATTGCTTAACACGGGTAATACGTTTATATTTCTATTGGAAGGCTTAATGGTTATAGGTTTTTTTACCAAAAAATATGACCGGCTTTTAATGGTGTTCCCGATGATTATACACCTGGGTACTTATATTTTTGCTGATGTGTTTTTTATAGAAATGTTAGTTTTGATTTTTGCTTTTTTTACGAAAAAAAATACAGCAGTAATTGGGAGAAAGATTCCTCTAATTTTAAAATATTAGCGCATGGCTAAACGCCTTATCCAAAAAATGTTCAAACTTAGAAATGATGTTGGATTAAATTTTTATATAGCCCATGTTTTTTCTAAATACATAATGAGGCAAAACAAAAATGTAAAATGGGCAGTACATCATACAAGCACAGTACTTCACCCGCAAAATATTACAAGAGGTAAAAATGTTTTCCCAGGCGATTCTCCCGGAAATTATATAGAAGCATCCAACGGTATAACAATAGGCGACTATACTAATATAGGCCCCAATGTTGGAATTATTTCCGCTAACCATGATCCTGTAAATAACCTGCAGCACATTATGGCATCTTCTATCTTAATAGGAAAATTCTGCTGGATTGGGATGAATGTAATAATATTACCGTCGGTAGAACTGGGAGATTTTACTGTCGTAGGCGCAGGTTCTGTAGTAACAAAAAGTTTTACCGGTGGATATTGCGTGATTGCAGGAAACCCTGCTGTAATTATCAAAAAATTAGATAAAAACATTTGTGAGCAATTCAGCGCAACCAAATTATAACGGCATCCCTGTTCAAAAATCAGTTTATCTTTTTTTTGGAAAAGCCGTACCGGTTCTCATGCTCTTTCTTATTACCATTCTCTATTCCCGCAGGCTCAGCTACCATGATTATGGCACGTTTCAATCAGTATGGATGTACGCAAATTTGCTCAATGTAATTACCGGCTTTGGTGTTACATCACTGTTACTCTCTTCAAACTTATCTTCGCTCGCTGCTTTTATAAAAAGGCATTTATTAAAAATTATATGCGCCTACTCAGTATTGTGGATAGCCGCGATGACAATATTTCTTTTGTATGGAAAAAACTTTTCTACAGCGGTAAAATCGTTATTAATTCTCTTTGTGCTTATACAGAGTATCAGCATAGTTTTAGAAACAATTCTTATAAAATTTCATAAGGAGAGAATTGTTTTTTTAATTAGTTTCATTTATTCTCTTTTATTTTTTGGCTGGCATTATTATATTTTATTAAATGGATTTAGTTTACACAAGCTGATTGAAGGTATAATAATATTGAGCGTTGCCAGGTTTATTGCGATGTGCTTTTTCAGGCAAAAAACAACTATAGCAGAAGAGCCCCTGAATGATAATCGTTATTTTAAACATTGGGTATTTCTTGGTTTTAATGATATTACGGGTGTGCTTTCCAGGTGGATTGATAAGCTGTTATTAGTTTACCTGCTTACTCCTGCAGAATTTGCCCTGTTCTTTAATGGCTCGTTTGAAATTCCCCTGTTTGGCTTGCTGGTGAGTGTTGCCGGAAGTGTAATGCTCATTGAAATTTCAAAAAGCCTTTCTGCAAAAACAAAAGTGATACACTTATTTACAGAAAGTTTCCGTCTTTTATCGCTAATTGTTTTTCCACTGTTTTTATTCCTCTTATTTTTTAGAACTGAGTTGTTTGCGGTTATTTTTAAAAACAAATACGATGCGTCTATCCCTATCTTTTTAATAAGCATTTTTATTTTACCAATAAGAATAAATAATTACGGAAGCATACTTCAATATTATCAGCAGGGAAATAAGATAATGGCGGGTTCTGTACTGGATATCGGAGTAGCAATAATATTGATGATTTTGCTATATCCATTTTTCGGTACCGGGGGAATAGCCCTGGCAATAGTAACAGCAACATATTGCCAGGTGTTTTATTATATGTGGCAGTCAGCAAAAGTATTGCATACAGCTATTTTATCTTTGATCCCTATAAAAGCTTTAACCGTGACATTTTTGATTACGCTGGTACTGTACGCTTGTTTATACTATAGTTTGTATAAAGTTGCAGATAATGTAAAATTATTAGCAGCAGTAATTGCAACCGGCATTTTTATATCAATTGGCCTTTATTTATATTTTTCAAAAAAACGCTCAATAACATATGGCCTTATTTAAAAAATTCAATTTTAGAGCTGAGGCAGAGATCAATACCGGATTTGGTGTAAACTCTTCTGATTATGGAGGAAGGTTTGTAAATAAAAATGGGATTCCTAATATTGAAAAAAAAGGCGTTGACTTTTTAGAAAGCATCAGCCTGTATCACACTTTATTAAATCTCCGTGCATGGCAATTTTTTTCTATGATCTTTATCTTTTTTATAGCGGTCAATTTATTATTTGCAGTAGTATATTTTTTGTTTGGCGTTAACCACTTAAGCGGTATTGTTTACAACTCTTCGCTGGATAAATTTTTAGAAGCATTCTTTTTTAGTTGCCAGACATTTACAACAGTAGGATACGGCAGGATAAACCCCATTGGTCATACCGCCAGCGCTATAGCTGCATTTGAGGCCTTAATAGGCCTGTTAAGTTTTGCCCTGGTTACGGGTTTACTATATGGAAGGTTTGCCAGGCCAAGAGCATATTTAAAATTTAGTAAAAACGCATTGCTTTCCCCTTACCGGAATATTACCGCCATTATGTTCAGAGTTGCCCCGTTTAAAAACACCACATTGATTGATGCTGAAGTAAAGGTTTCATTAGGGCTTACTGTGGAAAATGATGGAAAGAAAGAAAATAAATTTTTTCAATTGCCACTGGAGTTTAGCACCGTAAACGCTTTAACGCTTAACTGGACCATAGTTCACCCCATAAATGAAAAGAGTCCTTTGTATGGGCTTACAAAAGAAGACTTTACAAATATGCGTGGAGAGATATTGGTTTATCTGAAAGCTTTTGATGATATGTTTTCCAATAATGTGGTGGCACGAACCTCATATACCTTTTCAGAAATAATACATGGTGCAAAGTTTTTACCTATGTATTCCGCTTCTGACCAAAATAATAAAACCATTTTGCAGTTGGACAAATTGGATTTATACATTGATGCGGAGGTAAGTTATGGAACTGTAGAAAACAAGAGTATAGAACCTTAATTGCCGGATTTCTGACTGGGCTCCGACTTACTTAAAATAGATATTCTAATTCTTTCCCTGTCTTTAAAAAAAGGGTTTACCTATTAACCGCGGAAATACAAATTACTATTTGAAATAATTATATTGTGATACAGTAAGGTTAAACATAAAAAAAGCGACTTGCGCCGCTTTAAATGTTTACACAACGGAATAATCCTTATTGTGACAAAAAGCCGTGGATAAAAAAATAGCCCCACGGAATACGCAGGGCTTAGAATTTCTTCGGCTTATAGCCTTATTGTGAGAAGTCTCACAGATTTTTGATATTCAAATATAACATTTTAAAATAAAAGTTTATGAGCAAAATTTTAGGTCTTGATTTGGGAACAAATTCTATTGGCTGGGCAATTAGAAATACTCTTCTTCACGAAAACCAAATTGAGAAATTTGGTGTAATAACCTTTAATAAAGGCGTAGGCTCAGAAAAAGGAGTAGAATATTCGTTTGCTGCTGAAAGAACTAAAAACCGCTCGTTACGTCGGCGTTATGAGGCGCACAAATACAAACTTTGGGCAACACTGGAAATATTAATCACCAATGATTATTGTCCTTTATCTATTAAAGACCTAAACAAATGGAGAAAATATGAGAAAGGCGTTGGAAGAAGATACCCAATTGATGACATAGCTTTCAATAATTGGATAAAATTAAATTTCAATGGATACGGCAAGCGTGATTATTCAAGCCCTTATCAACTCCGATTAGAATTGATCACTCAAAAATTAGATTTTTCAAAAAAGGCAAACAGATATAAACTTGGTAGGGCACTATATCATATTGCGCAGCACAGGGGATTTAAAAGCAGTAAAAAAGTTCAGGATAAAGAGGATATTAAAACAGAACAGGACTTAGTTGGTGCAGAGAAGAAAAGAGCAAAATTTATTGAAAGTTTGTGTATCAAACATAACACAACGACTGCCGGAGCAGCGTTTGCTATGGAGGAAAAAGAAGGCAATCGTATACGTAAAAATTTACACCAGCATGTAATTCGTAAACAATTGCAAGATGAAGTAAAACAGATATTTGATTTTCAAGACTTATCATTCCAACAGCTATTTAAAAAGGACATCAACAGGTCAGCAATTTTCTGGCAACGTCCTTTAAGGTCACAGAAAGGAACTATCGGTAAATGCACTTTAGAACCTGCAAAATATCGTTGCCCTGTAAGTCATCCTGCTTTTGAAGAATTTAGAGCGTGGTCTTTCTTAAATACAATTGAATACAAAATAAAAGACGATAAACAAGATGACTGGAAAAAAATTTCTTTTGAATTAAGGCAGGCAATTTATCAGGAAAAATATTTTCGTCTTTCTGTACCTGATTTCGATTTTTATGAAATCAGAAAGCTTATTGAAAAAATTAATGGACACGATAAATGGGGACTAAACTATAAGGACAAAACCAATGTCTCGGCTTGTCCTGTTTCAGCAAGACTTCAGAACATTTTTGGAAACGATTGGGAAAATTTCAAGTTGGAAACAAGTGAAGTGAGAAAGCTTAAGAAGAAAGACGGATCAATTCAAGAACACAGAATAAACTATACAATTGAAGACATTTGGCATGTATTATTTTCTTTTGATGATGAAGATGATGTTAGGGATTTTGCTGAAATAAAACTCGGCCTGAAAGATAAAATAGAAAAGTTTGTAGCACTCTGGTATATGATGCCGGTTGCTTATAGCATGCTTAGTCTTAAAGCTATTACTAACATTCTTCCTTTTTTAAAACAAGGAATGATTTATACCGAAGCAGTTCTATTAGCTAAGATGCCAGAAGTTTTGGGAGAAGAACTTTGGAAACAAAGTGGATTAAATATTACAGATAACATAGGTAATATTATTCAACAAAACAGAGAAGAAAAGAAAATGCTAACTATTGCAAACAGCCTTATTGCAAAATATAAATCACTTGATAATACTCTAAAGTTTGCAGAAAGAGATTTTGATTATGTTTTAAAAAGCGATGATAAAAAAGATGTTGAGGAAACAGTTATAGAAGCCTATGGAAATAAGACATGGAATGAAAAAAGTGATAACCAAAGAAATCAGATAACCTCGGAAATAATCTTTTTATATCAATCATTCTTTTCCGACAAACAAAGAGAATTCAAAAGGCTTCCCCACTTATTAGATACTTTAAAAAGTTTTCTTCGCGATAATTTTGAATTACATGAGAAGCAATTAGGTAAACTTTATCACCCCTCACAAATTGAAATTTATCCACCTGCTAAAGAAAAGTATTACGAGCAATACAAAGGCAATTTTAAGTTATTAGAAAGTCCAAAAACAGGAGCGTTCAAAAATCCAATGGCAATGCGTGCGCTCTATGAATTACGCAAACTCGTTAATTACTTATTAGTTACCGATCACATTGATGAAGAAACCGGAATTGTAGTTGAAGTAGCCCGTGATCTGAATGACGCTAACATGCGCTTGGCAATTGAAACTTATCAAAGAAGAAGACAGGAGGAAAACAAAGAATTCGCAAATGCAATCGTGGAACTGCTGAAAGAATATCCTTCAAGTAAGGTAAATCCTGATAGCAATGATGATATAGATAAATTCCGCTTATGGTTTGAGCAAAGCAACGATGAAAATGTGAACGATGGAAAAAATGAATATTCAAAACATGAATGGGCAAATATCAAATCTAAAACTTACAAAGCCGTTGCAGCAGCTACAGAAATGATTGAGAAATATCGCCTTTGGAAACAACAGGAATGTCAATGCATTTATACCGGATATATCATAGGCATTGCGGAGCTATTTTCACCGGAAAATATTGTAGACTTTGAACATACCATTGCAAGAAGTATTTCATTTGATAATTCATTAGCTAATCTTACCGTATGTGATTTTGTTTATAACCGTACTGTAAAGCATAATCAGCTTCCCATTCATCTACCCAACTATGATAACGACGTGTTGATAAACGGGAAAAAATATACCGCAATAAAACCACGATTAGAAAAATGGGAGCAAAAAATAGAAGACATAAAAGTCAATATTGAATATTGGAATAAGAAGTCAAAAAAAGCTGCTGCAAAGGAAGATAAAGACAAAGCAATAAAGCAACGACATCTATGGCGTTTTGAATTGGATTATTGGCGAAATAAGCTTGACCGATTTAAATTAACAGAAGTAAAAAGTGGGTTTAAAAATAGTCAGTTGGTGGACACTCAAATCATTTCAAAATACGCATTTCATTATTTGCGAACAGCGTTCAATAAAGTAAGAGTTCAAAAGGGAAGTACTACTTCTGAGTTCAGAAAGATTTATAATGTACAACCTAAAGATGAAAAGAAAGATCGTAGCAAGCATAGCCATCATGCTAAAGATGCTTCTGTTCTTACACTAATTCCCATAGATGCAAAAAGAGAAGAAATACTTAAGAAAAGCTATGAGTATTTTGAGAGAACACATCAGCAATATCACGAGCCACCTTACTATGGATTTAAACAAGTTTTCATTGAAGAAATAGAAAACAAAATTTTAATTAATAATATTCAAAAAGATCAAAGTTTAACACCAGGGCAAAAAAGAGTAAGAGTAAGAGGTAAGAAAGTGTTGCTGAGAAATAAAGACGGAGAGATTTTAAAAGATGAAAATGGAAATCCTAAAGAGAAATGGGCGAAGGGAGATAGTATAAGAGGTCAGCTTCACCAGGATACCTTTTATGGTGCAATAAAAAAAGTATTACGTGATGCGGATGGCACGCCGGTAAAAGATGAAAATGAAAAATTTATTTTTGAAGATGGATTATACTTTGTAGTTCGGGAAGAATTTATTTTCAAGAAAACTACTAATAGCCCGGGATTTAAAAATTTAAAGGAAATTAAAGAAGCAGTTGTTGATCCTCACATTTATAAAGCAATTGAAAAACAAGTTGGCGACAGCGATTTGAAAGATGCAATTGCCGAAGGAATTTATATGTTAGATAAAAACAATAACCCAATAAAAATTGATAAGAATGGTAAAAACGTAAATCCTATAAGGCATATAAGAGTATTTGTGCGAGCTAAAGAACCCTTAAGAATTAAAGAGCAAACAAATATTTCAACAAAGCCTTTAAAGTATTTAGAAGATAAAAGTCATAAAAATTATTATTACGCAGGTAATGCAGCCAATATCCTATATGGCTTATATCAGGATGGTAAAAGTAAAAGTTTTGAATGCTTAAATATTTTCGAGCTTACTGAAATTAGAAAACATAATAAAACAAAAAAGATAGAAGATTTTTTGCCCGCCTCAAAGAAAACTGGTAAAGGAAAAGTACTTCCCTTATATGCTGTTTTAAAAGAAGGACAAAAAGTTATCTTTCATTCCGGTGATATGCAAGAAGTCAAAGCACTAGACATTCAGGAACAATTAAAAAGGCTTTATCGAATAAAAGCACTTTTTAGTGCAATAGATGGAAGGATACAATTTCAACATCATTTGGAAGCAAGACCTGATAAGGATTTGGGGACTGGAAGTTCAAAAGTTGATTTAAATAATCTTGCACCTCGTTATTTGCTAAGTCCTGTAAGCTTTAATTTTATTATCGAACGAATGCACTTTGAAATAAAGACTGATGGAGAAATTAAATGGTTATTTTAAATTTTATTAAATGAAAAAATTGAATCCATTTAAAATTTGTTCTTTAGCAATATTTCATTTGCTCATGCCAAATGGATAAAAGGCTAATTTTTAAGAAACGATATTATCAGGAAGAGAAATAGCCTTAACAACTTACACAATACCAATTTGGAATTATACAATATGGACCACCTTCTTCCCTCCACCTATTACCACATTTTTAACCACGCCAATGGCGATGAAGACCTGTTTAGAGAGATGGGGAATTACCGGTATTTTTTACAGCAATATCATAAACATATTAATGGAATAGCTGACACTTATTGTTATTGTTTGATGCCAAATCATTTTCACCTTTTAGTTAGAATAAAATCTGCGGAGGCGCTTACAACACACCTTCCAGGTTTTAAAAACCTGGAAGGTGTGGCCGCTTCTAATTTACTAAGTAAACAATTCTCTAATTTCTTCAACAGCTATTCAAAAGCATTCAATAAAAAGTACGAACGGCGGGGCTCCCTGTTCTTAAAAAATTTTAAGAAGAAAGCAATTACAAATAGAAAACATCTTGCTGATGTCATCCTGTATATACATCTTAACCCGGTAAAGCATGGATTCAGGGTTCACCCAAAAGATTGGGATTGGTCATCATACCATACTTTATACCCTGAACGTTTAAATTTTATAAACACTCTTTTTGAGAACCAGGAAAGTTATTTTCAGTCTCACGAAGAAAAAATAAGGTCTTATGATGAATACGAAAAACTTGAAAATTATTTATCAGCCTGAAAATTATAAATACACCTGCCAGGTTTTAAAAACCTGGCTGGTGTGGAAGTCTTTATAAAAGATGATCAAACGCACCTTATACTTCGGCAACCCTGCTTATCTTAAAACGAAAGATGAACAGCTTGTAGTTGAAATATATGATACCGGCGAAATCAAAACTGCTCCTATAGAAGACATCGGCATTGTAATTCTCGACCACCAGCAAATAACTATAACGCAAGCCGTGCTGGCAAAACTGCTGGCAAATAATACCGCTATCATCACCTGCGACAATACGCATCATCCTGTAGGCCTCCAGCTTACACTTGACGGGCATACATTACAAAGCCAGAAATTTAAAGCCCAGGTAGAAGCGTCCCTCCCCTTAAAGAAACAATTATGGCAGCAAACAGTTTCTATAAAAATCAATAACCAGGCTGCCCTGTTGAAACAGGAAAGAGTAGAAACCAAATACATGCTCACTTTATCTCAGTCAGTAAAAAGCGGGGATAGCAATAATTGCGAGGCGAGAGCGGCTGTATATTACTGGAAACATTTGTTTCCGGATTTTCTACAGTTCAGACGGGAAAGATATGGGCCGCCGCCCAACAACCTATTAAATTATGGCTATGCAATACTTAGGGCAGTAGTTGCAAGAGGGTTGGTAAGCTCAGGCCTGCTGCCCACGCTGGGAATTCATCATCGCAATCAATACAATGCCTATTGCCTGGCTGATGACATAATGGAGCCTTACCGGCCCTTCGTTGACAAAGTTGTTTGCGACATTGTGCGCATGAATGGTAATTTTTTGGAGATGACACCTGCTATGAAAAAGCAATTGCTTGAAATACCGGCGATGGATGTGAGGCTGGAAGGGCAAAAAAGTCCCCTGATGAATGCCGTGCAACGAACTACTGCCTCACTTGCGAGATGCTTTGAAACAGGTACAAAAAAAATTTTATATCCTGAACTATTATAAACTTACTCCCGCTCTTTTAAAAGGCCGGGAGGGCTGTAATGTTTGAACGCCTAAATGCATATCGTATCATGTGGGTACTTGTGTTTTTTGACCTGCCAACTGAAACAAAAGCCGACAGGAAGAACTATACAAGATTCCGTAAGAAAATTTTGGACGATGGTTTCCAGATGTTCCAGTTTAGCATGTACATAAGACACTGCAGCAGCAGGGAAAACAGTGATGTGCATATAAAAAGAGTAAAAACAATTCTGCCTGCGAAGGGGCACATAGGCATTATGTGCGTAACAGATAAACAATTTGGGATGATGGAAATCTTTAGAGGAAGAGAACAAATAGCTTCACCTGAAACCGCTCAGCAACTTGAACTTTTTTGATCTGTAAAACTTGATTATTGGTGAAAAAATGAGAAAAAGCCTTCATTAAAATAGAAAAAAAAGCCATTTTTTTCTCCCTTTAAAACAAGGCTTAAAAGCACAACAGGACTGGGTTTGAGCCAGTCCTGTTGTGAAAGAACTAAGTTAGTATCAAAAATCTGAAAGCAAATCACAACCTGCATGGGTTGAGACACAGTATAGCAACAGTTGTGAAAGAACTAAGTTAGTATCAAAAATCTGAAAGCAAATCACAACAATCAAGCTCCCGTATGGAGTTACGGTCTGTTGTGAAAGAACTAAGTTAGTATCAAAAATCTGAAAGCAAATCACAACTCTGCACTTCCTCAATCAGGTCCTGAAACTGTTGTGAAAGAACTAAGTTAGTATCAAAAATCTGAAAGCAAATCACAACTATAATTAAGGTTCATTGTAAAGGGGTTTTGTTGTGAAAGAACTAAGTTAGTATCAAAAATCTGAAAGCAAATCACAACCCGTATGCTTTTAAACCGTATCCCTTCGACTAAGTACACCAGGGGCTAATCAAAAATAAAAGATTATTAAATTGGTTTCCAGTTCTGAGGGAGGAGTTCTGTAATCCTATTGATAGGATGATTGTTGATCCGTTTCAAAACATCGGTGAGCCATACGGAAGGATTGATCTTATGTAGTTTACAGGTACCCATAAACGAATAGAGCATAGCGCTTCTCTGAGCAGCTTCGTGGCTTCCGGCAAATAAATAGTTTTTTCTCCCCAGGGCTACAGGCCTGATACTATTTTCCACCGGATTGTTATCGATGTTTAGTTTGCCATCAGTTGTATAAACCATTAATTCATTCCATCGCTCTATACTATACCCTAGTGCTTTTCCTATCATACTTTTAGGCAGAGTTTCCAGGTATTGCTCTTTCATCCACTTACCCAGTGATTGCAATATTGGTATAGATTCTCTTATACGTAACTGTAATATTTCAACTTCGTTCAACCTTAGCTCTTTGGCTTTACTTTCTAAAGTATACAACTTTTGGATTTGCTCCATGGCATAACTGGCACGCATACGATCATTGGCTTGCGCTTCAAAAAACATACGTCGGGCATGAGCCATGCAATGCATAACCGTTATAGCTTCCTTATCTTTAAAAACATCATACACTGCATACCCATCAGTTTGTAAATGACCCGTAAAATCTTTTAGCATTTCTACCGGCCCTTCTCTTCCGCGTCCCTGGCAATAGTCAAATAACACCAGCCGCTCTATACTATTGTGGTACACCCAAAAATAACCCCGGTGTGTTTCTCCCTTTTTGTCTTTATCTAAAACTTTTATAGGCGTTTCATCTGCATGCAGGTAATGGCTTTGTAATATAATTTTTGCCAGCGCATCAAAGAGGGGTGTGATTAGTTTACAGGTTCCACTCACCATATCGGTGATGGTACTGTAAGGGATAGTAACACCTTGTCTTTTAAAACGCTCCATCTGGCGGTACAGCGGTAAGTGATCTACATATTTATCAATGACGATCTGTGATAAAAGTGCGGGGCCGGCAATTGCCTTTGGCAGTGGCCTGTCTATCATCGGTGCTATTACAATGCCTTCATTACCGGGCCTGGCATATTTAGCTCTTACATAGCGATTCACAAACAAGTTGCCCGGTTCATATTCTAACTCTTCGGTTATTTCTTCTCCTATCTTTTTAAAGCCAGTCACATCTTCACCGGGTTCAATAGCAATTATCCTGCGCTCTAAATGGTCAGGCAGCTTAGTACGTCCGGGATGATCTTTTTTTATTTCAGTGATTGTTGTAGTATGCCTGGTATAGCTGATCTTCTGAGTATCGATAATATTGCAAACAGCTGCCGCTTCTGCCTCGATTGGTAAGCTCAGTTGTGCAGGATTATTACCGGCTGGAATAAAACGTTCCTGTTTGCTGCCATAGATCATTTTTTTGAGCTGACTTAATTGCTGCTGAAGTGTGTCCAGTTGAAAGCGAATCTGTTGATTTTCTTTAACCTGTTGAGTGTATAATAACTGGTAATCGAGATCCTCTGTGACGTGCTGCATAAGGAGAAACAAAGATAGTGAAATGCAGTGGTAGCAAGTACTTCAGAGGATACCTTATCAACACGATTTGCCTGAATGTTGATATCTTTTTCGTTTACGGACGCTCTTCAGTGAGATGCCCTGAAGGATGAGTTGCAGTTCCTGACTGCTGATGGATACACTACTATTTTCATCGCTGTAAACGGGTAGCTCATAGGTTCCTTTTTCCAGTCTTTTGTAATACATCGCAAGACCATCACCTTCCCATAATATTAACTTCACCTGGTTGCGTTTCTTATTAATAAAAATAAATACCGAACCACTCAATACACTCATTTGAAGTTGCATAGTAACCATTCCGCTTAAGCTATCAAAACCTCTCCGCATATCGGTTGGCTGCCGACACAGGTAATAGCTGCAGGAAGAGGACAAGTGTAACATAGCTATCCAATCAATACTTTGAGATATTCACTGGCTACGGGTTGATGGAATAATAAACGTTTGCCATCCGGTAAGATCAGTTCGGCATAGGTAGAAGACGCAGCTACTTTCAATTTTACAAAAGTGGATGCCGGCTGTTGATTAACAGAAGTCTGATCCCTGTAAACTTTAAACCAATAATGAAAAACATGATAAGGGATCCTGTGTTCAATGCAATATGCCTTTTGTGTTTGTCCGCTGCCTTGCCACTGTGCAATATGTGCAAGCATTTGTATTCTTACTTCCGGATTCTTTTGCATGAAAGATTTTATCTGCAAAACTATCGCCGGTATTTATCTTTAGCAATATGTACTTAGCCGTAGGGGTACTACGCAACCGCACAAAGCCAGAGCTGCATATCTGCGCCAGTCGGGTTTCTAATAAACAGAAGCCAACAATCTTTCTGCTATATGCATCGGTTATCAAACTCAAGTAAGCAAAATCATTTTCCAAACAGATGTAGGTAATATCGCTTACCCAAAGCTGGTTGGGAGCTGTGG
>JBDSFG010000257.1:0-17437 GCA_039919615.1 Ginsengibacter sp. | reverse complement strand
GTCAACTTTTTTCAGGACGAGTCACCTGATACCTCACACCTGATACCTCACACCTGTACCTCACACCTGACACCTGACACCTCACCTCTCTGTTTAAACTTTACTATTTTTACCCGAATGCAAAAGATGAATTACACAGTTGAAAAAATACTTTCCAACTTAAAAATTGAAACATTAAACAAAATGCAACTTGCTTCAATTGAAGCAATCGAAAGCCACAACAATACGATTCTGCTCTCCGCCACAGGTTCAGGAAAAACACTTGCTTATTTATTGCCGCTTTTAAAAAGCCTGGATAATAATAATATAACACACGCCCTTATAATCGTTCCTTCCAGAGAATTGGCTTTGCAGATAGAACAGGTTTTTAAATCAATGGGTACTGCATTTAAAGTAACCTGTTGCTATGGCGGGCATTTAAGAGAAACTGAAGAGAACAATTTAGCACAACCCCCTGCAATACTTATCGGCACACCCGGCAGATTAGCAGACCATATCCGCAGAGGCAACATTACTTTAGATTCTATTCAAACTTTAGTGTTGGATGAATTTGACAAATCTTTGGAGTTGGGCTTTTCTGAAGAACTGTCTTTTATTATTGGCTCATTAAAATTTTTGCAAAAAAGAATATTGACCTCAGCCACAGAAACGGTAGATATCCCGGGCTTTGTTGGTTTAAAAGATCCGGTAAAGCTTAATTATTTATCTGTGGATAATCTTATAAATAAGCTTACCATTAAAACAGTTGCTGCTGATGAAAAGGACAAAACAGAAACTCTTTTTAAACTCATTTGTCTCATCGGCAACAGGTCAACAATTGTATTTTGCAATCACCGGGAAGCGGTAGAACGCACCAGTACATTCCTTACCAAAAAAGGAATTAGTAACGAATTTTATCACGGCGCTTTGGAGCAGCAGGAACGTGACAGTGCTTTATGTAAATTTAAAAACGGAACAGTAAATGTTTTAGTTACTACCGACCTGGCTTCACGTGGACTTGATATTCCTAATATCAGGTACATTGTGCATTATCATCTTCCGCATACTGAAGAGGCATTTATTCACAGGAACGGAAGAACAGCAAGAATGGATGCCAGCGGAACAGCTATTTTGATTTTATCTGCTGAAGAAAAATTGCCAGCTTATATTAAAGAGGCTGTGGAACAAATACAGTTTCCTGGAAACATGGAATTGCCAGAGAAACCAAAGTGGACAACACTATTTATTGCTGCAGGTAAAAAAGATAAAGTAAATAAGGTTGATATTGTCGGTTTCTTATCTAATAAAGGGCAATTAAAAAAAGATGATATCGGCTTAATAGATGTAAAAGATTTTTTCTCGTTCGTTGCAGTTAGAAAACTGAAAGTTGGTAACGTTTTACATTTAATCAAGAATGAAAAAATTAAAAATAAAAAGGTGAAAATTGAAGTTGCCAGGTGATTCATTAAATCCTATGATTCATCTTTTCAAAAACTATCTCTTTATAAATGCTGAGCAAGGCTTTGGTAAAAATCTTTTTATTAAAAGCAATCCTGCTATAAAGCCACCAATGTGTGCAGCATATGCAATACCACTGGCTTCGCTTCCTCCTAAATAGCCTGTGCCATTTGCAACCTGCAAAAGAATCCAGGAGCCTAAGACTACAAACGCCGGCACCCTTATAAAGAAGATTATAAAAAAAACGGTAACTCTTCTAAGCGGAAAAAGCATCAGGTAGCCCCCCATGATTCCGGAGATAGCCCCTGAAGCTCCAAGGCTTGGTATCAAATGGTTCTCTGCAAAAAGGTAATCAGTAAATACATGAGTTAACGAAGCAATTACTCCACATAAAAGATAAAAGAAAAAATATCTCACATGCCCGAGCCTGTCTTCAAGGTTATCTCCAAATATCCATAGATAAAGCATGTTTCCGGCAAGGTGAGCAATACCGCCATGCATGAACATTGACGTTATTAACGTTAACCAAACCGGCAAGGCCGTTACTCCCAAACCAGGTATCAAAACCTCTTTGCCACTTATCGGATCTTGTACCAACGTGGCTTGTGTAACTATATCATGACCGGTTAAAATTTCCGCAGGTACTGTAGAGTAACTGTAGGTGAAATTAAGATCAGTACCAAGTTTCTGGTAAAAGATAAATACCGCAATATTAATTGCAATGAGAATATAATTTACAAATGGAGTTCTTATTCTGTCAGAATCATCATCGCCTAAAGGAATCATAGCTGCTTATTTATTTACAAGATAAGACGTTTGTTGTTGCCGTTTTTGCTGTTTGAAAACTCCATGCCAGATTCGTTTTTAATATTGCTTATGTTTGCCAACACCATGCAGTCATTCAACAAACCAAGCCGTATTATTGTTACCTGCAGCAAACGCCTGTCGCTCTTTCTTCAACAGGAAATTATTGAACTTGGGTTTAAATTATCAGGTGTATTTTCCACAAGAATTGAATTGAACGGAACTTTGCAGGATTGCATAAAACTGAATCTGAATCTCCGTTGCGCAAGCCAGGTATTATATTCATTAAAATCATTTACCTGCCATAATCCTGATGAGTTATATAACATAGTTTCATCGATACAATGGGAAACAATTTTAGCAAATGATGGATATTTTTCAGTTACAGGCACCATTGATAATCCAACAATAAATAATTCTTTATTTGCCAACGTAAAAGTTAAGGACGCCATTGTTGACCGCTTTAGAAATAAGACCAGCGTAAGACCAGATTCCGGCCCCAATCTGCAAAACACGGTAATTCATTTATTTTGGAAAGATGAACTGGCGGAAATCTTTATTGATACCTCCGGAGAAACGCTGGCCAAACATGGCTATCGTAAAATTCCAGGGCAGGCGCCAATGCTGGAATCTTTGGCAGCAGCTACTTTGCTGGCAACTAAGTGGAACAAAAGGTCAACGTTTATTAATCCAATGTGCGGCTCTTCTACCATCGCTATTGAGGCAGCATTGCTGGCAACTAAACGGAGACCGGGATTGTTCAGAACTAATTATGGCTTTAAACATATCCTTGGCTTTCAGGAAACTTTTTATGAGAATGAAAAAAGTAAATTATTCAATCAGATTATTGAGATGCCGCAATTGAAAATAATTGCCACTGATATAAGCCAGGATGCTATAAATATTTCCAAAATAAATGCAGGAGCAGCCGGCGTTGAAAATTTAATTGATTTTGCTGTATGTGATTTTGAAGAGACTATGGTTGATGAAAATATTCCCGGTGTAATTTATTTTAATCCTGAATATGGAGAACGAATGGGCGATGAAAAAGAACTGGAAGATACCTATGCCAGAATTGGTGATTTTATGAAGAAAAAATGCAAAGGATATACTGGTTACATTTTCACAGGCAATTTAAATCTTGCCAAAAAAATTGGGTTAAAAGCAGCCCGTAAAATTGAATTCTATACCGGTAAAATTGATTGTCGCCTATTGGAGTACGAATTGTACGCAGGTACAAAAAAGAACTGAAGGAGTCTAATTATTTTTTAACACCGGCCTGATCCTTTGGCGTGATTTATTAAAAACCATTATACCATTCATCTTTCCTTTACGAATGGTTTTTTGTTCACCTTCAGGCATGTTATAAATGTTCTTACATTCTTCGCTGCAGCAACCACTGTATTTATCTGCACAGTTTTTACATTGAATAAATAACAGGTGGCAGCCGTTGTTGGCACAGTTAGTATGTTCATCACAAACGGAACCACACTGATGGCACTTGCTGATCACTTCACTTCCTATCTTTTCACCCAGTCTGTCGTCAAAAACAAAATTCTTCCCTTTAAATTTATTGGCCAGATTATTTTGTTTTACAGAATTAGCATAATGAATTATACCGCCTTCTAAATGAAAAACATTTTTAAATCCTTTGCTTAGCATGTAAGCGCTGGCTTTTTCGCAACGAATGCCGCCGGTACAATACATTATTATGTTCTTATCTTTTTCACTTTGTAATAAATCTGCAGCCATAGGTAACTGCTCACGAAAAGTATCAGAAGGTATCTCAATGGCATTTTCAAAATGACCAACTTCATACTCATAATGGTTTCTCATGTCTACAACAATAGTATCCGGTTCACTGCTGAGTGTATTGAACTCTGCGGCGTTTAGGTACTTTCCTTTTTTGCTCATGTCAAAATCAGGATCCGTAATTCCGTCGGCTACAATTTTATCTCTTACCTTAATCTTTAACACCCAAAAGCTTTTACCATCATTGTCTACCGCAATATTCAATCTTATGTTTTTGAAACAATCAATGGTGCGTAAATAGGCTTCCACGGCACCATAATTTGAAACCGGCACACTTAGCTGGGCATTTATGCCTTCGTGAGCTATATAAATTCTTCCAAAAACTTTAAGATCATTGAAACTCCGATACAATTCATTTCTGAATGACGTAGTATCTTCAATAATGGTGTAGTGATAAAAAGAAAATGTTGTTCTCGGCTCAATCTCCTTGTACAAACTTTCTTTTAATTCCCGCTGAGATATCCTGTTATGAAGTATTGCCATTTTAAAACTTAATATGGTTTCTCCTTATACTTTAAAACCGCAAAGATAATGTTTGACCCGGCCAGTTGAAACATTATCGGCCCTGATTTACCGGGCTACATTACTAATTTTTTCCCCTTTTAGGATTGTGAGTTTTGTAAAATTATTTTTTAGATTTTTTGTATTATCTTTGTCTACTAAGTTAATAGACTTTATGCGATTAAATTTTCAAATGCATTGTATGCACTGCAGTTACCAGAGTAAACGTTGTTGTTCGTAATCTACGCTATCTTACAACTTTTCTTTTTAATTAACTCTTAATACAAATTTCTAAAACAATGATTCTTACTTTAAAGGATTACATTTCACAACTAACTTCCCAGACTGGGGAAGTGAATATTGAGGAATTTCTTCTTAAGTTAACTGACAGGTTTCCGGAGCAGGTCACTTTCTCTACCAGTTTTAGTTATGAAGACCAGGTGATCACAGATATAATTTTTAAAAATAACCTTCCCGTAAAAATATTTACGTTAGATACCGGCCGCCTCTTTCCCGAAACGTATTCAGTTTGGAGCGCTACCAACGAAAAATACAATACTCATATCAAAGCATACTATCCTGATCATCCTTTAATAGAAAATTTTATTGCAGAAAGGGGTCCTAATTCTTTTTACGAATCTGTACAGAATCGTAAAGATTGTTGTTACATACGTAAAGTAGAACCTTTAAAAAGAGCATTAAAAAAGAATGCGGTATGGATAACAGGTTTACGTGCTGAACATTCTTTAGATCGTAATGATATGCCGCAGTTAGAATGGGATGAGGGACACCAGGTAATTAAATACCATCCTTTATTGCATTGGACATTTGAAGAAGTTAAGCAATACATAAATGAAAATAGTGTGCCTTACAACCCGTTGCATGACAAAGGTTTTGTAAGTATCGGGTGCGCACCATGTACAAGGGCAGTAAGGCCGGGAGAAGATTTCAGGGCCGGCCGGTGGTGGTGGGAAGACAGTGTTAAAAAAGAATGTGGTTTGCATGTAAATGTGGTAGATTAATAATAATAGAAAAAAGATGAGTAAATATCGTTTAAATTATCTTGGAGAGTTGGAGTCTGAAGCTATTCATATTATGCGTGAAGTGGCCGGGCAGTTTGAGCGCCCTGCATTGTTGTTTTCGGGAGGCAAAGATTCTATTACCCTTGTTCATCTTGCACTAAAAGCTTTTCGCCCGGGCAAGTTTCCGTTTCCACTGGTACATATTGATACAGGACACAATTTCCCTGAGGCATTGGATTTCAGAGATGAACTGGTAGATCAAATTGGAGAAAAACTTATTGTCCGCAAAGTTGAAGACACCATAAAAGAGAAAAATCTTACAGAACAAAAGGGAAAATTTGCAAGCCGCAATGCGTTGCAAACTTATACGCTGCTGGATATAATAGACGAATTTAAATTTGACGCCCTAATTGGCGGTGCAAGAAGAGATGAAGAAAAAGCAAGGGCTAAGGAAAGAATATTTTCTGTTAGAGACGAGTTTGGCCAATGGAATCCAAAACTGCAAAGGCCGGAACTATGGAATACTTATAACGGAAAAATTCATAAAGGTGAGAATGTTCGTGCATTTCCAATAAGCAACTGGACAGAGCTTGATGTATGGAACTATATTCGCAGTGAAAAAATTGAATTGCCTTCAATATATTTTTCTCATGAAAGAGAAGTGCTGGAATATGAAGGTCAATTGGTGGCAGTGTCTGAATATATGCAACTTGATCCGACTGATGTGGTTGTAAAAAAGAAAGTTCGTTACAGAACTGTAGGAGATATGACCTGTACTGCAGCCGTTGAATCAAATGCAACAGCGCTTGATGATATTATTAATGAAATAATTGCCACTAAAACAAGCGAACGAGGCGAAACAAGAATAGATGACCGGGTATCAGAGGCAGCAATGGAAGACAGAAAGAAGAGCGGATATTTTTAGCCCCTATCCATTTAAAGTGGAGTTTGGGAGGTCTCTGCTTCACTCTCCTTTGGAGAGGGGTTGGGGTGAGGTTAAATAACTTTTAAAAGCCTTTTACGGATAAGATTTATGGACATACTTAGATTTATAACTGCAGGCAGCGTAGACGACGGAAAGAGCACGTTAATAGGTCGTTTATTATACGATAGTAAATCTATTTTAATAGATCAACTCGAGGCAATAGAAAAGCAAAGTAGGAATAAAGAAGACGGAGAGATAGACCTGGCGCTGCTTACGGATGGCCTTCGCGCCGAAAGAGAACAGGGTATTACTATTGATGTTGCTTATAAATATTTTTCAACGCCTAAAAGAAAATTCATCATTGCTGATGCTCCGGGCCATATTCAATACACGAGAAACATGGTTACAGGTGCATCGAATTCGGAGCTGGCTATTATTCTTGTTGATGCAAGAAACGGTGTAGTTGAGCAAACAAGACGTCATTCAATTATTGCTTCTTTACTAAATATTCCACGTATAATTGTTGCCATAAACAAAATGGATCTTGTTGAATATTCTCAGGATGTGTATAATAATATTGTAATTGATTATGTAGAGGTGGCAAAATCATTAGGACTTAAGGAGGTAATCTACATTCCCATTAGTGCGCTTAACGGAGATAATATCGTAGACAAGTCAGAAAAATTCACCTGGTATGAGGGTAATTCGCTGTTAGATCTCCTGGAAAATATTCCACTGGAATCAGATAATAATTTAACTGACGCAAGATTTCCTGTACAGTATGTTATTCGTCCGCAAGCCGCTGAGCTGCATGATTACAGGGGCTATGCCGGTAAAATAATCAGCGGCATTTATCGCAAGGGTGATAAAATTGTTGTTCAGCCTTCAGGTTTGGAAAGTACCATTAGGGCTATTGAGATCGGAGGTAAAGAAATAGAAGAAGCCTTCGCTCCTCAAAGTGTTGTACTCCATTTAGAAGATGACCTGGATGTGAGCCGTGGAGATATGATCGTTCAAAAAAATAATCAGCCAATGATCGAACAGGAATTTGAAGTGTTGCTGTGCTGGATGGGAAACAAACCTTTGATACCTGGTAACAAATATTTCTTACAGATCAACAGCCGCGTAGTAAGAAGTATAGTAAAAGATATAGAATATAAATTAGACGTAAATACTTTAGAGAAAAACTATTCACCTGAAAAAGCAGAATTAAACGATATTATAAAAGCAACTATTAAAACATCATCACCGGTGGCATTTGATTCTTATAAAAAACTTAGGGTAAATGGAGGGGCTATTTTAATAGATGAAACAAGTTGTGTTACAGTTGGCGCTTGTATGATACAGTGATATAATGTAAGATGTGAGATGTTTGATGTACGATGTAAATTGGCGCTATTTTACTTTAGATTTTTACTTTTAAATGAACCAAATTAACAACATAAAAAATTCCGTAAAGGGCAAAGTAATTATTGCAGGAGCAGGCCCTGGCGATCCCGGGCTTGTTACTGTTAAGGTTGCAGAATATCTGCAGCAGGCTGATGTTGTATTAACCGATCGTTTGGTGAGTGAAGAAATTCTAAATAGATATGTAAGGCCTGATGCTGAGATAATTCATGTTGGAAAGCAATGTCGCCGTGGCGTATCAACTCCCCAGAAAACTATAAACGAGCTAATTGTATATCACGCTTTATCTGGCAAATTCGTGGTAAGATTAAAAGGCGGGGATGTTTCTGTTTTCTCTAATATTCTTGATGAGCTTGAAGTTTTAGTGGCAAATAATATTTCTTATGAAATTATTCCCGGAGTTACTGCCGCATTGGGTGCCGCAGCTTATGCCGGCATTCCCTTGACGGCAAGAGATCATTCAACAGCAGTTCGTTTTCTTACCTACTATAAATCAGACATAGTAAATGATGAGTATTGGAAAGAGCTTGCCAATACAAATGATACGCTTGTTTTCTACATGTCTTCTGAAACACTAAATACCGTAGTCGCCAAATTGCTTGATAATAAAATCTTGCCAGATAAATTAATGGCAATAATTGAACAGGCAACCACGCCGTTTCAAAAAGTTCATATCACTGATCTTTATAGCTACGAAGGAAAATTTAAAGAGCAAACATTTCTTTCGCCATCAATAGTAATTATAGGCAAAGTGGTTGCATTTCACAATCAGTTTGCTTGGTTGAAAAATAGTAATAGTAACGAGTATTTCTTTAAGCCTATCATAAGCCCGTTAATAACAATAAGTGGGGATTCAGAAAAATCAAATAAACATGTTACCAGAGCATAAAAGAAAAATTTTACTTGACCTGTTAAACGGCGCATCCAACGAAGAGCTTATTTGGATGAATGGTTATTTGAATGGTATTGTTTCTAAACAATCAACGAATGAGGAAGCACCTGTTGTAAAAAGCGGGATTAATAAAATTACAATTGCTTACGGAACAGAAACAGGTAATTCAAAAAGACTTGCTACTGAGTTTGCAGCCAAAGCAAAAAAGCACGGCATTCATGCTAAGGTGCAAAGCCTTGATCAGTACAGGATGAATGATCTTTCCAAAGAAGAATACTTTTTAACCATTATAAGTACGCATGGCGATGGCGAACCGCCTGCAGCGGCCAAAAAATTTTACGACCATGTGCATCAGAACGGATTTAAACTTGACAAATTAAAATATAGTGTACTTGCTTTAGGCGATACTTCCTATCCCTTGTTTTGTAAGACAGGCGAAGATGTTGATGTGCAGCTTAATAAGCTGGGCGGCAAGCGTATTGCGCCTTTACAAAAGTGTGACGTAGATTTTGCACAGGATGCAGACGAATGGTTTTCGGAAGTATTTAAGGCATTGAGCAATGGCCAGGAAGGTTCCGTGGCCGTTCCGCAAAAAGTGATTCCAAAAAAATCAACCGGTAAAAAAATCTATACGGGTGAAATTTTATCTCACATTAATTTAAATGATAAAGGCAGTAATAAAGAAACTTTTCACATTGAAATTTCTGCAGAGGATTTAAATTATAAACCAGGTGATTCTATCGGGATAGTTCCAGAAAATGATAAGAAGATCGTAGAAAAAATAATTGAAGCAGCCGGTGTTTCGACAGATGAAAATATTGATTATAAAGATGAGTTAATTTCTATTTATCAACTTCTGCACAAAAAAATAAATATTATTTACTTGCCGGAACGAGTTGTAAAACATTATGCATCTGTGGTACAACAAAACATTCCTGCAACAAGAATTGATCTGTTGGATCTTTTAAAAATTTATCCTGTAAAAGATGACAAACAATTTTTAGAGGTTATTAGAATTTTAGAACCGATCACACCAAGATTATATTCTATAGCATCTTCGCCGGAAGCTCACTCCGGGGAAGTGCATATAACTGTTGCTAAAAATTCTTTTAAATTAAATGATGAGACTAAATTCGGTTTGGCTTCTGATTTTTTGTGTGACATGAATGTAAGTAATGAACTGAAATTTTATGTCCACCCCAACAATCAATTTCGTTTACCCGAAGAAGATAAAAATATAATTATGATCGGCCCCGGCACCGGCATTGCGCCCTTCCGTTCCTTCATTGCGGAACGGGATGCGACAGGGGCCTCCGGCAAGAGCTGGCTGTTTTTCGGAGAACAACATTTCAATACAGATTTTCTTTACCAAACTGAAATTCAGAACTGGTATGAGACTGGTTCGCTCACAAAAGTGAACCTCGCTTTCTCGAGAGATCAACAGGAGAAAGTTTATGTACAGCACAAAATGTGGCAGCACGGCGCTGAATTTTTTGAATGGCTACAGGCAGAAAGCTATGTATATGTATGCGGTAGCAAAGACCCAATGAGTGTTGATGTTGAGAATACTTTACTGGAAATAATTGAGAAGTTCGGTGAACGTTCAAAGGAAGAGGCAGTAAAATACCTTGATGATATGAAGGAAGATGGAAGGTATGTGAAGGATGTGTATTAAAGCTGCCTGAACCGGGATGAATGGGATTTTTGGGATTCATGGGAATTATGGGAAGCAGTATTAATAACTAAATATTTTTTTCCTTTAGGAACAGTGGCAAAATAAATAGATTCCGTTCCCCCTACTTTGGAAAGGGTTAGGTTAAGGCCAAAAAAAAATTAAAAATGATAGAAGAATCAATAAATAAAAAAGTTGCGGTTACTCCTCCTTTGGCGAGCGTGGGGCCTCCCTCTTCAATAGAAAAGATTAAAATAGAAAGCGATGGTTTACGGGGAACTATTGTGGAAAGTTTGAAAGATGAAATTACAGGCGCCATTCGTGAAGACGACCAGGCGCTGATTAAATTTCATGGAATGTACCAGCAGGATGACCGTGACCGTCGTGAAGAAAGAGCAGAAAAAAAATTAGACCGCTTGTTTTCTTTCATGATCCGTCTTCGTTTACCCGGCGGTTTTTTAACATCAGAGCAATGGATTGCCATGCATGAAATTGCCGGGGAAAATTCAACAGGCGTAATAAAGATCACCACACGACAGACAATACAATTGCATGGCATTTTTAAATCTAAAATAAAGCCAACAATCCGATCCTTTAACAGGGCAAAGTTAGACTCAATAGCAACGTGCGGAGATATCAATCGTAATGTATTATGCAGCGCTAATCCGAAACAATCACCAATTCATGATGAGGTATTTGCTTACGCAGATAAGATAAGCAGACTGCTGATGCCTAAAACAAAAGCTTATTACGAGATATGGCTTGACGAAGAAAAGGTTTTTGATAAAAAAGATGAAGAAGATCCTTTGTACCAGGATAGATATATGCCGCGAAAATTTAAAATTGCTCTTGCCATTCCCCCCAATAATGATGTAGATGTATTTGGAAATGATATTGGCTTAATTGCTATTATTGAAGACAATAAATTGCTTGGATTTAATATTGCAATTGGCGGTGGTTTATCAACTACTCATGGTAATACTGAAACATATGCAAGGCTGGCCACTGTAATTGGTTTTACAGATACTGAAGAAAAAACATTGAAGGCAATTTATGAGATACTTACTGTTCAACGGGATTATGGAAACAGAAGCGATCGTAAACTTGCACGGCTTAAATATACTGTTGATAATTTAGGAGTAGAAAATTTTAAAACGAAGGTTGAAGATCGCACAGGTTTTAAGTTTGAAGAAGCAAGACCATTTACTTTTACAAAACGTGGAGATTATTATGGCTGGCAACAAAATGAGAAAGGCTTATGGTATTACACAGTTTTTGTAGAAAATGGCCGGGTAACAGATGACGAGCATGTTGCCTTAAAATCTGCCATGTTTGAAATTGCAAAAACAGGTAAGGCCACATTTAGGTTTACCACAAATCAAAATGTCATCATCAGTGATATTAATAAAGTTGATAAAAACGACATCAACAAAATATTAGAAGACTTTAAAATTATTCAGCATACTGATAATGCATCTGCAATCCGTAAAAATTCAATGGCATGTGTTGCATTACCCACGTGTCCGCTTGCCCTTGCAGAGGCACAACGATACATGCCTTCACTTCTTACGAAAATAGAGCTACTGCTTGGTAAATATGATCTTGGTGACGAAGAAATAATTATCAGGATGACCGGCTGCCCCAATGGTTGCGCAAGATCTTACATAGCAGAAATAGGGTTTGTAGGTACAGCTATGGGGAAATATAATTTGCATCTTGGCGGAGATAACGAGGGTTTCAGACTTAACAAAATTTACAAAGAAAATTTGGAAGAGCCGCAAATCCTGGAAGAACTTGATGGATTGTTTGCTTCCTTTGCAAATGAAAGGAATGTAAATGAATCTTTTGGAGATTTTACAATGCGCAAACAACTGGTATAGCACAGCATAAGCTATAAGGCTCCGCCGACATGAACCATCTCCGCTATGAAATTCCTAAATTACTATCTGAACGCATGGAAAAATCTTTTCTAAAACTTTCACAGATAGCTGCGAAATTCATTGAGGCACGCACTCCACCCCAATGGTGGTCACTTAAGATGATGTGTTAAATGGATGACACAACTTGTATCATTGCTTTAATATATCCGTAACCAAAAGCAAATGCCTGGTTGGTACTTGCCGGGTCGGCATGACGCGGCACATGATCAGGCATTACCATGTATGGGTAGTCCACATCTCTTAGTACTTTTAAAATTTCAAAAAAATCAAGGTCACCATTATCCGGGTACACCTCTTCAAAATAATCAAATCCGCCTTTTATATTTCGTAAATGAACATTGAATAGCTGGTTTCTTTCTCCTACCCATTTAATGATTGGTAGTATTTCTGTTTTAGGATTTTTTAATCCCTCAGCTGCAATGGTTGCAGGGTTTATTATATCAAGAACCTAACGTGATGTAAAACCTTTCCCGAAATACCATAAGCATTTCTTTTTACCGCTGGTATTTTCAGCCACCTGGTACAATAAATACAAGGGCAAAGGTGAAGTAAGTGAAACCTCATGCTATAATAAAATTTGCCCCAAAATTAGCTGTTAATGTTGCGACAATAATTGACAATGCTACCAGAAAAGATTATGTTTTCGGAAGAAGCCGATGATTATTAAAAATGCCTTCCGGGAGTTTGATACTTTAGCCAAAAATAATTACTGGTGTCATCGCTTTTTGTGGACAAAAGCAATTGTTCCATTCTTTTCGGTATCTGAAGTTATCCGTACTTCATAGCGGTTGTTTCCATCCGTAACTATTAGCAGCGCAGTATTTGGAGGTATTGTACCTAAGTTTTCTGCATACATTGTAAGTTCATTAATACCGCTGGATTTATCTAAGGCTAACGATAATGTGATTGGTTTATCAGACAGGCCTTTATGTGATACCAAAAGCGAACCATTATAAAATACAGATACAGAATCTCCATCAATTTCCCCATTATCATACAACTGAACACGAAAGGAATCTTCCTGTATCTCTATCGTTCTTAAAACAGACTTAGTCCTTTTTTCAAAATTAGATAAAGGAGAAATTGCCCGGTTTTCCATTTTTATTTCAGGGATTATAATTGGAATAGTATTTTTTACTTCTGTTTCTTTGTCATTTTTTGCAACATCATTTTTTTGTATTGGCTTTGCCGAAGTAAGCGGTTTTTTATTTTCCTCTTTTCCGCTTGTTTTTTGCTTTAAAGCCAAAGGAGGGGACTGATGGCCCTTGTTTAGATCTTTATAAGGAGTGTTTTTCTTAGCAGTAGAGGGCATGGTATTACTGATTACAGGTAAATTCTTCATCAATCGTTTTGTTAATGTGGTTTTGCCAAAGCCACAACCCGGAGACTGATGGGGAGCTGGCATCCACGAACCTTCCAAAATTTCAACATCGCTACTATCTTTCACGTACCTTAATCTATGTGTTTGAAAACAATTTCTAAAATCAGGAGGAGTATTGTATTTGGTTCTTTCAAATTCGGTAACCACTATTTCTTTGGTACTTCTGTAAAGCGTGCCTTTTAATTTGCAGATAGTGTAATAGCGTTTTGCTCCTCCCATAAAATAAGTATAGGAATAACCGGTTATGTTAGAACCGTGACATTCAAGCTCGAGGACGTAATCAATCTTATCGCCACCAAACCCAACAAAACCGGAACTGTTATCAGTAAAGCCACCTTTCCATTGTCCATCAAACCTTTGAGCATTTACCGGTATGTTATTGAGTAAAAAAAAGAATAGGGTATAAAATAACTTCATGCTGGTTTAAAAATTTTCGTAAACAAAATTATGAGTAAAAAAAGGGAATCATTTTTTTTACATTCTTTCTTTACCTAATACTTCGTTAAATTTGCCCGCCAAAAATAAGGGGCGATTTTATTATTTTGATTGTAGTTTTTAAAATAAGGTATGATAAATATTACTTTTCCTGATAAAGCTGTAAGACAGTATGAGCAAGGTATTTCAGCTATTGATATTGCAAAACAAATCAGCGGGGGTTTAGCAATAAAAGTTTTGGCAGCAGAAGTAAACGGGGAGGTGTGGGATTTTACAAGACCAATAAATAAAGATGCCCAAATTAAATTTTTAACCTGGGACGATGTAAAAGCAAAATCAACATTTTGGCATTCCTCAGCTCACCTGATGGCGGAAGCAGTTGACTCAATGTTTCCCGGAGTAAAATTTTGGGTTGGGCCGCCATTGGAAAATGGATTTTATTATGATATTGATCTTGGCGAAAACGTCATCACGGAGGAAGACCTTAAAAAACTTGAGGTGAAGATGGCCGGGCTTGCCAGACAAAATAACACCTATATAAGAAAGGAGATATCAAAGGACGAAGCCGTTAAATACTTTGAGGAAAAGGGGGATGAATATAAATTAGATTTATTGAAGGGATTAAACGATGGCGATATTACATTTTATACACAGGGCAATTTTACTGATCTGTGCCGTGGTCCGCATATTCCATCCACGGGTTTTATTAAAGGGATCAAGCTTACTTCAATTGCCGGAGCCTACTGGAAGGGTGATGAAAAAAATAAAATGCTTACCCGTATTTATGGTGTAACGTTTCCTACACAAAAAGAATTAGAGGAGTACCTGGTATTATTAGAGGAGGCGAAAAAAAGAGATCATAGAAAATTAGGGAAAGAATTAGAGCTTTTTACTTTCTCTGAGAAAGTTGGTATGGGATTGCCTTTGTGGTTACCCAAGGGTGCAATGCTTAGAGAAAGACTTCAACAATTTTTACAGAAGGCGCAAACAGAAGCTGGCTATCTCCCTGTTATTACTCCACACATCGGGCACAAAAACTTATACATTACCAGTGGCCACTACGAAAAATATGGCAAGGATAGTTTTCAGCCAATAAAAACCCCTCAGGAGGGTGAAGAGTTTTTTTTAAAGCCTATGAATTGTCCGCATCATTGCGAGATTTATAAAGCGTCGCCACGCAGTTACAAAGATCTTCCCTTGAGGCTAGCCGAGTTTGGCACCGTATATCGCTATGAACAACATGGCGAACTACATGGCCTCACGAGGGTTCGCGGATTTACCCAGGATGATGCTCATTTATTTTGTATGCCGTCCCAGGTAAAAGATGAATTTAAAAAAGTTATTGACCTTGTGTTATATGTTTTCAAATCACTTGACTTAACTGATTACACAGCACAAATATCTTTAAGAGATAAGGAAGACAAAAGTAAATACATTGGCAGTGATGAGAATTGGGAACTGGCGGAGCGATCTATAACTGAAGCTGCCAATGAGAAGAATTTACAAACTGTAATTGAATATGGTGAAGCCGCCTTTTATGGACCAAAACTTGATTTTATGGTTCGAGATGCGATAGGACGTAAATGGCAACTCGGTACTATACAGGTTGATTATAATTTGCCCGAAAGGTTCGATCTGACTTATATCGGGGAAGATAATACAAAGCACAGGCCTGTGATGATTCACAGGGCTCCCTTTGGCAGCATGGAAAGATTTATTGCGCTGCTTACTGAGCATTGCGCCGGAAAATTTCCTTTATGGCTTGCACCGGTGCAGGTTAAAATTTTGCCGATCAGTGATAAGTTTATGGGGTATGCAGAAAATGTTTTAAATAAATTGAAAAATGCAGATATTCGTGGAGAGATTGATGAAAGGAGTGAGAAGATCGGAAAAAAGATAAGAGATACTGAAATTGCTAAAGTTCCTTTAATGTTGGTGATAGGAGAAAAGGAAGTAAATGAAGAAAAAGTTTCTGTAAGGCGACAGGGAAAAGGGGATCTCGGTACAAAATCAATGGAAGAGTTTATTGGAATAGTAAAAGAGGAAGTTGAAAATAAAAGAACTGAACCTGAATAGCATAATGTATATTTTGACCTGTACTATAGTAAAATAAAAATTATTCTTCATCTAAAATCAATTAATGGCATTTCCCCCAAGAGCACCAAGAGGCGCATTTAATCCCCGTTTTAAAAAAGAACAACAGCAGGAACACAAGACCAACCATATGATTAGGGTACCGCAGGTACGATTAGTTGGCGACAATGTAGAAGTAGGAGTATATGATACACCTGTAGCGCAAAAAATGGCACAGGAACAGGGTCTCGACCTGGTTGAAATTTCCCCACAGGCAGATCCCCCCGTTTGTAAAATAATAGATTACAATAAATTTTTGTACGAGAAGAAGAAGAAGGAAAAAGAAATGAAGGCAAAGAGTAAAGTGTCTGAAGTTAAAGAGATACGCTTTACGCCAAACACTGATGATCATGATTTTGATTTTAAATCAAAACATGCAGAAAATTTTTTGAAAGATGGCAATAAAGTAAAAGCTTATGTTCAGTTTAAAGGACGTGCTATAATGTTTAAAGAAAGAGGAGAGTTACTTCTTTTAAAATTTGCGGAACGGTTAGTTCAGGTAGGCACCCTAGAAAGTATGCCAAAACTTGAAGGTAAAAGGATGTTTGCCATATTTGCTCCAAAAAGTCAAAAGAAAAAATAAAAAAAGCAATTTATGAATCATGATTATGTTTTTAACTTCTGAAACACATGATGTTCTAAAGAATTTATATGACAGGAAATATTAGTAAGGCTCTTTTTAATTCAGTACAACTAACTTATTAAGCCACGTATCAGAATGCTAAAATAAACGCAAATGGAGGCGCATAATAACAAAACAGAGCAGATATACCTTTCGGGTAAAAAATTATACGGCGATGATTTTTCTTTAAACGAAATTGAAACGTGGTACAACAATGAGAAAGAAGGTTACGCAAATTTACTGGCCGATAATAAGAAGAAGTATAGGTATGGCTATCACAAACGTAATATATTTCATGCCTTTAATTATTTACCAAAGAATGTCAGTTTTACAAATGCGCTGGGGATAGGATCTGCTTATGGAGATGAGTTTCTGCCTGTCATAAATAAAATAAGTAATCTTTTTATAGTAGAACCATCAGATAATCTTGTATCTGACCGGTTGGGAAATATAA
>JBDSFG010000245.1:0-5613 GCA_039919615.1 Ginsengibacter sp. | reverse complement strand
CTCTTCCTACTTCAATAATGTAGCGGCGCTTGATAAGAGAGATGGGGAGCTTGACCTTCAGTTAAGTATGCTAAAGGATATTAATACTTATGTCCGTAATAAAGGCAGCGAACGAGGCACTGTGCCTTCTCTATTGTTGCTTAGTGATCCATCATTGTCTACTTTGTTAAGTAATTTATATAACTCAGAATTTGAACTGGAAAAGCTTAGAAGTATTTCCGGAGAAAAAAGCGAAGCAGTTGTACAGACGGAGGATAAAATAAGTCTTATCAGAACTGATATATTGGAAAATATGTCAAACATCCGGCAAACTTTGTTAGCGCAAAAGAAGGAGATAGAGTTGCAGATTAGGGAAAACAGTGCCTTGCTAAAACAGGTGCCGCAAAAAGAAAGAGAATTTTTAGATATCAGCCGTCAACAGGCTATCAAGAATAATATTTACTCATTCCTTCTTCAAAAAAGAGAAGAGGCAGCTATATCATCTGCCTCCACAATAGCTGATCTGAGGGTGATAGAGTCTGCAACCTCTTATGGACCGATTAGCCCTGTACCTAAAAACTATTACTTAGCCGGCCTTGTTGTTGGCCTGCTATCCGGTGCCTTCCTCGTATTATTAAAAGAAATGTTTAGCCGTAAAGTTTTATTCAGAACAGAAGTTGAGGAAAAAACCAAGGTGCCGGTAGTGGGCGAAATCGTGCAGGCTAAAGGTAAAAATCCAATAGTTATAACCCAGGGAAAGCGCACCGTGATTGCTGAGCAGTTTCGTTCACTTAGAACCAACATGAGCTTTATGGGATTAAACGAACAGAAGAATACGGTGTTAATTACCTCGAGTGTTTCCGGCGAAGGGAAAAGTTTTATAGCCATAAATCTTTCCATAAGCATCACCCTCACCGGTAAAACGGTGGCGCTGATGGAAATGGATCTTCGTAAACCAAAACTTAGTAAAACCCTGAATGTAAGCAGGTCTCCGGGGATATCGAACTATCTTGTAGATAAATGTTCTTTTGACGACATCATTAAAGTAACGGACATTCCCAACTTATACATAATTTCTGCCGGGCCAATTCCGCCTAACCCCACTGAATTAATAGGCACGGCTAAATTTGCAGAGATGATGGCCGACTTGAAGAAAAGATTTGATTATGTGATCATAGACACTGCCCCTGTTGCCCCGGTAACTGATGCCCAGTTGCTGGAAGGTTACGCGGATATAAACGTATTTGTAGTAAGGCATAATGTTACGCCAAAGATCTTCTTAAGAATGATAGATACCCTGTACGGGCAACAGAAATTTGGAAATATGTGTATCCTGTTTAACGGAGTTAAACCTCGTGGCTTCAGGATATACGGATATGGATTAGGTGGATATGGAAATGGCTATGGCTATGGCTATGGCTATGGCTATGGCTATGGCGCAGAATATGGCGGAGGTTATTATGTAGATTCAAAAAGAGGAATTTTAGCGGAGATTAAAAGACGTGTCGGGAGATAGGTGCAACTATATATTTTCTAATAAAAAACTTTTTAGTTACAAAATTGTGTGACTGAGAAATAGCGAAGCTGTGCATGATTCAAAACAATATTCATTGGTTTGCGGTTCAAACCCGCCCCCGGTGGGAGAAAAAAGTTGCGTCATTATTGACCGATAAAGGTATTGAACATTATTGCCCTTTGCATAAAGCAGTTCACCAATGGAGTGATCGAAAAAAAATTGTATTAGAACCCGTTTTTAAATCCTATGTTTTTGTGCGTATTGAAGATGCTAAAAAATGGGAAATAAAAAAGATTAATGGAATTTTAAATTATGTGTATTGGCTGGGCAAACCCGCCCACATACGGGATACAGAAATACTTACTATCCGGAAATTTTTAAATGAATTTGATGAAGTGTCAGTGGAAAAAAAAGACTTTCATGTAAATGCAATAGTTAGGGTTAAGCAGGGTGTACTAATGAATTATGAAGGCATGATAGTTGAAATTTCAGGCAATCGTATAATTGTAAAGATAGATAGTATGGACCTTCAGTTAAGCGCTCACTTCGACAGGAAAAACCTGGAAAAGTTATAACATCTTTGATATACAATGTAAAATGGTTATAAAATTTATGTTCGGTGAGGTAAAAAAATGGTTACACTGAATTGTCTCAAACATTAAATATCGCACATCGAACATCGTATATCGTACCTCAAAATATCGTACCTCAGAGTATCGAACATCCAGCCGTCAATCATCATAAATCTTAAAACAACATAAATGGAACAATTTGATAAAATATATGTTGCCGGCCATTCAGGCCTGGTGGGAAGTGCTATAGTAAGGTTATTAAACAAAAAAGGATTTACCAACGTTGTCACCAGGAAATCCGCTGAACTCGATCTTCGGGAGCAATTGCAGGTCAGGGAATTTTTCGAAAAAGAAAAGCCTCAGTATGTTTTTCTTGCCGCTGCAAAAGTTGGAGGCATAGTGGCCAATCAAACCTATCCGGCAGATTTTAGCTATGATAATCTGGCCATCCAAAATAATATCATTAGCGAATCGTATAAAAACAATGTCGATAAGTTATTATTTCTTGGCAGCAGTTGTATCTATCCTAAAAACGCCTTGCAGCCAATCCGGGAGGAATATCTCTTAACCGGGATGCTTGAGCCTACGAATGAACCTTATGCAATTGCAAAAATTGCAGGCATCAGTTTATGTCAATCTTATAAAAGGCAGTTTGGTTGCAGGTTTATAAGTGTAATGCCTACTAATTTATACGGACCGGGAGATAACTACCATGCGCAAAATTCACATGTGCTGCCTGCGTTGATCAGAAAATTTCATGAAGCCAAATTAAGTAATGAGGAAACCGTTACCATTTGGGGAACGGGCAGCCCACGCCGGGAATTTCTGCACGTAGATGATGCCGCCGCCGCCGCCCTGTTTTTAATGCAGGAATATGAAGAGCCGGAAATTATTAATATCGGCGTTGGAAAAGACAATACTATTGCCGAAATGGCGATGATTATAAAAGAAATAACGGAGTTTGAGGGTAAGCTCGTTTTCGATCATTCCAAGCCGGACGGAACGCCGCGTAAATTATTGAATGTAGATAAAATAAATGCCTTAGGCTGGCATGCTGCTATTGAACTGCATGAGGGCATAAAGCATAGTTATGATGATTTTGTTGAAAGGTACGAGTACTACACCCATGAAAAGAAAAACCACTAACAGTGTTCTGGTGAGTAATGTGTAGAGTAGCAGGAATGATAAATCCGGGTATGCCTGCCCGCGCCATAGAGCAGGTAGTTGCTGAAATGTGCGACTTGCAAAAGCATGGTGGCCCTGATGATGAAGGCTTATACACTTCTGAGCCAGACAATCTTGTGCTCGGCAACAGGCGTCTTGCCCTTTTAGATCTAAGCCAGGCCGGTCACCAGCCCATGCAATATCAATCAAGATATCATATTACTTACAATGGCGAGTTATACAATTTTGCGGTGTTAAAGCAAGAACTTATAAAGCTTGGCCATCACTTTAAAACACACACCGATACCGAAGTGATTGAAGCAGCATTTGCACAGTGGAATACCCATTCATTTGCAAAGTTCAATGGTATGTTTGCATTTGCCTTATGGGATGATACGGAAAAAGAATTATACCTGGTAAGAGACGCCGCTGGGATCAAGCCTTTGTATTATTCCACCATATCAGGCACGTTAACTTTCGCTTCTGAAGTACGGGCATTTAAAGCCGTTCCATTTTTACAGGAAGCTAATGCCAACTGGCCTGTCTACCTTATGGCATATGGCCATATCCCTGAACCTGTCTGTACTCTTGCACAGGTGAAGCCCCTTCATAAGGGCTGCTTTTTAAAGTATAGCGTGAAGCAGCTAACCTACAGCCTCCAATCGTTTGCCCATTACAGTTATACCTGCCAGTTGCAGAAAGATGACGATCCTTATGCGCTTATTAAAAAGGCCACTGAACAAGCGGTACAGCGCCACCTTGTTGCTGATGCACCTATTGGCGTTTTCTTAAGCGGCGGTCTTGATTCTGGAATTATTGCAACCCTGGCTTCAAAATTTAAACACAATAATTTAAAAACGCTTTCCCTCTATTTTAAAGAAGCAGCCTTCTCTGAAAAGGAACACCAGGATGTTTTAATACAAAAGCTCAATTGCCTGCATGGCCAGTATTTATTAAAGGAAGAAGAATTCCATAGTTGCTTTCCCACCATTCTGCAAAGCATGGATATGCCGGGCTGTGATGGAATAAATACCTGGTTCATCAGCAAATATGCAGCAGCGCAGGGATTAAAAGCGGTATTATCGGGCATTGGGGCAGATGAGCTTTTCGGGGGTTATCCTTCGTTCCGGCGAATGAAAGCAACAAGGCTTTTACAACACATGCCGGCCATGGCTTCTAAAATTAATGAGCGAAGTAATTTAAAGCAATTGAACCGGCTTGCCTATCTGCGCATGGATGGGGTAAAGGGTGTTTATCTTTTTTTACGCGGTCATTTTACACCATATGAAATAGCAAAGCAACTGGGAGCAGATGAAAAAGAGATATGGACGCTTTTAAATGAGCAGCCAATGTGTACAGACATTAGCCGGCTGAGTGAAAAGAACCAGGCAAGCTGGATGGAATTTAACCTCTATATGCAGAACCAGCTACTCCACGATGCAGATGTGATGAGCATGGCTCATGGTGTTGAGATACGACTTCCCTTTTTGGATGATAACCTGGTAAGGGTTGTCTTAAAATTAGACCCCGGCATTAAATATAAAGGAATGTTACCCAAGCAATTTCTGATTGATATTTTTAAAAAAAGCTTACCCGAAACAATATGGAACAGGCCTAAAATGGGTTTTAGTTTACCTTTTGCCAAATGGCTGGCAAACAATGTTTATGTAAAAGAGGTTATGCAAAACAGCCGCCGCAGCACGCAGGAAAACTATAAAAAATTTAGTGAGGGTAACCTGCACTGGAGCCATCTCATGTCGCTTATTATCTTAAGAAAATACCACCTTGCATAAACGGGTACTTTTTTTAACCCTTAAAGTTTTTTCTGCTACAGGGGGTATCGAAAGGGTTTGCTGCATGGCTGCCAAGGCAATGTATGAAATGACTTTTGAACAGCCAGTCTCCTTAAAGGTTTTTTCAATGTATGATAAAAGCCCTGACGCGGATGATAATAAATACTTTCCTTCAGAAATGTTCCGGGGGTTTGGGGTTAATAAAATTAAATTTATCAGGGCATCGGTATTCGCAGGTTCCAAAAGTGATATCGTAATTCTTAGCCATATAAATCTGCTGCTTGCCGGATGGCTTATAAAAAAAGTTTCACCTGGTGTAAGGCTTATTCTTTTTGCACATGGGATAGAGGTGTGGAAGCCGTTAAAAAAATATATAAGGGTAATGTTGAATAGTTGTGATACAATAATTTCTGTAAGCAATTATACCCGTGCGAAAATAAAGGAGGTCCACCAATATCCTTCTGAAAAATGTATGGTGCTCAATAATTGCATTGATCCTTTTTTACCATTGCCATCCCAGGGGAGCGGGCAGGATAGCCTGTTGAAAAAATACAGCCTCAATAAAACGGATAAGATATTATTTACCCTT
>JBDSFG010000159.1:0-2732 GCA_039919615.1 Ginsengibacter sp. | reverse complement strand
AACAATTTAACGGACAAAGGTTTTCCTATCACAGAATCCATCTTTACCGGTTCTGCAACCTGCGGTGCCATAGTATCACTCTTATTTAAATTAATTATGCTCTTTTGTTTGGAGGAATCTGGTTGCGAAGAGTCGCTTACAGAAGGTTTTGTTATTGGTGTTAGCAGCGTATCTCTCAAACGCCGTGCAGAGATACGTCCTCTTATAAGGCTGGCTTGTTTTAAACTGTCTGACTGCAAAGGGCTATTTTCAACGTGCGCTTTTCCCGTTAAATCAATGCCTGCAGAATCTTTCTTTTCGGCCAGGCCCTCCCTCTGCGTTTTTACAGTAAAGCCTGAGAACAAAGTATCAGCCGAAATATAAATGCTGTCTTTCTCCTGCTGAATTATCATTACCGGCTTATTTACGGCCAGAAACGAACTATTTTTATTGTTAAGATAAATATGATTTGCTGTTACTATCACCCCGTTCACTGAATCTTTAATTACAGCTCTTCCTTCCAGTTCTGCCAACCCGGCATTCTCGTCTATTGCTATTTTATCGGCCTGGTAAATGCGGCTGCTGCTGTCAGTAACAAGACTGCGGGTACCAAAAAAGGCATTTCCATTTTTAAGGTCATACGTTCCCTGGGTGGTGAATATATTTGCCTGTTTACTTTTAATATCAGTTGGGCCTATAAAGGTTACCACCTGGCTTTGCGTATTATATAAAAGAGAATCTGCCTTAATTTTATATTTAGGATCTGTAAGATCCACATTGTTTTTAAAATACACATCTTTAGTATCTGCATGATAAATCCCATCTTTACTGGTAAGTACAGTTGACCCGTTTATTACTTTGCCACCGCTAACATAAATGCCTATACCCGCCGCCAGATCATATTGCAGATCCTGGGTAAGCAGTGTACCTTTTTTATCTGTAAGCTTAACATTTTTTGTAAGGTGAGCCAATCGTGTGTCTCCAAAATATTTCAGGTACTGAGAATAAGTATGCAAACTGTCAGCATCATCTATATGTACATTACCAAAAGCCTCAATAGTATTTTCCTTCCTGTTTATGATGGCGCTGTCGCAACTGAATCTGGTAAATCGCTCGCTGATGAGAACATCGCCGGCAATGGTCTCCAGCTTATTTATGGAGTCTATAGATTTTTGCCTGAGACTATTTCCATGTATAATTTCAATAACTCTTATGGTATCAGGCGAAAGGGAGGAAACTTGTGCAACACAAAAATTGCAGTAAAATATAATTGCTATAAAACAAAAGTAAACCGGTTTTTTCATTCGTTTATTTAACGAAGTTTTACTGTGTCAACAGTTGTTGGGGCAAGTCTCAAAGTATCATCAATAAGCGGAGCTGTTATATAACCGCCTTTGTCTTTTTTACCAAATACAGAAATAGTTAAATATCTTTTTGGATGTACACGGATATCATCCAGCAGTATGTTTATTTTATTGGAGGTAGAAGAAAGGTTATCATACATTTTGGTATCATTAAGCAACAAGCCTAATGAGCCGTCTTTACTATTTATTTTTTGAATACCAGCCCGGAATGCTTCAACTGTACTATCTAAAGAAGCTACGGTTTTTTGAAGGTTTACAGCCGCAAAATTAGCCGTTGCTTTATTTGCATTGGCCATTATTCCATTTAGCGTCTCATTATTAGTTGCAAGGTTACTGGTAAAGGCGTTTACATTATCTAATGATTTGGCTAAGGCTCCATTTTGGGGATTTAGCAAGCTTTGTAAGGATCCGGCGGTATATGCAAATGAAACTGTTGTTTTATTAAGGTTATCAAGAATGTCTTGTATATTCCTTTTTGTCATCGGATCAAATACACTTCCTATAATATGTAAAACGGAATCAAGCGACCGTGTTGCATTTTTCACTTCATATAAAACAGGATTGATCATTTTTAGTGCTTCATCAAAAGCTCCGCCGCTAAGTGTAGTTAAAAGCGTGTCTCCCGGTTTAATATAAACATTAGAGTTTCCTAATTTTATTTCCAGTGAGGTGCTACCTAATAAATTGGGATTAATAACAGCCAGCGAGTTATTTGGGATATTAATATCTTTTGTAAGATTCACGCTTACTATAATTCTTTTTACCTCTTTACCGCCATTTAAGTTAGCTACGTTACCTACCTGTAACCCATTTATCACTACGGGATTTGATTGTGTGAGGCCCTGTATATCTTCGTAAACTGCATAGATGTAACTTTCTTTTTTAAACAGATTTTTACCCTTTAAAAAATTAAACCCGATAACTAGTACAGCCACCCCGGCCACAGCCAGAATACCGATCTTCGTTTCATTATTTATTTTCATCTTTTTGATTTAAGGTTGTGCTTTTTATCAGGATATTATTATTGAGAAAAGTGTTTTAAAAAGCATACGAAAATACACTATCATTATTGATATACAAAAAACGCCGCTGATAGTTTAACAGTGAAGATGATAATGATATTAGCTATTGCAGGTGCAATATTCTTTCGTTGATATAAATTATTTTGAAGTAGTAGTTACTTCAGGATTTGCAGCCGCAGGCTTTGGATTTTCAACCTGGTCTTTATATTTTAGTAATGCCTTTGTTATAGCTTCTGCTATTTCCTGCTGGCCTTTTTCACTGTTTAAATAGCGCTCATCTTCAGGGTTGGCAATAAATCCGGTTTCAATTAAAATGGCCGGCATTTGCGTAGCCTGCAAAACCCAGATCCCTTTTTGGCGTTGCCAT
>JBDSFG010000111.1:0-11914 GCA_039919615.1 Ginsengibacter sp. | reverse complement strand
CGGCGATAGGAGTTGTTATAACTGCACTGGCTAGGACCGCTGATGGCTGGATGACTGTTACAGGAGAGGCAGTTGCGCTACATGTTGTATTGCCAACTTCTCTTGCTGTAACTGTATAAGGTGATCCTGCTGCATTTACTGTAAAAGTATTGCTTGACTGGAAGGCGCCACTATTCAGCTTGTATTCTAGTGCGCCGCTTGCGCCAGTTGCAGTTGCTGTCAATGTGGTGGTTCCACCATTACATGCAATTGTTCCGGCCGAAGCAGATACCGCGATATTACAAGCTGCCGGATTATTCAGTGCAACAGATGAAGTGGTTTTGGTACAACTGTTTGCATCAGTAGCAGTAAATGTATAATTACCTGCGAGCAAACCAGTAAATACACCTGAAGTGGCACCGGTTGTATTAGTGGTAGCACCCGTGGTAATAACATAAGTCTTGGTACCCGTACCGCCTGATGCACTTACAGTGATGGCTCCGGTACCGCCGGCAACAGCGATAGGAGTTGAAACAGCTGCAGAAGCTGAAATAGCTGTTGGCTGTGTTACTGTTAAAGGAGTTGAGTTTGCGGTACAAGTAATTGTGGCAACCTCTCTTGCTGTAACCGTATAAGGTGATCCTGCGGCATTTACTGTAAAAGTATTGCCTGCCTGGAAGGCGCCACCATTCAAGCTGTACTGAACTGCATTGGTAGTACCACTCGCCGTTGCGGTTAATGTTGTAGTACCGCCATTACATGATATGATACCTGCTGAAGCAGATACTGAGATGGCGCAAGCCGGTGCTGCTATTACCGCTACTGATGATGTAGAAATATCATCTGTGGTATTGTTGCCGTTTAAATCTCCAAAGCCATCACCCGGCGGCATGCCATCGGCAAAGGATAACCCGCCACTAACCGTTGAAGCAGGCGCAGGGGAAGCTCCTCCCACCAGGGCGATTAATATTTGACGATCACCATTTACAGGAATGACGTCAGTGCCATTCGAGAGGGTCATTAGTGCACCATCATTGTCAAGAATCGTCCAGCCAGTTGGTAGCTGACTAAGAGCACTTGAAATCGTAACTGTTGGCGGAACGGCAATTTCAAGCTTTATTGTATAAGCAGGTATGGAAGAAGTTGGTCCCGTATTCTTAACATTGGCTTGCAAAAACCCGGTTTGACCAACAACTACGTTGCCTGAATTTTGCGTAACTATACCAAGTGATGCATTTGCTTGCCCTATAGCAGCCGATATTGTAAAAGCGCCTGCCAGGAATAGCATGATTAATCTAAATATTTGTTTCATTTCTTTCTATTTATACATGATTTAAGTTAGTTAGTTTGCGCTAAGACCCGAAGCAGCAGTATTATTAAATGGTGTGGCATCTCCACCCCCACTAACACTTGCAACCAGGGTCTGGTTGGTTCCAGTTGGAGTTGTTACCGGGCGAGTTGCAGTAAAACCAAGCTGCAGGTTAGTGCTTTTTGGTATAACAACACCTGGTTTTGAAACAGCAATTATGGTGGTACCAGAAAGATAGAAATTCCAGTTGGCGTTAGTATTTCCAGATGTGCTCACGCCAGGAGTAGGATTCAGAGGATCAGTTGAAAGCGTAGTAATACCCTGAACGGTAAGATCCCAGGCCGAAGGCTTCGCTATACTTAGTGTAACTATACCGGCTGTAGTGGCGGTAGCATCTGAAATAACAATTGCCTTAAAATTTTTAGTTTGACCCGAAGTAAATAAAGAGCCGCCAGTGATTTGCAAAGCTACAGACAAGTTGGGAGCATTGCTCAATTTAGCACCATCTGTTGCAGGGTTTCCATTTGGAAAGTTCGCATCAGTAAAGCCTGAATTTGGTCTGTAATCCGGATTAGTAAAACTCCATGCATTTGTTAAAAGACTGCAGGTATTAATTGAATCATTCCCATAAGCAGGGGTATTCAAAACAGCACGGGTTCCAAATGTGGTTGCGGCGCCAACCGGATTGTCTTCAGCAGCAAATAATTTACCGGCTAATGCACCATAGGTACTACCTGTTGCAGCAGTTACAAAATCGGCTGCAATAATATTATTTCTGAAACGGGCTGAATCCTGGTTGAAATTGCCAAGTGTAAAGGGATCAGAAGCAGGATTGATAACGATCTGGAATCCTCTCCAGTTATTCATTAGAATACTATTAACTATTTTTAAGTCCGAATTTCTCCTGATACGTGCACCTCTTCTGAACCCTGTAGCATTTGGCGTAGTACCCGTACCATTATTTCCAGTACACCTGAAAGCGCCAATTTGTGTTATGTTATAAAACGAAGCGCTGGTTTTTGGATAGAAACCCTCCGTTGTGCCACTACCTTCATTATCAGATTCAAAGCCTTCGGAAGTAGAAACGTTAGGGTCATCCGAAATGTCAGGATCTTTAACTCCTAAACCATATTGTACAAGACCATGATAACCGAAATCGGTATCGAAATCATCGTCAAGGCCACGATAAGCAATTAAATGCTGGCAGTTAACGCTACCGCCAAACCACTCGTAAGAATCATCATTACTATAGGATACCTGTACGTAGTCAATTTGAGTACCATTACCAACCGAACCAAGGGTTAAACCATTTATTTCGTTATTGGGAGAAAAGACAAATCCCGGAAACTCGATACGCACATATTTTAGAATACCTGAATTATCATTTTCATCGGTACCGCCAAATGTTGCGTTAGCGTCGGTTTGTGTTATTCCTTCAACAGGAACATTAAGCCCCTGATTATTAGGAGCTTTCCCCAAAAGAATAATTCCGGCCCAATCTCCCTGGGCTCTGCCCTCAGCTACCGTACGGTTAGAAGTGAACACGATAGGATTACAAACAGTGCCTTCTGCATCTAATTTGGCTCCCCTTTGTACTACAATACCAGAAGCCGTTGCAGGATTAAACTGACCACGGATAACAGTACCTGGCAAAACCGTAAGCGTAACACCATCCGTAATATGAATCAGCCCCTGGAGCAAGTACGTGTGAGCAGGGCTCAGGGTTCGGCTGGACGTAATGTTAGTGTTTATGGTACTATCTGTAGAAGGATAAGCTGTGTTTTTGGGATCCCAATTCACCCAGCTTTCGGTCCACATTCTAACAGGGGCAGGAGCAAATGCTCCGCGGTAATTAGTTGCTTCTTGTGCATTAACCAATATTGCAATAAACAATACAGGTGTGATAAATAAAATTTTCTTTTTCATTTTAATTTTTTTTTGTAAATAAATTCATGATTTTTTGTTGATGAGATTTGGGTTGTTTTTTTGATGTTTTGATTTTTCTTTTTATTTCTTTTTGTAGTGAATGTTTTTGGTTAGGGTTATTTTTGTTGTTTTGGTTTTTGATTTTATGATTGATATTTTTTTTACTTTTTTGCCATTATATCTATAAGTTTTTAGGAAGGTTTAAGGCATAGTTTATCTGTTTACCATTTATCCGATGATATTAATTTGAACTCCGAAAAGAGTCGATCAGTTTGTTAGCTATTAATTAAGAGATAGAGATGAATTCTTCGTTCCGGATATGGATTTATATTGATGCAGGATTTATAAATGATGAAAAATAATTTGCATTTATAAATCTTATCGGGAGCAAACCTAAAACAAAAAGTTAAATTCTTCTGTTAACAAATAGGCACCAAATTGTTAAGGGAATACTCTTAAAAAATTTATTAATAATTAAATTAAAATCAACGCTTATTTTTTCCGGATAATGTTCACACATAAAACATAGATGTTTTCCAAAAAAAGACAAAAAGCAGTCCTGTATTAGGTTCTGCTAAATCACAGATCCTGAACTTTGCAAGTAACTACTAAATGATATCCTGCAGAAATGAGGCTATATTTTATCATAATTCATTAACGCCTTAATGATTCTTTTTTAGAAAATGATTACAATTTTTGCGGGTAATACATATCCAAGTTGTATTGACCTTTTCATTTTTTTTAGTGCTTCCGATTCATCATTGCAATAATTTTTCATCTTCTAAAGTTCCAACCCATAGTCCAGTAGTCGATAAACAATTGCAATTGCAATCCTGATATTTATTTCCTTTAGAAATATAAATAAGCGCCACTGCTATAAATCAGTTTTATATAGTTTATATCAGGTTTTAAGAGGCCCGAAGCTTTAACTTTCTTAAGTAAATAATTAAACTGCTACATCAGAATTTATAAGTAGCATTTAAAGTGAAAACTTTAGGAGCGATATAGGACGAATAGTTTTGGTCTCCACCACTAAAAGATTTACTCTTGTCAAAATCATAGTAAAACCTTATATCCTGCGCCAGGATGTCCCTTGCTGTAAACTTAAGCTCAAGTTTATTTTTTAAGAAAAATTTTGCCAATTGAAAATCTACTACAGTTCTGGCTTTTTCATAAAGGTCTGCATCATAAATAGTGCCGGCAAGACTTATTTTGTCGCCTACCCTGTTTACTGATACTGTGGATGATAATCCTGTCTTTTCATCATTAAAACCTGCACTACCATTTATTATATAAGGGGATTGACCCTGAAGTGATCTGTCCGTTACAGCAAGGCGGGGGTCAAGTGCACCAAATGGTCTCAATTTTACATTTGATTTTGTATAAGCCCCATTGCCGGCTAAGGTAAACTTACTTAAGAAGGCACCTTCTCTCGCTATCCCGAGTAATGTCGAAATAAGGGTTCTGAATTCTGCCTCCAGGCCATAAACCTTTGCTGATCTGGCATTTTGGTAAAGAGCGATATTGTCAAATATGGGGTTTGAAACAATTTCTATAGGATCCGTAAAATCTTTGTAAAATACTGAGATAGAAAATAATTGTTCTTTACCAGGAAAAAATTCATACCTGAAATCGTAATTTTTAATTTTAGCTCTTCGTAGTGAGTCATACCCTTCATAGGTGTATTGAGATACGTTGTCATAAAAAAGAAACGGCGCCAGTTCCCTGAATTCAGGCCTGTTAACGGTTACCGAATAGGATAATCTTACATTCATTTTGGAGGTTACTGAGTAAACAAAATTTACAGAAGGTAAAAAGTCTGTAACTGCAGTATTTAAATTAACAGGATTAACATCGCTAAAAGAATTTAGTTTTTGATTAAAACGCTCAATTCTTGCCCCATATATTAATCTTACTGTTTTAAAAAACCGTTGGTCGTTCATAAAATATACATAGGATATTTGTGACGCAGCATCATATGACGATTTAGGAAGGGTGCCATCATTCAGCAAAAACCCACCCTTACCGTTTTTTAATATCCCTAAATGTTCCGGTAAAAAAATCTGGTCTTCAGGAAGGTCTAATAAGTTATAGTCAAAACTTACATTTCCAGCATTGTACTTTGATAAACCCAACAACCTGCTTGTAAAATCTCTTTCACGTTTTTGAAATCCACCTCCAATCTTTATAAAATTCTGAAGGCTTTTCATAAATGTGTAGGGTTGATAAATATCGGCCTTTATGCTTTTAATATTTTCATCAGAGTTAGAAGAAAACATAGTGCCTGAGCCACTGTTTTGGCTGATAGTACCAGAAGAAAAATTTGCTGACAGACCATCATAACCGGTATATGTTAAACGGGATATATCGGGTACTTCCCTCTTCACAGTTGAATAAGCTGCCAGCCAGGTAATCTTTGTTTTTACCGGACCGACCTGGTGTTCCCCGATAACCTGAGATGAGTATATTTGGTTAGAGGTGTATAAACTTACATTTTCTTTTAGCTTTAAGTCAGGATCGTTGCTAATATCAGAAAATCCAAATCTCTTCAGCAGTTTATTATCGGTATTAATACTGAAGTTATTTTTAAAACCAATATTGTTATTATTATTGATTTTTATTGAAATGTTTCCCAATGCGGCCCATACAATTTCTTCATCATAAAGAGAATCTTTGTAACTATTTTTTGAAACTATTGGGCTACCTTGAACTGATACATCAGAATTAAAACCAGTCCGGTCTCCCTGATTTAAGGTAAAGTTTCTATTATATGTAAGGGCAAATAATGCACCTAAAAATTCTTTCTGTTTTCTCTCAATATTAAAACCTTTTGCAAGTTGGAAATTGAAATTAGGGGAGGTTTTTTTTTGTTTTATTCCCCATTTACGATTTCCATAAAGCTTTGCAATTTCAGCTCTTTGCGAAGGATTTAAAAATGATAACGTGTCTGGAACTCCCGCAGGTATTCCCCTTGTTCCATCATCAACACCCAGCCAATCTCTTTTTCCTTTATTTTTTGAAGAATAACGACCTTCTTTTGTAAGTAAGCTATTGTATCCACCACCTATGCTAACGGATGTAAAACTTTTGGCTGGAATGGACTTTGTAGTAATGTCTATAATACCCCCCGAAAATTCTCCACTCTTGTCTGGTGTAGCGGTTTTATAAATTATCAAATTATCCAATATAGCTGATGGGAATATATCAAAGGCAAATGCTTTTCTATCACTCTCTGTACTTGGCAACGGGGCACCATTTATAAATGCCGCATTGTACCTGTCATTTAATCCACGAATGATGGCAAAGCGGTCATCCTGAATACTGGCACCACTTATTCTTTTTATCACATCACTGGTGCTCCGGTCTGGTGTTTTCCTTATAGATTCTGCAGAAACACCATCACTTACGTTCGCACTGTTTTTTTGTGCTATTAATAATGACGCTACAGATTCTCTCGCCGCCCGTATCCTGGTTGTAGTTACTATTATCCCTTCATTTGTGGTTTTTTTCTCATCTAAAGAAATGGTTACAGGAACGATTTCATCATTTTTTATAATTATTTCATCAATAATTTTTTCATTATATCCTATATATGAACACCTCATTGAATAAGTGCCGGCCAGCAGCTTGCTGAAAGTAAAGCTTCCGTTTTGATCAGCAATTGCTGTTTTAGATTTTCCTATAATGAATACAGTGGCATTTGACAGTACCTGCCCTGACGATGCACTTATTACTTTACCGGAAATTTTACTTGTTTGTGCTAAAATGGTATTTGAAATAAAAAAAAGGTACCACAGGAAATAAAATCTTCGCATATAGTCGGCAGTTTGTGCAAAGGAAAACGATTATGGCCTCATTGATGTAAAGGAATTGTTATGCAAACATTATATCTTTTGTTTGTTATTAACTTCCGAATCAAACGCCTTATACAAATAAGTTTTAGAACCATCAGTAAATAAATAAGGGAACCGGAGCGCTTATTTATTTATTCAATAAATCGCAAAGGAGCCAGCTTTCACAAGGTCAATGTGCCGGATATCTGCTTCGCAGTTTCTATGATGAGCTTTAAAATAATTTTAAAATAATGTTGTGCAACAACGCTATGGCGGAAACGCTATTGATTGTTTTTGATATGACTAAAATAAAAAAAGTAAGAGCTTAACAAAATAATTAGATAACAATTAATTAATAAAGTTGAAGCAATATTAAACCCGTCATAACTTAGTTTCACATCACAAAAATGTAAGCAATGAAAAGATAAAAACATCACTTTCTACCTCACATTTATTGACTGTAATTTTTAAATAAAGCTCAATTTATTAACGCATATCTAAATAAAAATGAAACCGTTTAAGTTAATGTTTATGGTTTTGGCAGGCACTTTTATTTACCTGAGCGCTGTTTCACAGAATGTGGTACTGAATATTTTGACCCGAAATTCAGGGCAGGTTAATATGGGGGGAAATTTATTTTTGGAAGTTAGTGTTTGCAATACTGACCCAACATATTCTGTACCTGGTTACAGGATAATACCTCAAATCAGTGTGCCAACAGCAATTGTTAGTATACCTGGCACAGGACATATCTTACCCCCTGGATGGTCTATCATATCAAACGAAGATGGCGTTATCATACTTTCAAATGGAATTGATGTAATTGCTCCAAATGGCTGCCGCACTATTTTGATTTTGCTCCGGGGAAAAGCTCCTGGGGGGCCATCTACTATTTCAGGTCAGCTATCATTTTCCAATGGCCCAGGTTTAGCACCAGGTGCGCCCACAGCAGGTGATTTACCTGCTGATAACTTTTCTACCACAACATGTAACGTTACCATGTAAAAATTACACTTAAACCAATTTAATTTAATTATCAATCAAATAACAAAAATGAAACTACCCAGCTTAATCGTCCTGTTTCTTGCATCCGCTTTTGCAATTTCAAGTGCTGCAGGCCAGGCAAATGCGTCGATAAGTGTCTTAACACAAAATTCAGGGTTTGTGAGTATGGGGGGCACCGTTTTTTTGCAGGTTAATGTCGGCAATACCGGCCCAACTTCTACAATAGGTATTTACATAATAAAGGTTGAAATCAGCGTTCCATCAATTGTTACTATACCTGCCTCAGGTCATGTTTTACCTTCCGGCTGGACAATTCTCGACAATGATGGTTCATTAATGACTCTCTCTAATGGTACTGACATCATTCCTGTAAATGGTGACCGTCAAATATTAATCGCTATGCAGGGAAATACCATTGGTGGGCCTTCGACGATAGCAGGTGGGTTATCCTTTGCCGATGGCGTGGCGCCGGGTGATGGCTTTGGCTCGTTAGATGGTAATAATACTGCGGATGACAATTCTACATCAACAGTTCAGGTAACAAATCTAACACCAATCACCCTCTCGAAATTTAATGCAGTAATTGTAAACTGCCAGCCCGTATTAAACTGGACAACTGAAACTGAGATAAACAGCGACCGGTTTGAAATTGAAAGAGCAAATCTGAATTCTTCCGATTGGGTTATGGCGGGTGTTGTAATAGCTCGCGGTAACACTACCACAAAGTTTACATACAGCTTAATTGATGAAAACTCGGCCGCGTCGGAAAAATTATTATACCGGTTAAAGATAATTGACAAGGATGGAGCTTACAAATATTCGAACGTACTCCCTGTTTTTGTTAATTGCAAAACTACACAAGTATCTGCTTATCCTAATCCTGTGCGACACGGTACGTTGTATGTAAGTGCTGCCGGCGTAGATGGATCTGCAGAAGCAACTTTACTTTCACTATTAGGCCAGGTGATAATAAAAACTAAAATTAGTAATGGAACTAACTCTTTGGATGTTTCGAAAGTTGTAAGGGGAGAGTATATATTAAGAGTAAATGATTTAAAAGGTGTTGACAAAAAGGTTAAGATTGTTATTCAGAATTGAATAAACCTGCTGCTATAAAAATGATTTTAAATTTTCCTTCTCTAAAATTATTTACTTAAGAACCCGGTGTGTTATGTGGTTATTAAATCGCCAAAAAAATGTATATACGGATACATCTTATTAAAACTGAGCTTTAAATTTTTATCAATAAATAAAAAGTGAAATTAATTAGAGAATAATTTCTAGTGAAGCCGCGTTTTTTGACAGGCTTTTTTGGGACTTCTTTTTCTCCATGTGTTTTGTATACTGCTTATGTTTGGATATTAAGCGACGGACGGACAAGTTTTCCTCTTCATATTGCTTAATTAAAATGGATACTTTTTTCAATGTAAGCCGGTAGGTATTGTATAGTTGCTTCAAGTCTTTTTCCTTTTGCATTATGCTATTTAGATGATCAGCAGGCAATCTAAAAATAACTGATTGCCTTTGCAACTCCTGTAAACATTTTTTTAGCCGATCGTAATTGTATCCTTGTATGGCCTGCATAAGTGATAAATAAAATGCTTCCCGGAGGCTTGTATAATTAATAGTAACAGAAAATTAAGCTCTTGTTCGACAATTTCATTTGCGCTTCATTATACATATTTGTCAATTGCTCCTTACAGCTATTTGAATATTTATTTTTGAATTTGCTCTGGCCAAATAATAGTATTGGATAGACGACATAAGTGCAGGGTATGCACAAGTAGATTACAGTTTATCCATACCATTCGCCAGGTCCGCTTAATTTAGAAACATAAATGAGCAACCTCATTGCATTAGCGTATCAACTAATAAAATTTAAAACTACTTAAAGAGATTTTTATCTGAAGTTAATAAATCATTATGTTAATGTTAAGCGACAGGTAGCTGGTAATCTAAAATAAAATAATTCCAATTATTCAGGCAAATGAAAGGAAACGTGGCGCTAACCAATCTCAGCCTGCCCACCCTTCTCTATCTAAACTCCTGTATTGAATTGCCTCGGCCAAATGTTCAACTTTAATATCATCGCTTGCAGCAAGGTCGGCAATAGTGCGGCTTACTTTTAAAATTCTATCATAGGCTCTCGCTGAAAGATTTAATTTTTCCATTGCAACTTTTAATAAATTAGACCCAGCCATTGTAATCACACAAACCTCTTTTAATTGTTTGCTGCTCATTTGTGCGTTGCTGTATGTGCCGGGGTTATCTTTAAATCTTTCTGCCTGCATCTCCCTTGCTCCTATCACTCTTTGTCTTATGCTCTCACTTTTTTCAAATTGTTGAGAAGAAGACAATTCGCTGAATGCAACAGGTGTAACCTCTACATGCAAATCAATTCGATCTAACAAAGGGCCCGAGATTTTATTAAGATATTTTTGGACAGCACCCGGCGGGCACGAGCACTCTTTGTCAGGATGATTGAAGAAGCCGCAGGGGCATGGATTCATAGAAGCAATTAACATAAAACTTGCTGGAAATTCCAATGCTATTTTAGCCCTTGAAATTATGATCTTCCTTTCTTCCATTGGCTGCCTCATAACCTCAAGAACGGTTCTTTTAAATTCCGGCAATTCATCCAAAAACAAAACGCCGTTATGCGCCAGGGAAATTTCTCCCGGCTGTGGGATGCCACCTCCTCCAACTAAGCCTGCATCAGAAATAGTATGATGCGGAGAACGAAAAGGTCTCTTCGAGATCAGTGTTGCATTTTCAGGCAACTTGCCTGCGACGCTATGGATCTTTGTAGTTTCCAAAGCTTCCTGCAAAGTAAGCGGAGGAAGAATAGTAGGCAACCGCTTTGCCAGCATGGTTTTACCTGCACCTGGCGGCCCGATCAATATTGCATTATGACCACCTGCTGCAGCAATTTCCAAAGCCCTTTTAATATTTTCCTGGCCCTTTACATCACAGAAATCAATCTCATAATCAGTCTGTGCATGTGCAAATTCTTCTCTTGTATTTACTATTGTTGGTTGTATCGAATTTTCATCTATAAAAAAATTGATAACGTCGTTTATGTGGCCAACTCCATATACATTTAAGTTATTAACCATTGCCGCTTCCCTTGCATTTTCTTTGGGAACTATTAATCCTTTAAAATTTTCTTTACGGGCCTGTATGGCTATGGGCAAAGCGCCTTTTATCGGCCTTACCGTACCATCTAAACTTAGCTCACCCATTATTACGTAGTCTGCAAGCTTCTCTGCATTTTCAAATTGTTCACTGGCTGCAAGCGTTCCTATAGCAATAGGAAGATCGAAAGCTGTGCCACTTTTTTTTATATCTGCAGGTGCAAGATTTACTACAACTTTTGTACGCGGAAAATGATAACCGTTTGTTTTGATAGCGCTTTCCATACGCTCAAGGCTTTCCTTAACAGCATTATCAGCAAGACCCACAATAGAAGTAAACTTGCCACTGCTTACATTTACCTCTACAGTAATAGAAATTGCTTCTACGCCGTATACTGCGCTGCCAAAGGTTTTAACGAGCATGTATTGAAATTAGAGAAAAATATTTTTGTAATTCATATACTCCTTATGCTTTAACTAATTTATCATGCAAATGTTATTTGCAAAATATTTCTTCCATAGTCTGCTTTATCTGTTTGATTGTTTTTGATTCAAGGCGAGATATTTTATTTTTTAACCTGGTTTTATCAATTGTTTTAATTTGATCAAGAGCAATAGTGCAGGATTTGCCCTTTAATTGAAATTTAATTCGTGAAGGATACAATCTGAATGTTGAAGTGCAGGGCGCTATAATAACAGTGCCTATATATTGATTCATTTCATCAGGA
>JBDSFG010000021.1:0-6562 GCA_039919615.1 Ginsengibacter sp. | reverse complement strand
TGCCTACGGGCATCATTTGCAAAGCCTGCACCCAGCCTTGTATAACACCACTAACCGGTATTTCTAATGGCTCTCCCCGCTTGTAGGAATTGTCAAACTCCTGCCCATTGATTAACGAACCTGCATAGTGAGCTTTAACGGTATCAGTCGCTTTGGGCTTTTCACCAGTGCCCGCCTTCAATATTTCATATTGCAAACCGTTGGGCAGCTCAATTACTCCCGGACGTTTTTTGTTTTCTTCTAAGAAATTTTTACCCGCCTCTTTTTCTGAAGTTGCTTTAGAACTCATAAATTCCTGCATTTTATTTTGTACTGTCATGTTACATATTTCTGTGGTTAATAATAATGTTTTGTTGTTGAATACATCATCAAAGGCTTTTTTCACCAATTCTACATTCACTTTGTCTGCGCCCTGTGATTTATAAAAAGAAGCGCCTTGCACACCAATAGCATAACTAAAACTATCTAAAGAGTTTTTAACGCCGGGAGTAATGCTTACTTTAGCGGGCACAGACTTTTTTGTTACTACCATTTTTTTGGTTTGGGCATTTCCAAATAATGCCATTCCTGCACATATAGCAATTAATCCTTTTTTCATGAAATTTTATTTTAGTTTACAGATAATTAATTAATGTTTAATCTTCCCTGAAATCTTTTCCTGTAAGATGTATAAATACATCCTCAAGGTTGGCAGATTTAGTGACCTTAGGTCTTTCAAAACCGGAAGCAACCAACTGGTCAATAAGTTTATCAGGAGAATCTAATGCTATTATTTTCCCTTCATCCATTATAGCCACTCTATCACACAATTGCTCCGCCTCATCCATATAGTGAGTGGTTATAATTACGGTAGCACCTTTATTTCTTATTCCTTTTATCAGTTCCCATAAATTCCTTCGTGCCTGCGGATCAAGTCCCGTGGTTGGTTCGTCTAAAAAAATAATTTTGGGTCGATTGATAAGAGTAGTAGCAATAGAAAATCGTTGCTTTTGACCCCCGCTTAATTCTTTATATTTACTTTTAGCCTTGTCTTTAAGATTAACCAATTCAAGTAATTCGGAAGGTTTAACCGTTTCGTTATATAAGCCACTAAAAAGATTAATGAGTTCAAGCAAATTAAGGCCGGGATAATATCCTGAGGTTTGCAGTTGAACGCCAATGATCTTTTTAATTTTATCAGGATCGGTATCCAGGTTTATTCCATCAACATTAACTTCGCCGCTTGTTTTGTCCCGAAGGGTTTCAATTATTTCCAGCGTGGTTGATTTACCTGCACCGTTCGGGCCAAGCAACCCAAATATTTCGCCTTGATATACCTCAAACGAAATCCCTTTTACAGCCTCAAAATTTCCATAATCTTTCTTAAGATTTTTCACAGATATGCTGATGTCGGGCATGTTTAATATATCGGTTGATTTACAGTGGGCAAATGTAGTCAATTAATTAATTTAAGATTTTGCTTTTGGCCCGGGAATTTTGGCGTTTTCAATAATTGAGATGATTTAGTTTCATCTTCTTCAAATATTAAATTAAAAAGGTTTTATTTTTAATGGGGAAGCTACAAGAGCTTTCAAATAAGCATTTTAAGCAGCATGCAGGTTCTTGTTGGATAAACCAATATCTGCCCGTATCAGGGTCGAAGATTTTCATTTACATATAGTTCATAGTGGTCACACGCTGTCTGACTCCAATAACTATAAACCACATTGTTTCCTGCGTTTTGTTCTTTGTGATTTCCTTTGCAACAAGATTAGTTTTACTTCCTTTCCCACATTTCCCACAAATCTTAAAAAATACCGGTTCAAATATTAAATATCTGTTGCTTCCCCGTAGGCCACAGCCGTAGCCTCTTTTAATCCTTCGCTCATTGTTGGATGTGGGTGTATAGCGTTTAAAATTTCATGACCCGTAGTTTCTAATTTTCTTGCTACAACCGCTTCAGCAATCATTTCAGTAACATTACTGCCAATCATATGGCAACCTAAAAACTCTCCATATTTAGCATCAAAAATAACTTTTACAAAACCCTCTGTAGCTCCTGCAGCGCTTGCTTTTCCACTAACCAAAAATGGAAACTTGCCTACCTTTATCTCATAGCCTGCATCCTTAGCTGCTTTTTCTGTAAAACCCACAGAAGCAATTTCCGGGGAGCAATAAGTACACCCCGGAACATTGTTATAATCAATCTGGCCAGGCTTTTGGCCTGCAAGATGTTCGGCAGCATTTATTCCTTCTTTAGTTGCTTTGTGCGCCAGGGCCTGGTTAGGCGTGCAATCACCAATTGCATAAATGCCAGGCACATTAGTTTGCAAATTGCCATCAGTAATAATTCTTCCTTTATCCGTTTTTATGCCGAGCTCTTCAAGCCCAATATTTTCAATATTTGCTACCACACCCACTGCACTTAAAACAATATCTGCTTCAATAGTTATTTCACCGGTTTGTGTTTTAACTTTTGCTTTTACCCCTTCGCCGCTTGTATCAACGCTTAGCACTTCGCTGTTGGTTAAAATGTCAATACCTTGTTTTTTTAATTGTTTTTCCAGTTCTTTGGATATGTCCTCATCTTCTACCGGAACTACCCTTGGCAAAAATTCAACTATAGTAACTTTTGTTCCGAGACTATTATAGAAATATCCAAATTCAATCCCTATGGCTCCTGAGCCAACAACGATCATGCTCTTTGGCTGTGTTGGCAATACCATAGCTTCACGGTATCCAATAATTTTTTTACCATCAATAGGTAACGAAGGTAATTGCCTTGCTCTGCCTCCTGTAGCTATCACAATATTTTTGGCTTCCAGAACTTGTTTTGTGCCATCAACAGCTGTAACTTCTAATTTTCCGGGAGCAATCAATTTGCCATTACCCATCACTACATCAATTTTATTTTTCCTCATTAAAAATTGTACGCCTTTGCTCATCTTATCTGCAACTCCACGGCTCCGCTTTATAACGTTTTCAAAATTTGCTTTAAATCCATTCATTTCAATTCCATAATCAGCGGAATGTTTTGCGTACTCATAAACCTGTGCACTTTTAAGGAGTGCCTTTGTTGGTATACATCCCCAGTTAAGGCAGATACCTCCAAGGCTTTCCCGTTCAACAATTGCGACTTTTTTACCTAATTGAGATGCTCTTATTGCAGCAGGGTAACCGCCGGGACCGCTTCCTAAAACTATTAAATCGTATGCCATACTTATTTGTGATTTGCCCCTTCCATAAAGGGTGAAGGGAAGTTATTAATAAATCAATAATCCATTCATTTAAATGAATCATTGGAAATTTCGCTGCGAAATTAGTTTGAAATGTGGAAAGCGCCAAAGTGTTAAATACTTAACAGTACAGAATTTCCGCATTATTAATCCTGTATTTTTATAAAAAAATAAATGAGCGCTGTGAAAATTTTATTCATAATGATCTGCTATTTGGCAGTGACTTTTTCTGGTGCAAACGCCCAACATATTTCGTCGTGGAGGATAACGGATGTTAAAAATTTTATTGATAAATCAGATTCAGTTCTGGTGATAAGTTTTTGGGCAACATTTTGCAAGCCCTGCACTGAGGAAATACCCTACCTCGAAAGTATCAGCCAAAAATATAAAGACCAAAAAGTTAAAGTTTTATTAGTGAGTTTAGACCTTCATGATTTCTTTCCGGCTAAACTTCAAAGTTTTGTAAAGAAAAATAATTACAGCAGCCAGGTTGTATGGTTAAACGAGACCAATGCGGATTATTTTTGCCCCAAGATCAGTAAATCATGGACCGGCGCCATACCTTCAACCTATATAGTTAATATTAAAAAGGGCTACAGAAAATTTATTGAAGAGCAAATGAAGCCGGAACAATTTGAGTCGGAATTAAAAAAAGCGCTGTAAATAAATTCCAAGGCGTAAAATATTTTATTACCCTTTTCTCTTAATTCCACAACCTACACTCCGGCTTTCTTTTACGGCAATATCTTTTCCGTTGATTTGTTGATTAATGGCCTCTTTAAGATGTTGCCTTGATATATTTCTTTCATCGCCAGGGCTATCATCTATAGCGCCGTGATAACTGAGTTTCAGCTCACTATTGAATAAATAACATTCCGGTGTGCGGTTGGCTCCGAATGCATCTGCAATTTTATTATCTGCATCAACTACGTAATTCCATTGATACCCCTGCTTTTTCGCATACGCCTTCATGGCACTAAAGCTATCATCATTATCACGTTCACCCTCGTTAGAGTTTATTAAAATCACGCCTATATTATTATGTAAGGCATACTTACAAATGGCATTTGTTCTTTGCTGATTCTTTATAACGAATGGGCAAGTATTACAGGTAAACATCACCAATAATCCATTTTTCTTTTTAGCTTCTTTCATGCTCACTTTATTCCCATTTACATCCGGCATTTTTATATCACCACCAGGCAACTCCCCTCCTATGGGCAAAACATTTATAGTTGCTTTAAATGAAAATAAAATAAAGAATAAGAGAATTTTAATCGACGATAATATTATTTTCTTTTTCATAACTAAAAATTTAAAAGCTTATTTCTATTAATTTATTTAAGTTTCACGTGGCCACTGAAACAACTTGCTTATTTGGTTCCTGCTCATTTTGTTCAGATAAAGCCCTTAATGTTTTTATACTTACGTTAAAATCAAAACCAACTAAAACTACCAATGAATTAATAAAAACAACTATCATAAAAACCATAATTGTTCCTATTGATCCATACAACAGATTAAATCGTCCGAAATTATCGATAAATGATGAAAACCCAATAGTGAAAAGTATACTTAGAAACGTTGCTATTAAAGCCCCGGGAGACAAAAGTTTCCACTTTTTTGTGGTGGCTGGGGCATAGCGATAAATAAAAGCGAAAGAATAGAACACAAGAGCAATTATTAACACCCACTTACCATAAAGAATTATATCTTTTAGCACTTTATTTTTAACTCCGATCCAATTTAAAATGTTGTTTTGCAAGAGCAGAAGTACAAGGCATAACATTAAAAGGCCGAATAACAATGCAGTAAGCTTTAGTGCCACCCATCTTTTCCTTAATCCCTTTATTTTTTCAAACCCAATATAATCTTTGTTAAAGGCACGCATCACACCCATTATAGCGTTTGATGCAAAAAAAAGTGATAGAAGAAAACTGAATGATATAAGCCCGATTTTTGAACCATTTATAAAACTATCTACAAAGTTTATAAGGCCTGTGTTGTAGGTTTTTGCCGGAACGATATCAACGATCAGGGTATGCAGTTCTTTTTTTAAACTTCTCTTTGAAATAAAAGGCAGGTTAGGAATTAAGGTAAAAAGAAAAAGGCAGGTGGGAGGAACTGACATAATAAAGTTATAGGATATAGCAGCCGCCCTTTCTGTTAAATTAGGTACACTAAAATTGCTGCGAAAAAAACTCATTACATCATAAAATGCCAACCCCTCAAAGCCGGGAGGGCTCCAGCGTTTACTTTTGTTTATAAGAAAATATCCCGGGGCGGTTTTATATATTGTGCGTTCAAGTTTGTTCAAGCGTGTATAACATTAAGTGAACAATAAATATTTGCAGAAACAAAATTACATCTTAATGTTAGTTGCCGCCTTGTTTTAATAAGATAAGGCTATCTAACGCCCGCTGGTATGCCTTTGCATTTCTTTTATGTTCTTCATAACCAACAGCAAAGTTAGAGTAGCCGGAGAAATCTGGTTTTGCAACAAAATATAAATAATCAGTTGAAGGTTCGTTTAACACCGCATCAATTGTTTTTATAGACGGTGTGCATATTGGCCCTGGCGGCAACCCGGAATTTAAATAGGTATTATACGGAGATGGGAAAGAAAGATGTTTAAAATAAATTCGCTTTAATCCAAAGTTTTTTAAGGCAAACTTAACTGTAGGATCCGCACCCATTCTCATTCCGTTTCTTATTCTATTTAAATATACACTTGCAATTCTGCCTTTATCTTCAGTTTTATTAGTTTCTTCTTCTACAACTGAAGCCAAAATATAAACTTGCTTTTTATCGAGGCCCAAAGCTGCTGCCGCTGTTTGCCTTTGCGGATCCCAGAATTTTTGCTGAGCTGTATATAGCCTGTCAAATATTTTTTGCACATTGCTGTTCCATGTAAATGTATAAGTATTGGGAATAATTGCAGTAAGTATGGTATTACTGTCTACTCCATATTTTGAAAGGGAGTCATTGTTGTTTACAAATTCCAGTACCGTATCCAACTGTGACTCAAAACTAGTTGCTATTTTTTTTGCAAAGTCCTCTTTTGTCCTCAATTTAGTTATCACAAGGTTAACAGGAGTTTGTCTGCCAGCCCTAAGCATTCTAATGAGGCTTACAAGGCTTGTGCCTTTAGTGATTTTATATTTTCCCGGTTTAACCAGGCGGGCGTAGTTCAGGTATGTGGCTACTCTGTGAAATATTTTTATATGACTGACAATACCCTGCTTTACAAGATCGTCTTTCACATTTTGATAGGTTGACCCTGTTTTGACATAAAAAAACCCGCCCTGTGGAGTACTAATGGTTGGGCCAAATAGCTGCCACCCCAT
>JBDSFG010000008.1:0-10423 GCA_039919615.1 Ginsengibacter sp. | reverse complement strand
GACACACCTTGGGTTTGACACAAGCCCATATGGAACAAGCTTTGAATGGCGGGAGATTGACGCCGACCCAGGTGTGGCAAAAAAGGGGCTTACCCAGTGGAATCCTTTTAAAGAAAGCACAAAATATTTTGAGCCTTCCACAAAAGACTTTATGATAAACTATAGAGTTGAAAATTTAGAAGCTCTTACAGAGCAACTTAAAAACGAAGGGGTAACAATTGTCGATAAAATTGAGGACTCTGAATATGGAAAATTTGTTCATATTTTAGATATCGAAGGAAATAAAATTCAATTGTGGGAGCCAAAAGATTAGAATAGGATTGTTGGTGGGCCAACGAAATAAATGAGCAGACGTGTAGCTATAGACACAAAGTTTTAGAAGCTAGCAATTAAGTCAAACCGGGGCAACAAAAAACCCGTATCATCTTTAGGTGATACGGGCAGAGAATTATTAAAACGGCGTTATGCTTTAACCCTTACTGGCTTTACTTTCTTAGCGTTCTCTGTTGCAAAGTCTGCTGCTCCCAGGGGTTTGTTTTTTGCAAAATCAACAAGAATGGGCGCTGCAACAAAAATAGATGAATATGTTCCCGTAATAACACCAATCAACATTGCAAATGAGAAGCCTCTTGTAACTTCTCCGCCAAAAATAAATAATATCAGCAAGGTTAAAAACACCGTTAATGATGTCATGATGGTGCGGCTTAAAGTATCATTGATGGCACGGTTTATTATGGTAGCTTTATCGCCGCCCTTCATAGTTCTGCTGTATTCTCTTATACGGTCAAATACAATAACTGTATCATTCATACTAAAGCCTACTACAGTTAAAATTGCAGCAATAAAATGCTGATCAATTTCTAAAGGAAAATTTACAAGGTTTTTAAAGAAAGAAAATACTGCAAGCGTTACGAAAACATCATGTAGCAATGCGACGATAGTTCCCAAAGAATATCTCCAGTCACGAAAGCGAATAAAAATGTATAAAAAGATAGCAAGAATTGCAAACACGATAGCTTTAATCGCTCCCTTTTTAAGATCATCAGAAATGGTTGGTTGTACTACCTGCGAACTTTGTATATGATTTTTTACAAAAGCGTTATAAGTAGTTCCGGCAGCCAGTTGATTTTTTAACCCCTGAAATAAATGGGTTTGAACCGTACTATCCGCATTTTCCACACCTTTCATAAAAGAAGTGGTAATGTTTAAATGCCTGTTATCGCCAACTGTTTTAATTACCGGGTAATCCCCGCCAAGCGCTGCATGCAAATTGTCAAGCACATCCGTATTTTTAACCGGTTGAGCAAATTCAATGGTATAGCTTCGTCCGCCTTTAAATTCAACACCTTCATGAAAGCCATTAAAAAAAGAAGCAATACCTAAAAGTGCAACTACGATGGAGATTCCGTAAGCTACTTTTCTATATTCAATAAATTTAAAATTAGCATGTTTAAATATTCTTTTAGAGATGCCAGTAAAATAATTGAAGTGCCTTTTTTTATTCATCCATAATTCTGTGACTATCCTTGATAATAAAATGCCGCAAAACAGTGAAAGGGCTATACCCAACATTTGAGTAGTGGCAAATCCTAATACCGGGCCTAAGCCGAAATAGAAAAGAATAGCCGCCGTTAAAAATGTAGTTACGTGAGCATCAATTACAGGCGCCAGGGAACGGCGATATCCATCGTTAACTGCCTGCGGATAACTTTTGCCACGGGTTAATTCTTCTTTAATTCTTTCAAAAATAATTACGTTAGTATCCACTGCCATACCAATGGTTAATACAAGACCTGCAATGCCTGCTGCAGTTAGTGTTGCACTCAGGGCACTTAAAATACCGATGGTAAAAAGCAAGTTTAAAATGAGGGCAATATTTGCTATCCAGCCTGCTGTATTATAATAAATAAGCATGAGAGCAAAAATTACCAGGAAGGAAATGATAAAAGCCTTTGCACCTCCATTAACCGCCTCTTTACCCAGCGTAGGGCCTACTACCTGCTCCTGCACAATTTTTGCAGGCGCATCTAATTTGCCCGATTTTAAAATATTGGCAAGATCCTGCGCTTCTTCGGGCGTAAAGCTTCCTGATATTTCGGAACTGCCGCCATCAATCTGGTTCACTACGTTTGGTGCGGAATAAACGATATCATCTAATACAATGGCGATTGGTTTTCCGATATTGTCGCCGGTTAGCTTAGCCCAGGTTCTTGCTCCTGAATTGGTCATTTGCATTTTGATCGCCGGCCTTCCTTTATCATCAAAATCCTGGCGTGAGTCTTCAACACCATCTCCTTCTAATTTCGCTTTATCACTGCCAGCTATAGTTTTGATGGCATATAACGGCAGAAATTTCCTTCCTTTTGTGTCCTTTTCCTCATTGCCGTATAAAAATTTAAGATCTGCCGGAAAATTATTTTTTACTACTTCAAGGTTTAAATATTCATTTGCTTTTGCAGTATCTTTTAATTCAAGGCTGCCAATTGGAGGGCTAAACACCTGTTTGCCATTTCTATCCTGCTGCGGACTAATAAATCGTATTGCATTTATAAGTGGCCTGTTATTCGCAGAAGCTATTCCATTTTTAGCAGTATCATTTCGCAAACTATCAGGAGAAACACCACTTAAGTATGCCTGAAGAGCTTTATCCGCATCTTCAATATTTTTACTTAACTCACCTACATTATAAACTTCCCAAAATTGCAGGTTGGCAGAAGATTGTAAATATTTTCTTACTCTTTCGGGATCATTAACCCCAGCGAGTTCAACAGTAATTATTCCTTTAGTTTCATCAAGGTTAATGTTAGGCTGTGCCACGCCAAACTTATCTATCCGTTTAAGTAAAATTTTATAGGTTTCATTGATAGCGCCTTTGGAAATAGTTCTTATTGCATCTGTTACTTTATCATCACTGTCAGTTACTTTTATTGTTTTGCCGCCGCCCGCAAATAAAGATGCAAGATTTGACGACGGGTTCTGTTGTTTAAAAGCCTCCCTGAAAAGAGTTATATAATCCGCATCGCTGTTTACTTTAAGTTTTTCAGCAGTATTTAGTGCATTTAAAAGGGTAGGGTCTTTAGGATTGTTGCTTAATGATTTTATCAACCCCTGCAGGCTAACCTCCATTGTTACATTCATTCCACCTTGCAGATCCAGGCCAAGGTTAAGTTCCTTTTCTTTACATTTTTGGTACGTAGTTCCTGTTAATGGATAAATTTCTACATCTTTTGTGCTATCAAGCAACCGTACTAATTTCAATCTCACAAGGTCATCTTTAGCATCACCTTTTATACCGGGATTGCTCATTTTTACCATGCGTTCAGCTTTTTCCCTCATCTTTTTTTCGTGGCTGTTTACTACCCAGGTAAATGATAATTGATATATAGAAATGAGGATAAGCGCAATCGCAAAAAACCAAACCAAACCTTTCAATTTCATGAGATAATTTTTAGAAGTTTGCAAAGATAAGGTTTTGACTTGAATCTCACTTATCCTTATCAAGCCTAAGGAATTAGTAATCTGATTTATATATTTTATAATATTGCATTGATGTCCCTAAAAAAATGTTCAGTTTTCTTGTTTATTTTTTCTTCAATTGTATCCTGTTATCCCATTAGGCAAACCCAAACTTCAAATGCTCTAATTATATCTTCTCAAACCCTGAAACCTGCTGTAAAACCTAATAGTGACGATGAATCAAAAACGGATATTTTTTTTACTGATCTTTTTAAAAAATATCCTCAATTTTTTGACAGCATAATATCCAGGGCAAAGGATAGAAACATTCAAATAATCTATACCCAAATTGACCGTGGCCCAAACAATATGCCCCGGTTTAAAGATTACAATTTTAATGTAGATACAGAAAAATATTTCTACCCGGCATCTACGGTTAAACTGCCTGTGGCCATTCTCGCTTTACAACGGTTAAATGAGTTGAAGACGACCGGAATTTCCATGAACACAACGATGATTACCGATGCAGCTTACAGCGGGCAAACACCGTCTTACAACGATCCGAATACCGCAGATGGGAAACCAAATATCAAACAGTATATAAAAAGAATTTTTTTAGTAAGTGATAATGACGCTTTTAACCGCCTCTATGAATTTTTGGGTCAGCAATACATAAATGATGAGTTGGATAAACGCGGATACGCCAACGCACAGGTACTACACCGGCTTGATATTTTTTTATCTGAGGATGAGAACAGGCATACTAATCCCGTAAAGTTTTTAGCAGACAATAACACGGTTTTATATCAGCAGCCATTAGTTTTTAACCCGGAAAAATATGCTCCAAGAATCGATTCTTTGGGCAGCGCTTTTTATAAAGGAGATTCGTTAGTTCTTACACCGATGAATTTTTCCAAAAAGAACAGGATAACATTACCTGATCTGCACAGCATTCTTAGGAGCCTGATATTTCCAAACTCAGTTGCAGAAAGCAAAAGATTTAATTTAACTGCTGATGATTACAACTTTATCTACAAAAACATGTCAGCATATCCTGGTGAAAGCATTTACCCGGCCTATGATACTGCCATCTATTCTGATGCTTATTTAAAATTTTTAATGTATGGGGGAGAGGATAAACATCTTCCAAAAAAAATAAGAATATTCAATAAGTCGGGAGAGGCTTATGGCCAGCTTACAGATATTGCTTACATCGTTGACTTTGATAAAAATATTGAGTTCTTTCTTTCCGCAACAATCAATTGCACCAGAAATGGAATTATTAATAATGATGATTATGATTATGATACTGCAGGCTATCCCTTTCTTAAAAATCTCGGCAAAGTAATTTATAATTTTGAGCTTAGCAGAAAGCGATCCCGTGTTCCTGATCTTTCCCCATTTAAAATTGTGTATGAGAAGTAGGCGTTGGGTAAGGGTATGAGGTATGAGGTATGAGGTACGAGGTATGAGGTATGAGGTACGAGGTATCAGGTATCAGGTAAGAGGTGTCAGGTAAGAGGAGAAGACCATATGGAATTAGTTTATTTGCTGACTACTGACTACTGATTGCCGATTGCTTATACCTGACACCTGATACTTTTTAATCCCCTATTTTTGCAAACGCTTTTCAAAAAAATACATATGCAACTTTCATCAACGCTGTCCAGATTTAATGAACCTGAAACCCTTAAAATGGCCAAGCTTGGCAGAGAGCTTAGAGCCAAAGGAATTGATATAGTAGACCTTAGCCTCGGCGAACCTGACTTTAACACACCTGAACATATTAAAGATGCAGCAAAGAAAGCAATAGATGATAACTGGAGCCATTATACACCGGTTTGCGGTTATCTTGATTTAAGAGAAGCCATTTGCAATAAATTGCAAAGAGATAATAATTTATCTTACACGCCGGATCAAATAATAGTGAGCACCGGTGCCAAGCAAAGCATAGCAAACGCGGTATTAAGCATTATAGATGCCGGGGATGAGGTTATCATTCCCACACCTTACTGGGTTACTTATTCTGAGATCGTAAAACTGGTTCAGGGCAAGGTGGTGTTTGTAAATACCACTCTTGAAAATGGTTATAAAATAACTCCGGAAGAACTTGAAAATGCGATCACTTATAATACGAAGCTTTTTATTTTTTCATCACCCTGCAATCCCACAGGAGCTGTTTACACAAAAGATGAGTTGGAAAAACTGGCTCTGGTATTTAAAAAATTTCCCAGGATTATTGTTATGAGCGATGAGATATATGAATACATAAATTTTACCGGCGAACATGAAAGCATTGCTCAATTTGATTTTATAAAAGACAGAGTTATTGTTGTAAATGGCCTCAGTAAAGGATTTGCCATGACCGGGTGGAGGCTCGGTTATATAGCTGCTCCTGTAGAAATTGTAAAAGCCTGTGAAAAAATTCAGGGACAGTTTACCAGCGGAACTAATTCTATCGCTCAGAGATCTGCCATTGTTGCCCTAAATTCAGACCTTAAGCCTACACATGAAATGGTGACTGAATTTAGAAGAAGAAAATTAAGAGTTGGTGAATTGCTCAAAGATTTCCCTTTAATTCAGTGCAGCGTTCCGGATGGGGCGTTTTATATTTTTCCTTCTGTAAAAAAATATTTTGGCCGCAAAAATGGAGAGGTCATTATTAGTAATGCTGATGAATTATGCATGTATCTGTTAAATGAAGCCCACGTATCAACAGTTACAGGCAGTGCTTTTGGTAACCCCGATTGCATTCGGATTTCATTTGCAAATAGTATGGAAAAAATTGAAGAAGGTTTTAAGAGAATAAAAAACGGGCTGGAGAAATTAATGCCTTTATCGCCTGTAAATAGTGGTGCGGACGGAATTGACGACGACGACTAATTACTTTGATAAAAGCATAAATTGTTGGTGTAATTTCAGCGCCTGCGGTAGTAGCAGTTGTTGCTCATCATTAGTTATAATATAGTCACATAAACTTAATTTCGTTTCTTCATCCATTTGCTTATTCATTCGGGCCGTCACCTGTTCATAGGTAATTTCACCTCTTGCTATAGTTCTTTCTATCCTTAATTGCAATGGTGCACTTACACCAATAATAAAATCTAAATATTTATTTGAACCGCTTTCAAATAACAAAGCTGCTTCTTTAATAATGTAGGGAGATGTTTGTTGGCTGATCCATTTTTCAGCATCTTCAATAGTTACAGGATGAACAATTGAATTTAATAAGTCTAGTTTTTTCTTATCATTAAATACTTTTTCACCGAGCAATTTTCTGTCAAGCCTTCCATTCGAATAAATATCTTTTCCAAATTCTTTTTGTAAGGCAGCCTTTAAAACTTCGCTTTCATTCATTAATTTTTTAGCAGCAACATCTGCATAATATACAGGTATACCGAGTACTTCAAAAATACCTGCTACAGTAGATTTGCCACTGCCTATTCCCCCGGTTAATCCGATACGAAGCATTAATGTATGTGTATGAACGATGTGAGGTGTACAATGTGAGTACATTCTATAACGGTACGATGTTAGCGATTCTTAGTAAACGAATTATATACATCTTGCTATTTGAAAGTCACAGTTCAAGTTCCTAACATCGTACATCGAACATCACACATCGTACATCTGACAAACTCTTTCTATTTTGAAGCAGTTGCCACCGGCTTATTTATATTCGAAGTCCACTCCATGCTGATAGCGCTCTTTTCAATTTTGATGTAACTGCCGGGATTTATTTCCAGCATCATTGTTCCATCTTCATTTACTTTATTTACGGTACCATGAATGCCGGCTATAGTTACCACTTTATCACCTTTCTGCAGATTGGCTAAAAAGTTTTTCTGCAATTTTGCTTTTTTTGCCTGGGGCCTTATCATAAACATGTAGAAAACAAGGATCATCAACCCCAGGAAAACAAATTGAAACCCGCCGCCACCGCCTTTATCACCTTGTCCGAACATTAAAAAGAACATTGCTAAATTCATTATTGTTTGTTTTGTTTCTCATGAACTCCTGAAAAGGACAAACGATGAGAAGGTTAAAAATTATTTATTTTGCGCCACCACTTCTCCAACAAGTTTTAATTTCGGGAAAGCAGGGTAGGCGTTTGCTATTACAGTGATATCTTTATGCACGGAACCCACCCGCCCTTTACTGTCAAAAACAACTTTTAAAAAACCAATTTCTCCGGGGGCTATCGGGGCCTCAGGCTTTTCAGGTACGGTGCAGCCGCAACTGGCCGTGGCAGAAGAAATGATCAACGGTTTTTTCCCGGTATTTTTAAACTTGAAATTATACTCTACCTTTTCCCCGTCTGTAACTTTTCCAAAGTTGTACAGTGAATCAATAATCTGAACTGCGGTGGTATCTTTAAAAGTTTCGATATCGTTTGATAGTACATCGGGCTTATGCCGGGTATTGCGTATATCGCATGAAAATAAGATTGCTCCAAGAAATATGATAAAAAATAATCGGATCATTTTAAATTTTGGCAAAGGTATTATAAAGTACTGTTTTTAAAACTCTTCTTTTGAATTTTATTCTCTGCAAGAAGTTCTTTATGAATATTATCTAATATGCCATTGACAAAATTTCCGCTTTGCGGCGTACTGTAATCTTTCGCCAGATCAATATATTCATTGATAGTTACTTTTGGAGGAATAGTTTCAAAATACAGGAATTCGCAAAGTCCCATTTTCATAAGGATCATATCAAGTGCGGCTATTCTTTCTGCATCCCAGTTTTTTAATTTTGGTTTTATTAGTTCAAGACAATACTCTTTTTTATCAACAACACAGGTAAGGAGATCTTGTGCGAATTCCCATTTTTCGGCAGTTAATATCTCATCAAAATTAAATGTGCCTGGCTTTTGAAAAAAACCTGCAACGAGCACAACCATCATATCACCATCATCATCCCAGTTAATAAAATTTTCTTCAATATGATTTATAAAATCTTCATTGGGCAACATAAGATCGGAGAAGATAAATTCAAGTATTTTTTTTTCAGCCTTTTTTTCTTCTGGTGAAAAAGTTATGTAAGATTGATATTGCGGAGAACTCTTCAATGAATTATAAATCTTTTTTACAACTTCACTATCAATCAAGTGTATTAAATTGTAATCTGAGAGCGCTTTTTTAAAGGATTTATTTTGCACAGTCATTGATATAATCTCATTTGCGGCAATTTTGGTATTGATATTAAGATCACCATAATCAGGTAAATGCTTACTGGATTTTTGGAGAGAATCAACCTCAGCATAATGGCCTATTTCTGTAATAAAATAGATAAGGTAAGTGAATAATTGTTTTGATTGTTCTACATTTTTCTTTAAAATATTTATGGCTTCCCCAGGTTTTGTTTCATTGTTCATTGCTTCCAGTGAGTAAAGCGTCTGCATTACTTTCACCCTTATGTTTCTTCTGCTAACCATTTTGTATAAACCGGGATTTATGGGATAATTGAGATATCCGTAAGAGTAACCAAATTTATACAAAGGTGCATTTCAGAAGTTATAAAAAAAATTTATTCCACCTAATCCCAAAAATCATAAAGATCTCGGTTGAAACAAAATGAAAAATTGACGCATCCTGCCAATTGTTAACTGCCAACTGTCAACTTTACTGTCATCTAAGCCGATATAAAGCTTTGGTACAAAAATTCGTGTACATTTGCAACCCAAAATAAATATTAAAAACTTTAAAATTATGGCAAACGAAAATTATGAACTCTTCGATGACAGGGTTCTTGTTAAACCAAACGCGGCTGAAGAAAAAACGTCTGGTGGAATTATAATTCCTGACACCGCTAAAGAAAAACCACAAAAAGGTACGGTAGTGGCGGTTGGAAAAGGAAAATATGCCGATCAGACCGGCAATTTAATACCAATGCAAATAAAAGCGGGCGACACCGTTATGTATAGCAAGTACGGCGGAACGGAAATAAATATAGCAGGCGAGGATTTTTTAATCATGAGAGCTTCAGATATTTTAATGAAAATTAATTAATCATCATTTTAAAATTTTAATAAAACAATCATGGCAAAACAAATATTCTTTGATATTGAAGCCCGCAATAAAATGAAGAAGGGTGTAGATACTTTGGCTAATGCGGTAAAAGTCACCCTTGGCCCAAAAGGACGTAATGTAGTTATTGAAAAAAAGTTTGGTGCACCAAGTGTAACTAAAGATGGAGTTACGGTTGCTAAAGAAATTGAACTTGAAGACCCTATTGAAAACATGGGGGCTCAAATGGTGAAAGAAGTAGCCAGTAAAACAGCCGATATAGCCGGTGATGGTACAACAACTGCTACCGTTCTTGCCCAGTCAATTATAAGCGAAGGGTTAAAAAATGTTGCCGCAGGTGCAAATCCTATGGACCTAAAAAGGGGTATTGACAAAGCGGTTATAGCCGTTGTTGATCACATAAAAAAGCAATCTCAGTCAGTGGGAGATAATATTGAAAAGGTTGAACAGGTTGCGTCTATTTCTGCAAATAACGATGCAAATATTGGTAAGCTGATTGCCGAAGCGATGACCAAAGTAGGTAAAGAAGGTGTTATAACTGTAGAAGAAGCTAAAGGTACTGATACAACTGTGGAAGTTGTGGAGGGCATGCAATTTGACAGGGGTTATCTTTCTGCGTATTTTGTTACTAACAGCGAGAAAATGGAAGTTGACATACAGAATCCTTATATACTTATTTATGATAAGAAAATATCTTCTATGAAAGATATACTTCATATCCTGGAAAAAGTAGCACAAAGCGGTCGCCCGTTATTAATTATTGCTGAAGATCTTGACGGTGAAGCTTTGGCAACTTTGGTGGTAAATAAATTACGCGGTACTTTAAAAGTTGCTGCAGTAAAAGCGCCGGGCTTTGGTGACAGGAGAAAAGAAATGTTGCAGGATATCGCGATCCTTACAGCAGGTACCGTTATCAGCGAAGAAATGGGTCACAAGCT
>JBDSFG010000392.1:0-11213 GCA_039919615.1 Ginsengibacter sp. | reverse complement strand
GCTCGGATATATAGATAAACTTTATAAACCGAAATATGATAAGCAATCAGAAATTTATCCAAAGATGTTGTCCGAACTGGAAACCGCCATTAGTAAATTCGATGCCGGCAAACCTACTTTGGGTTCGTCAGATATTATTTATGGAGGTAATATAGCAAAATGGAAAACGTTTGGTTATTCACTGATGCTTCGTTTAGGTATGCGCATGAGTAATGTGGATGCTGCCAAATCTCAGGAATGGGTAAAGAAAGCTATTGCCGGTGGAGTGATGAAAAGCAATGGTGACCAGGCTGTAGTTAAGCATATAATAGGTTCCACTAATTCTGAGAACCGTGATGCTGCAGAACTAAAACGTGAAAGTTTCCCGGAATCAAATGCAGGTAAAGGCCCGGTTAAACTTGGTAAAACGCTAATTGACCTGCTGTTATCTTACAATGATCCCCGCCTTCCTTTCTATTCTACATTATGGGAAGGAAATATCCTGGCCAACCAGGCGGCTAAACTTCCCACTGCTACAAACCCGGCGTTACAGAAAGGCCTGCCAAACGGTTATGATGCTACAACGATAAAAACAGTTATTCCAACATTCGGCAGCGCCGACCTGGTAAACTATTCAGAACCAAATACAGGAACCGTTGCAAGCCTCCTGGCTCCTACAGTAATTCAAAGCTATGCCGAAGTTGAATTTCTGCTTGCCGAAGCATCTCTGCGTGGCTGGGATGCCAGCAGTGCTGTAACCCACTACAATGCCGCTATTACTGCATCCATGCAAAACATCAGCATTTTTCCTACTCCTGTTTTGTTCGGTAGCGCTGGTCCCTTCACTATTACTCAAACACAAATAGATGATTATATAGCTGCTCATCCTTTAAATGGAGCAACGTTCGCCTTATCCATGGAACAGATCTATACACAGTTTTATCTCCACATGTTCATGCTGTATGACAACTTTGAAGAATTTTCAACGCAGCGCCGTACAGGTTATCCTGTTCTTACCCCGCCAAATTACCCCGGCAATTTTACTGGTGGTAAAATGCTGGTAAGACTGCGTTATCCTGTAAGTGAAGCAACACTGAATACTGATAATTATAATGCAGCGGTTACGTCTCAGGGACCAGATTTATACACTACTCCCGTTTGGTGGGATAAATAAAATCGTATTAAAATTATAAGAAGCATTAAGCTTTACGGCAGAGCTTAATGTTTCTTACTTAAACTTCATTAAAAGTAATTTATGTCAAATAACCGAAGAAACTTTTTTAAAAAATCCGCTTCAATTGCAGCAGCAACAGCATCTATGGGAGGCTTGAGTTCTGCTATTGCAAACCCGGCCAGGGTAGCTGCAAGAAGCAATGGGCTTGCCTATACAACTGAATTGTCTAAAGATGGAGGCATGGAATTTTCACTTTCCATACCCAACGTCGAATCACCAAGAATTGCGCTGGCTAAACAAATGGGTGTTTTTGGTGCAGTTAGCAGCGTAAGAAATCTGCCAGACGGAATTAACCCCTGGGAACCAAAGGCAATAATAGCCGTAAAAGAAGGATGGGATAAACTCGGAATGAAATGGAATGTAGTGGAAGGACCTCCTACACTTGGGGAAAAAACAAAACTTGGCCTTGAAGGAAGGGACGAGGAAATTGCGAACTTCATCACTTTTATGAAGAACCTGAAACAGTATGGTAAAGTAGATACCATTTGTTACAACTGGATGCCGGTTATAAGTTGGTATCGGTCAAAAATGGATACCCCGGGCCGTGGCGGCGCACTAATGACTTCTTTTGATTATGAAGATGTGAAGAACTTACCTAAAACGCAATACGGTGATATCTCCAAAGAAACACTATGGAAAACGCTCGGGTACTTTTTGAAAGCTGTTGTTCCTGAAGCCGAAAAAATCGGGATGAATCTTTCATTACATCCGGATGATCCGCAGGTAGACAGCATCAAGGGTATCTCTCGTATCATGACCAGCGTGGAAAATTTTGATCGCATGCTTAACATTGTACCGGGCAAGTATAGCGGGTTAACTATGTGCCAGGGCAACTTTTCACTTATGGGGGCAGATATACCATCTTTGGTAAAGAGATGGGGCAAAGCAGGTAAGATCAATTATGTTCATTTCAGAAATGTTCAGGATCTCAGCGGAAAAATTCCCAGTACTAAATTTACTGAAAGCTTCCACGATGAGGGTCAGATTGATATGTATGCGGCCATGAAGGCTTATTATGAAATTGGTTACAAAGGAGCTATTCGTCCTGACCATGTGCCGACGATGGCTGGTGACAGCAATGAACGCCCCGGGTACAGTACTATAGGAACATTGTATGCTTTGGGCTATATGCGTGGCCTTATGGAATCAATAAATAAAAATGCAAGTAAAGCGTGATATAAAACGCCTGGTTATACATTAATTTCATGTAATCATTATTTTTTAATCAAACCATTAAATAATTATGTCAGACAATCGCAGGGGTTTTATAAAAAAAGGCGCTACCCTGGCTGCTTCTTTTTCTGCTGCTGGAGTTAGTGGATATGCGTTATCAGGAGAAACAGTTAATAAAAAAAGTATTAAAGATAATGTTGGTAATAAGATTGAATGGCCTGTTGCGGATAATCCGGATACACCAAGGATTTGCGTTGGCCTTTCAATGGATGCAGATGAAAAAACAATGCGTCAGGCTAAGCAAATAGGTATTGATTATGTACTGATGGGCGGTCCAAAAATTCCCTGGACAGAGGAAGGCCTTCGTACTATAATGAATCGCTTTAAAGAGAATGGTTTAACGGTAATCAATATGATGATTGGCGGTCATCCTAATACTATTTATGGTCGTGAAGGCCGCGACGCTGAAATAAAAAATATACAGGATTCTTTGCAGGCTGCCGGTGCTGCTGGTTTGCCTGTTGTGGAATATAATTTTTATGCTGACCGGCTTATGGAGGGCTACTATGAAAAGAAAGCCAGGGGAGGTTCAGGTTATACTGCATTTGATTATGCTCCTGTAAAAGACCTTTCTGCCAAGCCTGAAATTGGTATACACAAAACAGATGAGCTTTGGAATAACCTTACTTATTTTCTTAAAGCTGTAATTCCTTTTGCAGAAAAAGCAGGCGTTCGTATGGCGCTGCACCCCAATGATCCTCCTATTCCTGTAAGCCATGGATCATCACAAATTATGGCAACTCTTAAAGACTGGAAGCGACTAATAAGTATTGTTGACAGTCCGTCAAATGGTATTACATTTGATTGTGGAGTTACACGTGAAATGGGTGAAGATCCTGTAGAGGTTTGTAAGTATTTTGGAGAGCGTGACAGGATAAATCATGTGCATTACCGGAATGTTATTGTAGAACAACCTTATGTAAAATATTCCGAAGTATTTCTTGATGAAGGACAGGTAAACATGTTTGATGTTATGAAACAACTTATTAGTATGAAATACAAACATGGCCTTTATCCTGAACACCCGAGAGCATTGGATTATGACCGGGAGCACCCTGGTGGTATAAAAAATCAGTACCCCGGCGGCGGCGGTTATACTGGTGAAACGTATAATGTAGGCTTTGCAAGGGCAATGATGCTGGCAGTATTATCAATGTAAAAGTTGCCAAATGTTTTTACTGTGAAGCCGTGATAACATTTATAAGAACTACAATTACACTACACTTAAAATGCAAATCATGAAAGATAATCGCAGGGATTTTATTAAGAAAAGTACCTCTCTTGCAGCAGCAGTTTCTATTGGAAGTATAGCCTCCTCTATTGCTAATCCACTTCTTTTAAAGGAAGGGCGTTCAGGTTCCGGTGTCTCCAATCTTGCTAAAGATGCAGGAATGCAGGCAAGTGAAGCATACTTCAGCGGTATGAATGAACGTAAAATTGCACTGCTAAAACAAATGGATGTTTTTGGCGCTGTTGGCGGAATAAATACCAAAATGGTTGCACTGGATGATGCGAAACCTTACGAAGAAAAATCAGTAGCAGCTGTTAAGAATGCATGGAGTAAAGTAGGTTTAAATTTTAATGTAGTAGAAGGTCCGCCATCTCTTGGGGAAAAAACAAAACTTGGTCTTGAAGGAAGGGATGAAGAAATTGCGAATTTCATCACTTTTATGAAGAGTCTTTCCAAAGCAGGTGTGGATGTAATTTGTTACAATTGGATGCCCGTTATTAGCTGGTATAGAACTGATAAAGCCAGGCCAGGCCGTGGGGGCGCTTTAGTAACTGCTTTCGACTATGAAGTGATAAAAGATGCGCCGTTAACGCCTTATGGTGTTGTAACCAAAGAAACCTTATGGAAAAATCTTGAATATTTTTTAAAAGCAGTTATACCTGAAGCAGAAAAAGTAGGGATGAAACTGGCCATGCATCCTGACGATCCGCAGGTTGATAGTATCAAAGGCGTTTCACGCATTATGACATCAGTAGAGAATTTTAAAAAATTGGTAGACCTCGTTCCAAGTCCAAGCAATGGGATCACAATGTGCCAGGGCAATTTTTCTTTAATGGGCACTGATATACCCTCTGTAGTAAAATACTTTGGCAAAAGAAAGCTGATTCACTTTGTGCATTTTAGAAACGTACAGGACCTTAGCGGCAAGAAACCCAGTACAAAATTTACTGAGACCTTTCATGATGAAGGACAAATAGATATGTACGCAGCAATGAAAGCTTACTATGATATTGGATTTAAGGGCCCGATAAGGCCGGACCATGTACCAACAATGGCTGGAGACAGTAACGATTTTCCGGGTTACAGTACCATAGGCTCTTTGTTTGCCTGGGGATATATTAAAGGTTTAATGGAATCTGTACAAAAAAGAAAAGCATAAAAAAGCGTCTGAAGCATTTTAAAGAAGACACTTTTGAACAAAAAATCATAGTACTCATTAAATCATTAAAATCATAGTTTAAGATGAATAGCAAAACATTTTTTAGTGTCGCATTAATTTTTTCAGTTCTCTTTATACAGGCTCAGCACTTGGGTTCCACTCCTGAGTATGTAAAAGCGCTTACCTCTAAATGGACAGGCGATCGTTTTGCTGACGGCCGCCCCAAAGTATCTGATGATATTTTGGACCGTTTACAAAACTGTACGCTGGAACAAATTTGGGGCTATCTTGGAAAAAAAGGATATCGCAACCAGACAGAAAAAGACTGGGTGATTTTAAAGCCGGGTGAGACAATGACCGGCCGTGTTGTAACAGCTCAGTTTATGCCGGCAAGGCCAGACCTTGACACATTTGTTAGAGCCGAAGGAAAAGCCGAAGGCCGTAATCAACACGGAGGAATAAATATCTGGCCGATTGATGTGCTAACCAAAGGAGATATTTATGTAGCTGATGGTTACGGTAAAATTAAAGATGGTACTCTTATTGGCTCAAGCCTTGGGAATGCTATTCTTGGCAAAACAGGTAAGGGAGTAATATTTTACGGCTCGATAAGAGACATGCAGGAGCTTAGAGACACTAAAGGGTTTAATGCCTGGATAAAGGGGAGTGACCCCTCTTATATTAAGGATATGACCCCCACTTCTATTAATGCTCCCATACGTATCGGTGAGGTTACTGTTCTTCCCGGGGATGTTGTATTTGCAAATGATTATGGAGTTATATTTATTCCTGCCTATTTGGTAAATGAGCTTGTTGCCGCCTCTGAAATGACCGGCCTTCGTGATGAATTTGAAAGATACATGTTGCAACTCGGCAAATATCCTTCAGGCGAGGTACATGGTGAGTGGGCCGATAAAATCAAAGATGAATTTAGAGCATGGTTTGCAAAGTATCCCAAGAAAACGGCGATCACCTCAAAAGAAGTAGAGGCTTACCTGAGTAAAGAAGCCAATCGTTAAATAAAGGGTTACGCAAAATCACCACTGCAAAAGTTGGTTCTTAAAAACAATTTTTAAAAATCTTTATATCTGTTTTTTTATTCAGTCAATTTTCGGTTAAAATATAAATCAGTATGAGAATAACGAAATATAATCTCACCATTCTATTGTCTTTTTTTTTCACTTTTTTCTTAACAGATCATTTATTCGCCCAAACCATTTCTAATGAAGAATTAATTTTTCTTACATCCGCGTGGAAAGGTGAACGCTTTGCAGATGGCCGTCCAAAAGTTCCGGATGCATTACTGGCAAGAGCCAGGGATATTAATATCGATGATGCCTGGACTGTTTTAAAAAATAATGGCTACGTAAATCAATTTGAAGGTGGCTGGAAAATGGTGAAGGATGAAGTACCCGTAATAGGACGTGTCGTAACCGCTATGTTCATGCCCAGCCGGCCCGATGTTGAGAAAAATATTAAAGCCCGTGGCACAACAAGAGATGGAAGAAAAGGCAATACAAATTCATGGCCCATAGAAACACTCGTAAAGGGAGATGTATATGTAGCAGACGGTTTCGGAAAAATTGGCGGCGGAACTTTAATGGGTTCTACTTTGGCTACTTCAATCTTTAGTAAATCTGGCAATGGTGTGATATTTAATGGCGCTTCAAGAGATCTTGGCGAAATAGAAGAGATCAATGGCTTTAATGCTTTTGTTCGTGACTTTCATCCTTCTTTTCTTGAAGAGATGGTATTAATGGGACTTAATACACCAATAAGAATTGGTAACGTAATGGTGCTTCCCGGAGACTTGGTATTAGCAAGACGTGAAGGCGTATTATTTATTCCAGCTCACATGGCTGAAGAAGTTATTAGCACTGCCGAGTTTGTTATACGTAAAGATAAGTTTGGATTTGAAATGGTTAAATCAGGTCGTTACTCCACTGGTCAAATAGATAGCCAATGGACGGATGAAATTAAAGCTGAGTTTATAAAATGGATAGATCAACATCCTGAATTAGGAAAGATGTCGAAAACCGAACTTGATAAGATCATGAGTAAAAGAACATGGTAAAACAGAATTATATTTAACCCTTATATTCAAATTCTATGAAAGGTGTTTTACAACAGATAGCTGAAAAAAATAAGCACCAGGAAAAAGCTGAAGCCGCTGCTATCCAGGCTGAGATCAATGATCCTTCAACAAAAGATAACAGGCGGTCCTTTCTTAAAAATACAGCCTTAGGAGGTATAGCGCTTACAGGCCTGATGAGTATGCGCTTTGAAGATACGATTGCAAAAACCACTTCAAAAGTTTCACGTTTTTCCTCTCCGTCAGACCTGAAGATTACAGATATGCGGTACACTACTATCAGCAATGGAACAGGTGCAACCAATGCCCGAAACGTTATTATCCGCATAGATACAAACCAGGGAATTTATGGTTTGGGAGAAGTAAGAGATGGCGGAGATGCAAGATTTGCATTGTATTTAAAAAGCAGGATTCTTGGTCTTAATCCCGTAAATGTTGAAATGATCTTTAAGATAATTAAACAATTCGGCGGCCATGGAAGAATGGGGGGTGGCGTGTGCGGAGTGGAAATGGCGTTATGGGACCTGGCAGGTAAAGCATTTAATGTTCCCGTATGGGCAATGCTTGGCGGAAGATATAGGGAGAAAATAAGGTTGTATTCTTATGTCCCAAATTCAGGTGAAGCGCCACTGGCTACTATGGATATAAATAAATTTAAGGCAGATGTAAAACACAGGATGGAAGAACAGGGATTTACCTGGCTTAAATGTCATCCCGGTATTGAAAAGATCAGTAAGATTCCCGGCACAACTGTTAATACAAAATTTATCCCCGGCTTTAATGATAATGTAATGCCTTCTCCTTCCCAAAGCTATCTTGCTTATCAGAATACAAGACATTCATTCACTGGTGTGCAAATCACCAACAAAGGTTTGGATGAGCTGGCAAATTATGTTGATACCATTCGCAGTGTGGTGGGATACGATATTCCCTTATCCGCCGATCACCAGGGACACTTTGATGTGAATACTTGTATAAGAGTAGGCAACGCACTTGAACGTTTCAACCTGGCTTCGCTGGAAGATTTTCTTCCATGGAATGATACAGAAGGATTAAAAACGATCACGGATGCTATCAATACTCCCACTATGACCGGAGAAGACATTTATCTTAAGGAAGAATTTAAAAAGCTTTGCGACACACATGCTGTTGATATTGTTCAACCTGATATGGGTTCATCAGGTGGAATTTTAGAAACAAAAAAAATTGGCGATTATGCAGAAGAAAAAGAAAGAGCTATGGTAATGCACTTTGCCGGAACCCCAATTTGTTTTATGGCCAATGTACATTGTGCGGCGGCTACACAAAATGCGTTGGCGCTGGAAGTTCCTAATCAAATCGTAGACAATCCATGGTGGCCCAATCTTGTTAAGATAGTTGGCAAGCGGCCCTCTTTGTACACAGATGGTTATGCCAATGTACCTGATGATGCGCCAGGCTTAGGTGTGGAATTAAATGATGAAGAAATGAAAAAGCATATCCACAAAGAAGACCCCGGTTATTTTGAGCCTACTCCTCAATGGAATGAAATGCGTTCTTATGACAGGCTATGGAGTTAATTATATCTGCTTCCTAAGTCTTTGTAAATACTGCTCACTTAGAATACGATAACACGCCACAACAACTGGGTTTTTAAAATCGCCGGCTTATGATTGAAAAATATTCACATCCTGAATGGAGTTTTAACAGTAATATTTATGAAGTTAATGTAAGGCAATATACTGCAGAAGGAACGTTTGATGCTTTTGCAAAACATTTACCCAGGCTTAAAGAAATGGGTGTGGAAATTTTGTGGTTCATGCCGGTTACCCCAATCAGTTTAAAGGATAGGAAAGGCACCCTGGGAAGTTATTATGCCGCACAAAATTATACAGAAATTAATCCTGAATTCGGCTCAATAAAAGATTTTACCCGTTTGGTTAAAAGTGCACACGATCTGGGTTTTAAAGTTATTATAGATTGGGTAGCTAATCATACCGGAAATGATAATATTTGGATAGACCTTCATCCCGATTTCTTTTGCTATGACGAACATACGAAACAAATAATTCACCCAAACGGATGGGAAGATGTAAGCAAATTGGACTTTAAAAACACGGATATGCAGGATGCAATGATTGATGCGATGAAATTCTGGATAACGTGTGCAGATATAGATGGATTCAGATGCGATATGGCTCACCTTGTAACACTTGATTTCTGGAAAAAAGCAAAAGAAGAACTGGATAAAATTAAGGCAGAACTGTTTTGGCTTGCCGAATGTGAAGAACCGGATTATCACCAGGTTTTTGATGCTACTTACACATGGCAGTGGATGCATAAAACTGAAGAATTTATTAAAAACAAGCAACAACCGCATGAGCTTTTTCAAGTTTTAAAGCATTATGATTTCGCTTTTCCCAAAGATGCATTCAGAGCTTATTTTACCAGCAACCATGACGAAAATAGCTGGAATGGAACTGAGCACGAGAAGTATGGTGATGCGGCAAAACTATTTGCAGTATTCAGTTGCACATGGAACGGCCTGCCAATGATCTATAGCGGGCAGGAACTGCCAAATCATAAAAGACTAAAATTTTTCGATAAGGATCAAATTGAGTGGGGCGATGGGTGCATGTTACATGATTTTTATAAAACACTTCTTTATTTGCGGAAAACGAATAAAGCTCTATGTGCAGGAGAAAGCAATATTGTTACCAGTAAATTATCAACAAACAGTGATGACAAAATCTTTGCGTTTGTACGAAGCATTGAGGAGGAGGCTGTGATAGTAATTTTAAATTTTTCAAGTGAATTGATAAATGTTGAATTAAAGAATATAGCAGGCGTTTTCAAAAATGTTTTTAATGAAGAATATTTTTCTCCACGGATAAATTCAACACTACCAATTGAGCGGTGGGGATATTATGTTTTTGAAAGAAGCGTTGATAAGTCAGTAGAATAAAGTCTATGTACACATTCAATTTTATTATTCAAATCTTTAGCTCAATTATCAAAATTTTAACCACCTATATCTTCATATTAGGGATTAAAACCTCATTTTTGTTTTGAATCCCTTAATTTTGCGCTTCTTTTTATGCGACTATTCAGCCTTCTATTTTTTATAGCTTCAATTTCTTTTTCCTGCACAAGTGATTTTGGAAAAATTCTGAAAAGCACTGACTATGATTATAAGTTAAAAAAGGCTGATGAATATTTTACCAAGAAAAAATACAGGAACGCAGAACAGCTTTATATAGAACTTTTCCCCGTTTTTAAAGGCACTGAAAAGTTTGAAGAGTTGTATTATAAATATGCTTTCTGTTCTTATTATCAAAAAAATTATGCTGATGCAGAAAATCTTTTTAAAGGATTTTTAGACGTTTTTCCAAATAGCACTAAAGCGGAAGAAATAAGCTATTTACACGCATATACATTTTATTTGCAGTCTCCTAAAATTGAACTGGAACAGGTTAATACTTTAAAGGCTATCGGGATGATGCAAACCTTTATTAATAGCCATCAAGGTTCATCACGTAATAAAGAAGCAACTGAAATTATTGACGCAAGCCGGGCAAAGCTTGAAATAAAAGAATTCAAAAATGCTGAGCTGTATTATAATCTGCAGCACTACAGGGCATCTGCAATAGCATTTGCAAACTTGTTGAATAGTTATCCTGAATCCATTAAAGGAGATGAGTATAAATTGATGGTTGTAAAATCATATTATCAGTTTGCCCGGATGAGTATTAGCGAAAAACAGCAGGAACGGTTTGAAAAAGTTGTGGAAGAGTACAATGATTTTACTGATCGCTACCCCGAGAGTAAAATTTTAAAAGAAGCGGAAGTGTATAATAATTTAAGTTTAAATCATATAAAACAATTACAAAATGAGCAAGCTAAGACGACAACAAAGCGCTAACACCAGTAATGTTGTTGAAACTAAAAACCTTACAGATATAAAGGCTAAAACTGGAAATTTATACGAATCAATTGCTGTAATTGCAAAAAGGGCAAATCAAATAAATATTTCTTTAAAAGAGGAATTGCACAATAAACTTGAAGAGTTTGCAAGCCATACTGATAGCCTTGAAGAGATACATGAAAATAAAGAGCAGATTGAAATTTCAAAGGCCTACGAAAGAATGCCTAATCCGGCATTGCTGGCTACTACAGAGTTTATGGAGGATAAGGTATATTATCGTAAAAATGAGGATGATCTGTTTAGTTAGTAAATAACTGCGTTAAAAGGCATACTCCTCTAAACTAATTTTTATCTTAATATTTAGTTTATAAAATATAATTT
>JBDSFG010000085.1:0-3094 GCA_039919615.1 Ginsengibacter sp. | reverse complement strand
CTATTGAATTTGTTTCAGGCTTTTTTAGTTTTTTTTCCGAATTTAAAACGGTGATTTTTTATCTGATCGTTTTATTGGCCGGCCTTATTCGTGTCGTTAATGTAAAGCAGGTATTACTGGCTGGCGTAATTGGAGGTTGTCTGGTATTGTTTGCTCTCGTATGGACACAAATAAAGGGTCAGTATCGTTCGTTTTTGAACGGAGGAACAAGACAGCAGGTAACAACAGTATCCCAGGACGCGGCCTTAAACAAATTATATGATCTTTCAAACAATGTTGATGAGGAGTCGCTTAATTCATCGGTATATCAACTCCTGGACAGGCTGCAATATACTTACCATTTTGCCCGTACTATTGGGCGTGTGCCCTCTGTGATACCTTTTCAAAAAGGGAAAAACTGGACGGATAATATTCAATTTGTAACGACGCCGCGTTTTCTTAACCCTAATAAACCCACTTTTGATGCCACTGAAAAGGCTAAGAAATATACAGGGCTTCGCTATGCGGGCCGAAGATCCGGTGCATCTTTTAGTCTCGGCTATTTTGCAGAGTGTTATATTGATTTTGGGTCATGGGGAATGATGTTTCCATTGTTTCTGATTGGGCTAATGTATGGCCTGGCCTATTGGTATTTATTAAGAAACTCATCAAATAACTATATTTTTAATTATGCAGTGGTGGGGGCATTCTTCATGGAGTTTAATGCTTTTGAAATGGATGGCACCCTTTTGATAGGAAGGTTTCTTGCTACGTTTGTAACTTTTGTTTTTTTAATAAAGGTCGCTTTCCCAATGATCATAACTTATATCTCAGAGCCTCAACCTGTAAAACGCTGACAAAAATTTTTATCTGCATCGACTGGTTCTCGCCAGCTTACAAAGCGGGAGGTCCAATACAATCCATAGCTAACTTAGTTGATAATTTTAAAGAAGATATTTCGTATAAAATATTTTGCTCCAATACTGATGTGGACCACATGCTATTAAAAGTACCATGTAATGAGTGGGTAAACTATAACGATTATACACAGGTATGGTATGCTTCAAAAGAAAAACAACTGATACGTATATTAAAAAAGGAAATCGAATTTTTTAAGCCGAAGGTTTTATTTATCAATGGCATTTATTCCTGGTATTTTAATCTTGTACCGCTGATGTTTTGCAGGGCCACACGAAAAATTATTTCCGTAAGAGGCATGTTACATCCTGGCGCACTTTCACAAAAGGCATTTAAGAAAAAAACGTACCTGTTATTTTTTAAATTAGCCGGGTTACACCGGCGCTATGCCTTTCATGCATCTGACGAGAATGAAAAAAAATATATCCAGGATATTTTTGGTGATAAAATAAGAGTATATGTCGCAAAAAATTTTCCAAAACGGTTATTGCAGCAGCAGCCATTAAAGAAAACTAGGGATACCTTGGAATTGGTGGCTATTGCCCTCATTAGTCCGATGAAAAATATTTTAACCGTTTTACTCGCATTGCAGCATGCAACTGAAAATATCGTTTATAATATTTATGGGTCTGTAAAAGATGAACCCTATTGGAAAACATGTTTAGAGAAAATTAAACTGATGCCCTTGAATGTTGTCGTAAAATATCATGGTCATGTTGAACCATCAAAAGTAGAGGAGGTATTAATGTACTCGCATGTATTTATATTGCCCAGTAAAAGTGAAAATTTTGGTCATGCTATTTTCGAAGCCTTATCTGCAGGTAAACCGGTGATTACAAGTAACAATACCCCCTGGAAAAATTTGGCACACTCAAAAGCAGGCATTAATGTAGATAACGATAGTGTTTCATTGCAAAATGCTATTAGTTTATTTGCGGCAATGGAATATGAAGAATATAGTTTGTGGAGCAAAAATGCAGGAATTTATGCTACCAATGCTATACGTTTTGAAGAAATTAAGAAACAGTATAAAAGTATGTTCGCTACCTGATGAAAATTAGAGGCTATCATCCAAATGCTTATTTAATTTACTTGCTCAAATTTGCAGCAGTTTTTTGTATCTGTTATTTTGGAACTCTTGCAATTATTGGGCTGGCAGCTCCGGGCCACTATTACAGCTGGTTTATTCATGATTATTTTAATTATGTTAGCTGGTTTAGAGCTTTCCTTCTCAATGCTTCCAAAGCGGTTTTGTCTGTCTTTGGTTATGATACTTATGTTTTCGGCAAGTATATTTTAAAAATAAAAGGCGGGTCTGGTGTAAGAATCGTTTATATGTGTTTGGGTTATGGCGTTATGAGTTTTTGGATTGCATTTATTGCTGCAAATAAAGGAAGATTGAAAAGAAAACTTTTATGGACATCAGGAGGCCTCTTAGTAATATGTTTTATAAATATTGTTAGGATATGTCTTTTATTGGTGGCAACTAATAAACATTGGATCATTCCTTATTTTAATCACCACACCTGGTTTAATATTTTTGCTTACCTGATGATATTTATACTTATTTATTTTTATGATAGAAGTCTTAAAATAAAATCAACTGCAATAATTAGAAAATCAACTGCTTTTAACATAAAATAAGTAATGAGAATTTTTTCTTTGTAATGAAAACAGATCTCTCTGCATATAATAATTCGTGGTACCGGCCCGGTTCTTTATTAAAAAGAATTTTCTGGCATTATACTAATTGGATATTTTTTAAGACAGGGTTTTTCCCTTTTTACGGGATAAAGAAGTTTTTACTAAAAGCTTTTGGGGCTAAAATAGGCAAAGGTGTTTTCATAAAACCATTTGTAAATATCAAGTATCCCTGGTTTCTTTCAATTGGTAATAATGTATGGATAGGAGAAAATGTCTGGATAGATAATCTTGCAAATGTCAGCATAGGAAGTAATGTATGCTTATCTCAGGGCGCAATGTTATTTACGGGGAATCATGATTACTCAAAGGCCGGGTTCAATCTTTGTGTAGAAAAAATTGTAATCGAAGACGGTGTTTGGGTAGGCGCCAGTGCAATTATATGCCCGGGAGTTACCTGTAAAAGCCATTCAGTATTAACCGTAGGTTCAGTTGCTACAAAAGATATGGAGCAATACTCAGTATACACCGGTAACCCTGCTGAAAAAAGAAAAGA
>JBDSFG010000277.1:0-6351 GCA_039919615.1 Ginsengibacter sp. | reverse complement strand
AATGATACTTATTTTTCCGATTGTATTGTCAAAATCAGTTTTAATTGTAGCATTGAAAGATTTGTCTTTTGCTCTTAACCCATGATAGCAGAGGCGCAGATATTCATCAGCTAAAGCATTTATGTCTGTTGGTTCTTTTACACTACTGCTGCTGCGGCTGTGTTGCAACATTCCCTTCACAATAGCATCTGCACGTTTACCATGGTGATTTATTTTTTGTTCATTTTCTTTAATGTCTTTTGCAATTGCTTTTACTTCATCTAAATTTCCCTTGTCGGCTTCTTCATTCAACTCATCTATCAACTCTGTATTCACTTCTGAAAAATTGTTGACGAAGTTTAACGGGTTTTGAATTTCGTGTGCAATGCCTGCTGTGAGCTCTCCAAGTGAAGCCATTTTTTCGGATTGGATTAGTTGGGTCTGAGTGGATTTTAAATTCTCCAACGACTGATTGAGTGCCGAAGTTCTTTCCTGCACTTGCGTTTCTAATGTCACATTTTGGACAGAGAGTATTTGTTGTTTTTCATTTGAAAGTTGCTCTACTTCCGCCAGCTTTTGCCTTAGCGATTGACTGGTGATGCCAAATGAATAACCCAGGTAGATTGCAAGGCAAAAAGAAGGTATCAAAAAAGCAAAAGGTTCTAAGGAATCAAAGCCTGCAATAGTAATAATACCCAACTCTGACAATAAACTAAGCAGGAGATAAACTAAAATTGATAGTAGTCCGGTAAGAATGATCCGGCCACCCATTTTATTTTTGGGCAAAGATTTGATGTTTACCCAGATAGAATTACCAAGTATTGCAATTACCAAAAAAGACGTGGCTGCGCCGACGGGAATAAAAAATTGGACTGGAATAGAAACAATCCCGGCAATGATCAAAGCCCGGAAAAGCCAACCGGTTTTTTGATTGAAAATATTGTAAACGCAAAAATACAGCCCGGTTATAAAAAGGACAATGAAAGAATATTGCAAAATTCCCGGTATAAAATGTGCCCCCTGATAATTGAGGTTAAATTGAAGAAGTATCAAAAATAATGTGAGGCAAAAAACAGTTAAAGCAAAATACAGGTTTATTTTTTGCGCCGGAAAGAAAACAAAAAGAGAAAAGAAAAGCACGCTTAAAATAGTGGCAGCGCCTGTGCCAATGCTTATCCTGTTCGTATATGTTTTGTAATATCGCACTATATAGTCATCCTGTGCTTTGTCCACGGTTGTGATCCACGATTCGAAGAATGGCTTTGATGAATTAAAAAAGACAGGGAAGCGACTGTACAAATTTAAGAAGCGAACACAAAGTGTTTGTTGTTCACCGTTTAAAGCGGGGAAAGAAAGATTTTTAAAATTAGGGCTAAAGAGTTTTATGGAGTCAGGACTTGAACTGATGTTGCCAAGTTTGTAGATTAGTTTGCCATCGAGATATACTTCCGAAGGACCGGATTGGTAAATACGCAACGCCAATGCTTGCTGTAAAGTGCTGTCTGCTGTAAACCGCAATCTAAACCATGCAATTCCATTTTCAGGAATAGCAGGCAAAGGGGAAGATCCCCTGAAAAGACGGGTAGATTGCCATGATGCATCATCAAAACCTGGCTTTGCCCAATCCGGGTTATCGCCTGCTTTAAATTTCCAGCCAGAATCCAGTTTAATCCAGCCTTTGGCAAACCGTGAGTTCATTTCCGCCTTAGAACTAAGTTTAAGTTCATTGTTTCTTTGGGCAACAATCGCAACTGGAAAAAGCATTAAAACAATTAAAAGATACTTCATGATCAAATGTCTTTAGCCGGTAATTCAATAATAAATTCAGAACCCCCTCCCTGTACGTCCCGGTCATCCGGACGAGCTTCTTTTGTTTGCACTCTTATTTCACCGCCATGTGCTTTGATAATATCATAGCTCAAACTTAAACCCAATCCTGTTCCTTGCCCTGTAGGTTTAGTTGTAAAGAATGGTTGAAAGATTTTATCCAATACTTTTTGCGGAATGCCATTGCCATTGTCTTTTATACTAATACGAACTTTGTCAGCGATCTTTTTTGTGCTTACTGAAACGGTTGGTTCGTACTGCTCCAGACCTAACAGGTTTTTAAAACCTGTTAGGTCTTGCTCTGCCTGCTTCTTTTTTTCATTAACCGCATAAAATGCATTCGTCAATAAATTCAATAACACTCTTCCAATATCCTGCGGAATGATATTTATTTTATCAATTGTTTTATCAAAATCGGTTTTAAAATCTGCATTGAAACTTTTGTCTTTTGCCCGCAAGCCATGATAACTTAATCTTAAATATTCATCACACAAAGCATTAATATCTGTTGGCTCTTTTTGCCCGCTACTTGTACGTGAATGTTGCAGCATGCCTTTTACAATAGCATCTGCACGTTTTCCGTGATGATTTATTTTTCCTTCATTGGCTTCAATATCATCAGCAATAGCATTTACTTCATCAATATTACCTTTCTTAATTTCTGTTTTCATTTCTGCAATCAACTCTTTATTTACTTCTGAAAAGTTGTTTACAAAGTTTAACGGGTTTTGAATTTCATGTGCAATGCCTGCTGTAAGCTCACCCAACGAAGCCATTTTTTCAGATTGGATGAGTTGTGCCTGTGTAGATTTTAATTCTGATAAGGTACCTTCTACTTTTTGTTTCTGTTGTTGAAGAACAACATTCGCTTTTTGCTTTTGCTTATTGTTTCTGTATAAAATGAACGCTATAACGAGGAGAGCTGCTAAGCCTGTTAAAAGCCCATAAACTTTTAAACGGTTACGGTAAGATATCTGTGTATCTTCCAACTCTTTTTGTTTTGCTTCTTCCCGGGATACAAGGTTTTGTATTGTTTGAATATTATCTACTCCAAATAAACTGCCTTTTGCTGAAGCAGCAATTTTAAAATATTTAAGCGCTGCTGCGGGTTGTGTAGAATCATATAATTCAGCGAGTAAATTTCCGGATAGCATAATCCCTTTTTTATATGAAACTGTCTGACCATATTCAAATCCTTTTGAAGCATAAAAAATTGCTGAATCTCTTTTATTGAGTTTTATAAAAAGGGTTGAGATATCGGCACATATATCTGAAGCTGTCAGGAAATCATCGTTCTCCTGAGATTGCATAAGACCTTCCCGGAAAAGATGAGCGGCTTCTTCATAATTTCTTTTTTTTACTTGAATATTGCCCAATACCTGGTAAATATACTGGGGGCTAAAAATATCTTTTTGTTGAAATGCTCTATCAGCATAAAAGGAAGCAGAATCCAGCTTATTTATTTTTTCATAAGCATGTTCCAGGGTCACGTCATCAATTGCGGCACTCTTTTTATTCTGGTTTCCTTCATCTATTCTCAAAGCCTGCAATAAGTATTCAATTGCTTTTGGAAAGTTTTCCAAATCAAGGTATATATCGGCCAGTCGGCGGTAGGCCCTGGCAATTTCAGAGGTTATCTTATTTGTTTCAGCAATTTTTAGCGACTTGAAGAGAAGGTCGAGGGATTCAGCAAGCTTCCCTTGCTCACGTAAGATGGTGGCCATATCTGTCATCAGCCTTGCTTCACCCCAGGCATAGTTGCGTTCCCTTGCTAATGCAAGCCCCGCCTGCGTATATCTTAAAGAAGAATCAAGATTTAAAAGTTCATAACTAAAGCCGATATGCTGCATAATCTTTATCCGGCTTGAGTCATCTTTCGCTTCAATAAGTCCCCGTTTCAGGCTATCAATCGTTTTAGTTTCCGTTGATACATTATGTTGCTGGTGTTGCGACCATGCTGCAGTTTGCATCCCAATCAAAAAAATAAAAAAGAGTGTGCTTCTCATCATCATGTAATACTAAAGGATTAATTGAATAGTAAACTCAGTGCCTTCTCCCTCTTTAGCTTGTACTTTTATTTCTCCACCATGTGCTTGTCTGAACCATGATTTATAGGATTTGTGGGATTAATGGGATTATTTTTCTCACAATTCCCAAGACTCCCATAAAATTCCAGTTCAGACAGGTAATTGAATGATAAACTCAGTGCCTTCCCCCTCTTTAGCTTGTACTTTTATTTCTCCACTATGTGCTTTTATAATATCATAACTTAAACTCAATCCTAAGCCAGTTCCCTCTCCTGTTGGTTTGGTGGTAAAGAATGGCTGAAAAATTTTATCTAATACTTTCTGCGGAATGCCTAACCCGTTATCACGAACAATTATAACAACTTCATCATTTTCTTTTTTAGTAGTTACGGAAACAACAGGTGAAAAATTTTCACCGAAATGTTTCTTTTTTTTATTTACAGAATAGAATGCATTGTTGTATAAGTTCAATAATACTCTTCCAATGTCTTGTGCTACTACCTCTACCAAACCAACATTTTGGTCAAAATCTGTTTTGAAGTCTGCATTGAAGCTTTTGTCTTTTGCACGCAACCCATGATAACTTAATCGTAAATATTCATCGCACAATGCATTGATATCTGTTGGTTCTTTTGTTCCTGAACTGTTTCTTGAATGTTGAAGCATGCCTTTAACAATAGCATCAGCACGTTTGCCATGATGACTTATTTTTTGTTCATTTTCTTTAATGTCTTTTGCAATTGCTTTTACTTCATCTAAATTTCCCTTGCCGGCTTCTTCATTCAACTCATCTATCAGCTCGGTATTCACTTCTGAAAAATTGTTGACGAAGTTTAACGGGTTTTGAATTTCGTGTGCAATGCCTGCTGTGAGCTCTCCCAGACTGGCCATTTTTTCTGATTGAATAAGTTGGGACTGGGTGGACTTTAGCTCCTCTAGTGTTTGTTCAGCTTTTACCCGCTGCCGATCAGTTTCTGCTTTTTGTTTTTGCATTAACGCAAAAGCCTTTTGCCGATGCCGTATATTACGGATGAGTAACAAAGCAATTATAATAAAGACAATAGCAATACTCAGAAGTATGTACAGTTTAAACTTGTTGCGATATTGAGTTTGTTGAGCGATGGCATCTTGTTGCCGTAATTGCTCAGCGAATCCAATATTTTGGACTTCTCTTTCCTCTTGTTGGTTAAATAAACTATCCTTCAATGCAATTGCTTGTTCAAGGTATCGCATCGCACTGTCTGGTCTGCCTTTGTCTCTGAATAAGCGGTAAAGGATGTTGTAGGTGGAAATTGTACCCAGGGGATAAGCGTTAGCAAAACGCAAATCAAGTGATTTGTAGGCATAATAAAAACTGGAATCGTTTTGACCAGTATTCTTATATATTTCTGCTATCCCGTTGAAAGTAACAATTAACTCTTTATAAAGCGACCTTTTTAATGACAGCGACCAGGTAATATAGTAATAATGCAAAGCGGAATCATACGTCTTTCTTTTAGCATAAACTTCGGCAAGTGTTAATGGAATTGTTGTCCATCCAAGCTTGCCATTAAGTTTAACCTCTTCGTCCACTGCCTTACGGCTATAAAGAAGAGCAGAATCTAATTGTCCGGACCTTTCAAAAATCCTTGCCATTCTCACAAACCATTGTTGTTCGTCATGTGGCGCAACTTCCTTTATTTTTTTCGCATAGAACCTTGCCTGCGCAAAGTCACCTCTATCCGTATATATTTCTGTTAGAAAAATATAATTGTAATACAACCAGGTGGTATCTTTTAATTGCCTGGCTATTTTTTGTGTTTTCAATAAATAATCAATTCCTTGCGGATAGTTGCCCATCATTCCAAGAACATACCCATACCTGGATAAAGCACGGGATTCCATTAATTCTGAATTTAATTTCTTCGCCAGCAAAGCTTCTTTCTGACTATAGTATAGCGAAGAGTCGGGTTTGTACCATGCATACTTCATAAGAAGGCCAAAGAAAATTGAATCTTTACTTTCATCGTTTGGCTGTTTCAATACTTCCCTTTCAATAATATCAATATTATTTTGAGCAGATAATTTAATACATAAACAAAGCAATAAAATAATACCTAATTTTCTCATGAGGCAGATATTGAAGATGGATGAGTGGGTAATTGAATAATAAATTCTGCGCCTTTTCCTTCTTTAGCTTCTACTTTCATTTCACCACCATGTGCTTTAACAATATCATAAGATAATGATAAACCTAATCCAGTTCCCTGTCCGGTGGGTTTAGTGGTAAAGAATGGTTGAAAGATTTTATCTAATACTTTTTGAGATATACCGTTGCCGTTGTCTTTTACGCTAATAAGAACTTTGTCAGCGATCTTTTTTGTACTTACTGAAACAGTTGGTTCGTACCGGTCCAGACCTAACAGGTTTTTAAAACCTGTTAGGTCTTGCTCTACCTGCTTCTTTTTTTCATTCACTGCATAAAAAGCATTCGTCAGTAAATTCAATATCACCCTCCCAATATCCTGCGGAATGATAT
>JBDSFG010000274.1:0-21060 GCA_039919615.1 Ginsengibacter sp. | reverse complement strand
GATTTCACAAACAAAAAAATGGATTTCTCATTTATGCAGGTGTAGGTGTAGGCGGAACGATATATCATACTATGGTTAATGCGCTTAACGCCAGCGGTGGAACATATGCTTTTCCTGCCAGCGCCACAACAAACAGGTATGAAAACCGGAAAGATGTTTTAGATAATTTAAAAAGTTTAATGGATGATACTTATGAAACTGAGGCAGAGGCTCAAAATGATCGTCGTCCAAAAATTGGGAAAAATACATTTAGGCCAAGTGGTACCTTTTTAGGCGGAATGGCTTTTAAATTAGGCAAAAGAGTTAACCTGGCTATTGAAGACAGGTTTACTATAATTAAAGATGATTTGTTAGATGGTCAGCAATGGCAGGAACAATCCTTTGGTGATGCCTCCTTAACATCCGATTATGATGCATATAACTATGCATCTATTGGTTTGAATTTCAATATAGGATCTAAATCTGTTGAACCTTTATATTGGATAAATCCGTTGGATTATGCTTACAGCGAATTAAATAATCCACGTCACATGAAGCTTCCAAAACCTGTTTTGGATGATACAGATGGCGATGGGGTTATTGATCAATTAGACAGGGAGCCAAATACACCTGCAGGATGCCCTGTTGATACACATGGGGTAACTAAAGATACAGATGGCGATGGTGTTCCAGATTGTAAGGATAAACAATTGATTACTCCAACTGAATGTCAACCTGTAGATGCTGATGGCGTTGGTAAATGCCCTGACCCGGAATGTTGCAAAAACATGGCTATGGCTAACCCGGTAAACGCTTGTGGTATCGGTGATCTGCCTAGCATTTCATTCAGAGGGAATACCGGCAACCTTAGCAGCGATTCCAAAGCGATGTTAGCTACGATAGCTTCTAAATTAAAATCCAGTGCAACTTGCAATATAGCAGTTACGGGTTACCCTGCGGCTTCTAAAGCTTCCCAGGCATTGTGTAACAGAAGAGTAGATGCTGTAAGAATGTATTTAATGGAAAGTGAAGGTATTAGCGGTGATAGAATTACAACAAATTGTGAAGTTGGTGGTGGCGATGCTAATACTGTAGATATAAAAACAGTTCAATAAATTAGTTTCACTTTTTGCTCAATGATAGCCCTTCCTGATTTTTCAGGAGGGGCTTTTTTTGAACCACTAGCAATTAATCTTTTCCAAAGTAACATAGACTGGAGAAACAAAAAGTCTGTATTCAATAAATTAAGCTGCCGTTTAAAAAGAATTGCTTTAAATTAATATTCCAAAGATTCTTCTCCTGGGTGTCGTCGAATTGGGCCATCTTTGCAAAGTTCCTCTTACTAAGTTCAGCTTCTTTTATGATCACTTTTGAACATTCGCTATTTAAATTCAACGAACTTTTTTTGATAGCGGTTAAATCACCAAAATCTTACAACAATCCAGTACTATCAATGTTCAGCTTGCGGATCGGCATCTGTAATAATTTTGCAATAAAAGGGAAATTAGTTTTTACGGCCAATAAAAATAAAACCTCTTCATTGAAGAGCAATGGCTTGAAAGCCTTATTCAAGACTGGAAGTACAAAAAGTTAGTGAAGATTATTATTATTTTCGCTTAGACAGTAAATCGGGAATTGTCATGGTACTAAGGAGAAGCTTATCTGAAAATGCTGGTTAAAAAGACTTGAAGGTTCAGCATTAGCTAGTTCGATATATAACTTATAAAAAATCCCGGTTACACAACAATAACCGGGATAGAAACAATTTAAACACGCTGAGGCTTTCCGAAACTATTAATATCTAAAATCCTGCAGTGTCTTATTGATCACCTTGTTCTGGATCATCCAGTGCTAAAGGGTATTCAAAAATTTCATTATACCCCGGATAAATACCTTCAACTTTTACGTCTTTTGAATTTCCAATAATGCTCTTTAATTCCTGCACACTTTTTACCGTTTTACCATTTGCTTTTGTAATAATAAAACCGTCTCTCATCCGGGTTTGATTATCAATTACTCCTTTATTTATTTTTTTTACAACTACCCCACCCGGTAAACCATATTCTTTTGCTTTCCTATTATCAAGACTTACCAGATCAGCACCCATCTTATCAATCATTTCGTCAGCTTTTACTATATCAAAATTTCCGGCGCTGTTTTTTAAAGTTACTGCTACTATATTGCTATGGCTATCCCTGTCAAAGGTAATATTCACTTTATCCCCTGGCTTAAAACGGCTTAACTGTTCCTGAAGATCTGAGCCTGATTCAATAGGCACTTCATTTACTTTTCTTATGATATCACCTTTTTTAATTCCAGCAGCATTTGCAGCGCCATTAACAGTAACATCGCTTATGTATATTCCATCAGCGCTTAAAGGAATTTTTTGTCGTTCTTTTTCTTCATTGGTTAATAAAGCTGCGTCAATAAACTGTGCTCCTAAAAATCCTCTCTGCACACTGCCATACTTTATAAGGTCAGTAACTACTTTTTTAACAATGTTAACAGGTATAGCATAAGAATATCCTGAATAAAAACCTGTTGGAGAAGCTATTGCAGAGTTGATACCAATTAACTGCCCGTTAGTATTTATTAAAGCGCCCCCACTATTACCCTGGTTAACTGCGGCATCAGTTTGTATAAAAGATTCTACCGCCATTGCCCGGCTTCCGGTTTTATCTTTGTTTAATCCCAATGCTCTTCCTTTAGCACTTATAATTCCTGCTGTCACAGTAGTTTCTAAATTTAAAGGATATCCTATGGCCAAAACCCATTGGCCGATTTTTACATCATCTGAATTGCCAAATAACATAAATGGCATATTAGAAGTATTCACTTTTATAACCGCAAGATCATACGCTGGATCAGCGCCAATAACCTTAGCGGTGTAAGTTTTTCTATTACTCATGGTAACATTAACTTCATCAGCGCCAGCTACTACATGGTTGTTGGTAACTATATAACCATCTTCGCTGATGATAACTCCTGACCCCGAAGCCATTTGTGGGAGCATTCTTTGTTTACCTCCGTTTCCAAAAAACTGGTCAAATAAGTCATCATTACCAAATAAATCAGAAAAAGGATTTTTTTGGGATAAATTATTATTAACCTGCTTTGGATTTGTTTTTGTTTTTATGTGCACCACCGTCGGCGAGGCGGCAAGAGCTGCTTGTGTAAAGTCAGCCGGGCCTGCTGATGGCGCACCATTTCCGTCAAAAAAGCCTGCATACTTGTAGTTGGCTGGAATAGTAATTTGTGCAAAGTTGGGGTTATTGCTTTTGTTGTCAAATTTGTTGTAACCAACTATAACCCCCACGGTAGTTAATGCACTGACTAAAATAGTTGTTAAAATGTTTTTGAGGTTCATTCTATTTGGAATTTAAAGTTTGAATTTTTTATAATTTATAAACGCACAAATCATATGCCTAAGGTTTCTACAAATAAACGAAGTATTTATCCTCACCTGATTACCGTCTGTTTCCTTTAACAATAAATTATGTGAAGCATTTAATAACATATCCGTTTGTAAAATTAATTAAGAAATTTTGACAAAGTGGATATCGCAATATATTAGTTTGCGGAAATTATTACAGTTATAACGATTCTTAAAGAAGCTTTTTTCTGCTTAATTCTCTTTTTCTATAATGATAATAAGAACTGCATAGTATCAATACCATCAGCATAAGTGAATAAAGAGGGATGTTGTGTCTTTCCAAATTCAGTATTGCCTGCTCCTGCTATACATTGAATGTTAGTATTATACTCTACCTGGGTTTTTATAATTGCAGCATCCTCATAATAACTGTAATTAAGCTGGCTGATCGGTGAAAATAACTGATCACTTTCTGTCAATAAAATACTTTCGTTAGTCATGTAGTAAACATTATTCATTATTTGCAGGGCCAGGTAATAATCATAATTGCTTTTATATTTCGGATGATCCGCAAAATAATTATACTTTTTAAAAGCCGTAAGCAACGGAACAAAATCATACTCAGCCGGTACAAAAATTTTGGTGACATTTCTGCAGCCAAGCCCAAAATATTGATGCACATCATCGCCGAGAGAAGTTAAAACGCTTATGTCTTCATCTCCCTGCAAAATAGCTACAGATGTCCGGTTCCTGCGAATTATCGATGGATATTTTCCAAAATAATACTCAAAATATCTTGCAGAATTGTTGCTGCCCGTAGCAATGTATGCATCGCATCCTTTAAGCATATCTGCCAAAGCGATCAGTTTGATACACTGCGGATTCCATTCATATAATTTTTCTATAAGATGCTTCAACAGCAGATTATCTTTTGAAGAAAACCTGATTGTTTGCCTGTGGCCTGAAATAAAAATGCACAAAAAATCATGAAAGCCAACCATAGGAATGTTACCTGCCATGACAGTACCCACATTTTTTGGCCGTATATTATCATCTAAATGATAATAATTTTTCCAGGCTATCAACTTATCTTTTTGCAAATATTCATCTGCAATATTTTTGCAGGCCAGCTTAATAAATTCAATTGTAAACCATGGATTTTTTTCAAAAGCTTTTTGTTTAACCAGTTGCCATTCCTCAGCATCAGATACAAGATAGTGTCCAAGCTCAACCATTATATCTACTCTTTCAAGTAATTTCATTGGGGATAGTTATCTGTTATATATTTGTAGATAAAGAAAAAAGAATGCAAATTCGTAAATAATTCTGAGCTTCGTAAAAGCATAAATCCAAAAATAATATATGGCGATAAAAATAACAGATGAATGTATAAACTGCGGAGCCTGCGAGCCTGAATGCCCCAACAATGCAATTTATGAGGGTGGCGTGGAATGGGCGATTGCAGATGGCACAACAGTGAAGGGAGAAGTTACTTTACTGGATGGAGCAGTCATGAATTCTGAACAGCGAAACTCTCCCATTGCTAACGACATTTATTATATAGTACCCAATAAATGTACTGAGTGCCAGGGATTTCATGAAGAACCGCAATGTGCCGCTGTTTGCCCGGTTGATTGTTGTGTGCCTGATGAAATGTACAGGGAAACCGTAGAAGATTTGCTGGTAAAAAAGGAAAAGCTTCATTTGTAATTTTAGGGGGACTGACATTTTTCATTACGGTCAGGCAAGTATTTTATTGGCAGGGCGAGAGTATTAAAAAATGCTTTCGCCTTTTTTCATGCAACATCTTTTAACATGCTTAAAATAATTATTTCAGCTTTATTTTATATAGCGCTTTGTATTCTCCTGCAGGGGTGTTTCAAAAAAACAAAAAAATTGAATGCCATTTCAGATAAAGAACAAATGATTAAAACAGACATGGCATTTTCCGTTATGAGCAGAGAACTCGGAATGAGAAAAGCATTTATTGAATTTATTGATGCTGATGGTATATTACTTCGCCCCAATCATATGCCTATTATCGGGGCAGATGCCATTGATTTTTTAAGTCAGGCAAACGATACCTCTTATACCTTAACATGGAAACCTTCTGCTGCGCAAATATCTTCTTCAGGCGATATGGGGTTTACATATGGTATATATTTGCTGCAACTTCGTGATACAGCTTTATCGGGCACTTATGTTAGTATTTGGAAAAAACAACCTGACGGAAAATGGAAGTTTATTTTAGATACCGGTAATGAAGGAATTCGTGCTGATACATCATTAAGATAACAAATTTCATCTGGTATTCTTAGAAAGAGAAAAAATTTTTTGCGTTTTCTTTTGGCGTTTTAACGGGTATCACACAGGATAAAAGCTCAGGCTTTTAATAATATTTGAATTGAATAAAAGAATATTTATCAAAAGATTTCTATTGTTTGCTTTGGGGCTGGTAGTCTTTAACAACCTCATTGCCCAGCTTTGCCAGGGCAGTCTGGGAGATCCTGTAGTTAATATTACTTTTGGATCAGGACCAAATACAGGCCCGCCACTAAGTGCATCTTTAAATGAATATAGTTATGTTTCAAATACTTGCCCCAATGATAATTTTTATACAATAGCCAATTCTACCAATAATTGTTTTGGTGATTCATGGCTTACCCTTTCTGAAGATCATACCCCCGGTGATATTGATGGATATATGATGGTGGTAAACGCCTCTGTTATGCCAAGCCTTTTTTATATACAGGACGTAGGCGGCTTATGTGGGGGCACAACTTATGAATTTGCAGCGTGGATGGTAAACGTTTTGAGGCCAACTGCCTGCGCTGGCAATGGAAACAGGCCTAACATCACTTTTGATATTGAAACAACCACAGGCCAGGCATTGCAAACTTATTCCACGGGAGATATTGATGCAACAAGTTCACCCGTTTGGAAACAATATGGATTGTTCTTCACCACACCGCCAGGTGTATCTTCAGTTAAAATAAAAATTTTCAACAATGCCGCAGGTGGTTGCGGAAATGATCTTGCGTTAGATGATATAACCTTCCGGCCCTGCGGACCAAAGGCTTCTATAAATGTTAATGGCGTTGCAGATATTAAAGATGTATGTACCGGGGATATGACCGTTCTTAATTTTGGCAGCGTTATAGTTGGTGGCTATGTAAATACATTTTATCAGTGGCAGAAAAGTAACGATAGTATTTCCTGGACAGACATTCCCGGTGCAAACGGCTCCCAGTATAGCATTCCCGCAATAGTAACGCCAGGTAAATACTTTTTCAGGCTGGCAGTTGCTGAAGGCAATAACATTAGTATATCATCCTGCAGAATTGCAAGTGATTTTGTTACTGTTAACGTAAATGCTTTACCCGTTACTGCTGCATCAAACAATGGCCCAGCATGTGTTGGCACGGCGCTAACGGTTACTGCGACAGGCGGGGCTAGTTATTTATGGACAGGCCCGGGTAATTTTTCAGCCAATATGCAATCGCCTGTTATTCCAAATATTTTGGTAAGCAACAGTGGCCTTTATCATGTAAAAGTTACCTCGCAGGCAGGATGCATTAGCAATGATTCAACCACAGTCGTCATCAACCTTAATCCTGTTGCTGATGCAGGCACTGACGTCAATATATGCGAAGGAGCTACAACTAAACTGCAGGGCAGCCAAATTAATGCAACCTTTTACAAATGGTTTCCACCTATGGGCTTATCTGATCCTTTAAGCCTTGCTCCCGTTGCTTCTCCTTCTGAGACCATCTCTTATATACTTACTGTGAGTGATGGGGTATGCAAAGATTCAGCCTCCGTTTTAGTGAGTGTGATAAAGGCGCCTACGGCAAATGCGGGCCCCGATAAAGTTGTTGTGGGTAATCAAACTGCGGTGCTTGAAGGACAGGTGTCGGGTTCAAATGTTACTTATTTCTGGACACCTGATTTATATATATCTTCTGATAGCATTTTAACTCCACAGGTATCACCGCCATATGATACCACCTATACACTGCACGTAATATCTAATGATGGATGCGGCACAGCTACAGATAAAGTGCTGGTAAAATATTTTAAAGATATATACATCCCCAATGCATTTACGCCTGATGAAAATGGCTTGAATGATCGTTGGAATCTTCCTTCATTAACTGCATTCCCATTAGCAGAAGTAAGTGTGTACAACCGGTACGGACAGTTGATTTTTTATAATAAAGGCTATACCAGGCAATGGGATGGCACATTTAAGGGTATGCCTCAGCCGGCAGGAGTATATATTTTTATTGTGGACTTAAAAAACGGGCTTAAAAAATTGCATGGCACTCTTACTCTTCTGCGCTAATGTTATGCATATTTTAAGATAATTAATTTAATCTTATAGAAAACTTAACCGTGTATAAGATGGAGACAAACCTGCACTTAATTAAAAAATATTATTAACCTAACTGCTTCATTTTTCTTTTTTTACTGATGTTGTGAATCAATCCCCATTATCCTTACATAAACGTCTCGACGTTTTTGAGGCTTGTTCCAGGACGCCTAAGATATATTTTAAATAGGATTGAGTTTAATAGTAACATAAGCCCGGTCAACGCCACAGATAATTCTAACTATTTAACAGGGAGTTAAACATTGCAACAATTGTATAAAATAAAATTTTAAACCTGTTTGTTTTTCTGATTTTTTTTTTAATCTTGTGATGCAATCCCCGCCCTGCGCAAATAAGAAGTCTTAGCCTAAATACACTTATATCGTTTTAAATTTCATAAGTCAAAAAGGTTATTATAAGTCAATATAGTTTTTTAAATACAGCCGGTAAGCCGAAAACGGAATTAAGAGTAGGCGTTAAAAATATTATCTATGATAAAAAAATTTGTTTATTCATGGTGTTTTTTAATTACGGTAATGTTTTTGGGTTGCAGCCCCGGCTTGCATTACAGTGAAGAAGCATACCAGCGTGATACCAATATTGAAACTAAAGTTTTGCAGGTGCTTAAAAATACCTCAGATAGTTACACCACCCATACTGCTGAAATTGAAGCCATAAAAACTGATATAGATAATGCCCTTGCCACGGAAAAGGAAAGAAAAGGAAACCAGGTAACAGTAAAAATGTGGGAAGCTGTTCAGCAGGATAAAGGCAACCTTTATGACCTTTTTCAGCTCTGGAAAACAAACGATAAACTGTCTCCGGCTATTGCGGATGATATCTCTAAAAAAGTTGAACGTTTACTTGGCAGCATCACAGAATTAGAAGCTTACAAAGTGAAGTAAGGTATTAATAACATTTACAAACCTTAAAACTTAATTTATTTTATGGAAGACTTTCAGCAGTTATATAAAGAAATTGAGCAGCAGATAGTTTCCTTAGCGGAAAGTACTGTAAGCAACTACAAAAAACAGGCAATACAGGATGCCAAAAAAATTTTAGCAGACATGAAAGTTGATCTTATCAGATGGACAGATCTGCTGGCTCTAAAGCAAATAAAAGTAAATGAGTTTGAATGGCTCGTTAACAGTGATAAGGAATTAGTTAAAATGAAGGCCCTTGAAAAAGCGGGATTAGCTGTAGCCCGGGCTTCGGCATTTGGCCTAACCGTACTCAACCTGATCATTGATACTTCAATACGTAAAATAGCAGGTAATACGCCGGTAGTTGTGCCGGTAATAACATAATAAAGTAAGCAGGTACTCGTCTGCCGCCAGTGGCTATGCCGTTCATACGCCAGAGGCGTTCATTTTAATGAACTCTTCAATACGATATTTTTTACATTGGAAGCAGATCTATCTATTCAGGTTGCTTTTTCCCTCTTTTTTGGTAAGCTATCCACGCCAACTCCGCCTCGAAAAATGAAGTACATAATTCGTCTTACATACTGATCAATTTCTTGCTAATAATATTATATCCCCTTTGTGGCGTATCGTTTAAAAAGGTTTAAACACGCTATTTTAAGCGTGCAAAATTAAGATACGAACCGTTATTTCCTTCTCCCGGTAAACCATAATACCACAGGTTACAATTCCGCTATAATACCCTTCTATCACTAAGGTCTGTTTTGGAATATTTGTATGAATGATTAAGAATAGTCTTGGTCATACTAAAACAAATTTTAGACATTTTAAAACAAATTTTATGTGTAACAAATTAACAAAAACAGCACTGGTTTTTACGGGGCTCTTCTTCTGGGCAATTATTTCAAAGGCACAAGACATTATTATCAAAAATGATAAGAGTGAAATAAAATCAAAGGTCACCGAAATAACTGAGGCCACCATTAAATACAAAAAGTGGGAAAATGCAGACGGGCCTGTTTACAATATTTCGAAAACCGAGGTGTTTATGATTGTATATTCTAATGGGCAAATGGATATTATTAAACATTCAAATAGTAATCCACCTCAATCTTCATTTCGCACAGATACCCGGCCGACACCAGGTATTACAACCCAAAACAATGTGGAACCAGAAAGCACTGCCAACAGGATAAACGAAAGTTTGGACTATAAAAACCAAAAAGTACAGTATACTCCTTTACGACTAAATGTTGCCCTGCAGTCACCGGTAGGCGTAGGTTCTGACCAGGAGTTTAGAATAATAAAGAACATTTTAAATTTCGGTTTAGGACTTACTTATTATTTCCCCAAGGACGATTACATATTAGAATCTCAATTTGGTTTTGTTTATGCCAGCCTCTATGCCCCAATCAACCGGCTGACCGGAAATTATGAAAATCAAAATAAAGGTTTATTCCTGTTCGGGCATGCCGGGTACGGGGCAACCTCTATTAAAATACTTGATTTTGCCGGTAAAACGCAGAGCACTACTGCAGGTGGCTTTACATGGCGTGCAGGGGGGGATTATTATTTCTCCAAGGGCTTTGGCGTTACAGTTTCAGCTTACGAAGGCAAATCATTTTTTGCTGGTATTCTATTTTCATTCTAACGTTTCTGTAACTCAAAATCCCCCAATATGTGTTTGAATGATGAGAATATAACCAGCAAAATACACAATCCTATGTATGCTTATGCAATGATCCGGAACGACCCTCTGCTCAAATATCCTGGCGCACTTTATTTGTAATAAACTAAAAAGTCATAGACGATTTCTTCTGACTGTATCAACAAAACAAAAAAAATAAAACAAAAAATTAAAACAAAAAATCATGAAAAAAATTAACGGCAATTTCATTTTTAAAGCTGCTATGCTTTTATCAATTTTTACCATCACTATGGCAGGTTGTAAAAAAGATTCCAAGCCTGATGATATCACCAGTGACCCCGGAGCAATACGGGGCACTCCGGGAAATCCCAGATTTAATCTTCAATTTACCAATGGCAATAAAGCAGACCTTGATCTGTACGTTCAAACCCCAAACGGCTCTATTTTATACTATGGAAATCCCACGGGTCAGTTTGGGCAATTGGATGTGGATTGCTTATGCGGTGATTGTCCCAATGGTCCTAACGAAAATATTTACTGGACACCGGGAAGCGCCCCTGCAGGAACGTACAAAGTTTGGGCAGAATATTTTGAAGGATGTGATGGAAGCGGAAGTTCATCTAACTACACCATAAGAATCATGAACAACACTTCTATCGTTCAAACCTATACAGGTACACTGTCGCCTGGTAACGCCAAATCTCCGGTTTATAGTTATAGCTTTCGTTAGTATTAATTTGCTTAATACCGTAAAATGGAGGGTTAACTAAAAAGATAAGAACAGGGATAGAAATTAAATGTTTAGTCGAAGGCAAGCATTTTAAATCAAAAACGGGCAGGTATTTACCTGCCTGTTTTTTGATTAGACAACTAAACACTTGAGCGGCAAAAAGAGTAGCGCCGTCTACAAGGTTATGATGCCATTTTTAATAGCATACAATACAAGACCCACACGGGTTTTTACATTTAGTTTTTGAAAAAGATCGTCCCGGTATCCATCAATTGTTCTTGGGCTCTTAAACATTTTATCAGCAATTTCTTTGTAAGTAAGTTCAGTGCATGCAAGCTTTAAAAATGCTATCTCCGTATCATTTAGTTTAGCAGCTTTTCTTGTGTTATCATTTTCATCCTCATCTCTTATTCGTCGCATAAGCTTGCCCGTAACCATTTCAGAATAATAAAATCCTTTGGTAATTATATCAATCAAAGCATTCCTAAAATCAATAGGGTCACAATCTTTTAAAATATATCCTCTTGCGCCTGCCTTAAACATTCTTATTATGGCATTTTCATTATCATACATGGATAAGGCCAATACCTTTACATCAGGATGGTTATTCCGCAGCCAGAGGCAGGTATCATAGCCATCCATTTCAGGCATATTTATATCCAGTAAAACAATGTTGGGTAAAAGTTCAGGGTTGAGTTTATCAATGAATGCTTTACCATTATCAGCCTGGAACAATATTTTGTAATCGCCAAAGCTTTCAATAAGATTGGCCAGCCCATTACGAAGCAATACATGATCATCAACAAGCACAACGTTTGAGGTTAATAACATTCTAATTTCTATTTTTGAGTATACGAATACTTACTATTCCCTTTGCATTAATCAACTTGGATGTGTAATCGTCTGTATATACCAATTGAAAATCTTGATAGTAATTTTTCAAGTTATTTATAAAAAAATAAATCAAATTAAGTTAAATTTATCATTTCACAACTAATTGCTAGAATTCAATAAATTTTATGGCGCGTTTATCCATACAACAGTTATTCGATAATGATTCACATGGGTTAAAAGAATGCCTTAATATTTCGCTTGTTCAATTCAATGATTTATTATTAAAAGTTGATGAGGTTTTTTCGAATAGTAATTTGGTTGACATAGCAACAAGTTGCCATCAATTATCATTCATTTCCAGCTATCTCGATTTGAGTGATTTGAAAGAATTGTTGTTGACGATGGAAGAAGCGTGCTCGTCTGATAAAATTACAAACACTAAAGAATTCGAAATGCTGAAAATAAATATCCTCCAAAAAATTCCTATAGCGATTCAAAAGATAGAACTACTTAAAACAGTTCATTAAATTATGAAAAGTAATCTTAAAAAGAAGATCATAATTGTAGGGGGAGGTGTAGCCGGTTTAAGTGCAGCTCATCAACTTATTGGGAAAGGATTTAACGTTGAAATTTACGAACGGGATGAAAAATACCTGGGGGGTAAAGCTCGCAGTATTCAAAATACTAATGGAAATATAATTCTTCCAGCTGAACATGGTTTTAGATTTTTTCCGGGATTTTATGGCAATGTTACAAATACAATGAAGCAAATTAAAGTAAATAATACTTCAGTATTTAAAAACCTAGTGCCGGTTTCTTTTTATACTTTTTTGTTTTCTGATGGGAGAAAACCTCTTCATATTCCGACAAGCATTGGTCCTAATTTACGAAAATTTAAAATTGGAAAGATAATAGGTCAGCTTAAAAACCTTTATAGAGAAATAAAGACAGCAAACATAGAAATTACAAAAGAAGGAAGATATTTTTTTATAGAAAGAATATTTCAGCTTTTCACAAGTTGTGAGGAGAGATACTTAACTGAATATGAAAGAATACCTTGGTCAGAATTTATTGAAGCAGAACGCACTAATTATGGAAAAGATTATAAAAACCTATTTGCAGAAGGGCTTACAAAAAATTTAGTTGCAGTAAGAGCAGATAAGGCTAGCACCAGAACCGGCGGAAAAATACTTGTACATATGTTATGGGCTATTTTTAACCCGTTTGGAGCAGCAACAGACAGAGTTTTGAATGCTCCAACCAATGAAGCATGGATAAATACTTGGAAAACACACCTTGAAAATAAATATAAAAAAAACGGCGATTCTTTTAAAATTATTCAAGGAAAAAGGGTAATTAAACTTTTAACGGCAAAGGTTAATAAATTGAATATTGAATCATCCAAGGATTGCATATACGGTGTTATAATCAATAATAGAATTGATGGAGGAGATGAGCAAACTATAGAAGGTGATTATTTTATATTAGCGATACCCGTAGAACGCATGACCTCTTTATTACTTAGAAATGAACATATACTTTTAATAGACCCTACTTTAAGAAGCGTTTTTAATCTTTATAATAATTCAGAATGGATGAATGGAATTATCTTTTATCTTAAAAATGATATACCCATTTGTGATGGTCATGTAACAATTTCAGATTCAGACTGGGCAATTACAATGGTGTCTCAAACCCAATACTGGAAGGAATATTTAAAAGAAAATCCTTTACCAACTATAAATGGTAAAGAAGTTAAAACTGTTTTATCAGTCATTGTATCTAACTGGGATGCAAAAGGCAAAATTTATACAGATAAAATTGTAAAGGATATGAGCTTTGCTGAAATTAAAAAAGAGGTTTGGGAGCAATTAAAAAAATGTACATTATATGATGAGAAGAAAAATAAATATTTTAACCTTACCGATGATGATTGCTTTTGTGATAATATTTTTTTAGATGAATCAATTGTTATTAACACAAAACCAGGTGGTAAATGGAAAAATGTTTTATTTAATAAGGAACCATTGCTTGTAAATACAATAATTACTCATCAGTTTAGACCTGATTCTTTTACCAGACTTCCCAATTTATTTTTAGCTGCAGATTATGTAAAAACGCATAGTGATTTAGCTTGTATGGATACTGCAGATGAAGCTGCCAGAAGAGCAGTAAAAGGTATTTTAGAAATAGAACAAGTTGGTAATAACATTAAAATGGCATCTTATGCAATCCCACTTTTTTTTGGGCTGTTTAAAACTCCCAGAATTATTGATAGGTGGCGTTATCAAAAAGGACTTCCCTGGAAGGGTTTTGAACTTACTTATTTTATATTGATTAGTTTAATAAACACATTTGCGGCCATACTAAAATTGCCTAGAATACTGATGGCAATTTGCTTTATTTTTTTTCTGGTGTTGTTTGTTTTAGCAACTCTTTTGAATTTGGTGGTTTTATTAATTGTCTCAATAATAAATATGTTTATCCCTTAATGAAATTAACGAATTATACAACACCTTCATATATATCATCACCAGATGAAAAAAGCAAATACAGGCTATTCAATTCTTGTATTTTGCTGACTATAGTAACACTGTGTGTTTTAGATTTAAATAATTATCTTTTTAATTTTAAAGCGGGACTTTTAAGTACGGCTTCTTTTACTTTTATATATTTATTTATTTATTTGCTATTTAAAAAAAACTACATTTCTCTTTTAGTTTCGACAAATATCTATATAACATTCGGAGCATTTTTAGTTAGTATATGTTCATATTTTTCTGGCGGCTTCAAAAGCCCAACGCTATTTTGGTCAGGATTAATTCCTCTTTATGCATTTTGGCTAATTGATCGAAAATATGCTACAAGATGGTTTTTCATATCCTTATTAATTCCAATAATTTTTTTATTGTTTTTTAATAATGTTACAAAAGATCAATATAATTTTTATGAGAATGACAATAAATATGCTGCAGTTTTTATAATCATACTTTTGATTATAAATATTTTTTTAGTTGGTTATGACTTCGAAACTAAAAAACGTAGAGCCATACATGAGATGAACACTGCTAATGATGAATTAAAAAAGGCTCTAGCGCAACTTGAGACTACTAAAAAGGAGCTGGAAACCGCAGAAAAACATAAAGATTTGTTTATTGCGCAAATGAGTCATGAAATGAGAACCCCTATGACCGCAATTTTTGGAGTAACGCATATATTAAAAAAAGAAGTTTCAACTCATAACGAAGATATTGAAGTTCTTATTCAATCTTCTAAACAACTCCTTTACATAATTGATGACCTTCTGGATGTTGTAAAAATCCGAACTGGAAAATTTCATTACGAAAAAGTTCCCTTTGATTTGCATGCATTGTTTTTTTCAGTTAATAAAGCTAACAAGCTAAAAGCAGAGCAAAAAAATCTTTTTTTTGATTTTAAAATGAATATAACAATACCTAAGATGATATCAGGAGATCCGTACCGCTTATCTCAGATACTTAACAATATTCTGGGTAATGCTATTAAATTTACAAACTCTGGTTCTGTAAAATGGGTCGCTGACTATTATGATGAGAAAAATATTCTCAGGCTTACAATCCAAGATACAGGAATAGGGATGACCGATGAAGAGCAGAATAGAGTTTTTGATGTTTTTAGTCAGGCAAACGAAAATATTCATTTGCAATTTGGAGGCACTGGCATGGGATTAAGTATAACAAAACAACTCGTAGAACTTTTTGGAGGTTTCATTTCTCTTCAAAGCAGTTCAAACTTCGGCACTAAAATCGATGTTGAACTACCTTTTGAAAAACTTCCAAATTACAGTTTTGAAGGAATTGCTTATAAACTCTCCCAAGACGAAAAAAAAATAATTGCTAAACACAATATTTTACTTGCCGAGGATAATCAAACTAATCAGAGAATTTTAAAAAAGATTTTAGAGGCAGAATTACCGGGAATAAAAATTGATATAGCAAGCGATGGTGATGAAGTACTGGAAAAAGTACGAACAATTGGTTACGATATTATATTAATGGATGTTCAGATGCCTAAGAAGGATGGATTAGAAACAACAAAAATCATCAAATTTAATGAACAGACCCAGCAACATAAAACAAAAATTATTGCATTAACAGCATATGCTAGAAAGAGCGAATCTGAAAAATGTATTGAAGCAGGAATGGATGATTATGTTTCCAAACCTTTTAATAATGAAGATTTAATCTATAAGATTTATAAGCAACTATGCAACTCTGATCAGAGCTTTTCTGCATAGAAAATATTGTAATTCCAAATACCTCTTTTGTATAGAATGTACTGGTAAAGTGTAGACAATGTATTCTTGGTTTGATTGATACCCCGGATTCGTAAAAAAAAAAGTATAATGCTAAAAAGAATGCCTGGGAAAAAATAAAAGTATAGACGTTTAATACTTGGTAAAACTTTGTCATTAATATTTAGTTTTTGAATATTCATAAAACCTACTTCACCAAGCTTATTCATGAAGGTTATCTCATTTTCATAATCGATTATGCTCCAAGCCTCAGTCCATTTCTTCATTATTGTTTTTTCAAAATAATTTTTAGGCTCCCGTGTCCAAAAAAAGTCCAGGACAATTAATTTTCCATTTGCTTTTAATATCCGGAAAGCCTCTTGTAAAAAAACTTTTTTTTCAACCGCATAACATGAACTCTCAATTGCATAAGCCACATCAAATTCATTTTCACCAAATTCAGTAACACAATAATCGCCTGTAATAAAGGTTACTAGTTGTTCAACTTTCATTTTCTTTGCAAGGTCTCTTGCTTGGTTGATTTGTTTGGCGGATAACGAAATTCCTTTTACAAAACAATTGTATTTATCTGCTAAGTAATTTGCCGTACCTCCTATTCCACAGCCTAGATCAGCGACTATGTCTTTTCGTTTAATTTCCCCCAAATTAGCAATAACATCATTCATTTTATGTAATGCGTCTCTTAGATATTTTGTTTCATTATCCCAGTACCCATAATGCATACAATGATGCGTTTTTAAATGCCAGACTAATTCATAGTCTGCCTGGCAAGATGTATAATATTCTATAATGTTATTGTAGTATTTACTTTTCAATTTATAATTTATGGCGTCATGAAATTAATTAAAATGTTATTCCATTTTCACGGCTGGTGTCCCTCCTGCCACTTTAATTGTTAGGCCAAATAGTATAACCAATAAAAGTGAATTGCTCATATATCCAACACAAATTCATAACCTCAAACAATATGTGTACTCATTCTTTACTCAATACCCTATAAGCCACCAACCCCGCAATCATCATTAAAACTGACCCCAGCAAATAAGGTGCACCGGGAAAGTAAAGAGAGGAAGACTTTGACGTAAAATGCGCAAACAGGTTAGTCATTATTGGCGGGCTTATAATTGAAGTTGCACTTATCAAACTGGTGAGGGCTCCCTGTAATTCACCTTGTTCATTTGAAGGAACATGGCCTGTAATGATTGACTGGAGCGAAGGCCCGGCAATTCCTCCAAGACAATAAGGAATAAGAAACACAAACATCATCCATCCCTGGTTGGCAAATGCAAATAAAACTAATCCAACGGCATACAATCCAAAACCAATATAAATGCTTTTTGTATTTCCTAAACGGGGGTTGACAAAGCGGATAAGCACACCCTGCACAAGCCCAACCACCAAACCTACCATGCCCAATGATATTCCTATCACCTTTTCGCTCCAGGCAAAACGCTCAATGCCAAAGTATGCCCATACACTTTGCACCGACTGGCCCGCCATATACACTAAGAAAAATGAGACAGCTAATGCACCAACAGCGGGATATTTTTTTAACTGCTTAAAAGCGCCAAAAGGGTTTGCCCGCTTCCATTCAAAAGGTCGGCGGTTCTCCTTAGGTAAAGATTCTGGCAATACAAAAAAACCATAAAGCAGGTTTATAAAGGTAAGACCTGCTGCTGCAAGAAAAGGAACTCTTGAACCATACTGTCCAAGCAATCCTCCCACTACAGGGCCAATTATAAAGCCAAGCCCGAAGGCGGCGCCAACCATTCCAAAGTTCTTTGCACGGTCTTCAGGGGCGCTGATATCGGCTATGTATGCAGTGGCTGTAGTAAAGCTTGCACCGGTGATGCCGGCAATTATACGACCCACAAACAGCCAACCGATTGTAGGCGCAAAAGACAGGAATATATAATCAATGCCGAACCCAAGTAAAGAAAATAACAGCACAGGCCTGCGGCCAAACTTATCACTTAAATTGCCCAATACAGGGGAGAAGAAGAACTGCATGATAGCATATGCAAATGTGAGCCAGCCTCCATACTTTGCAGCCGTGCTTACATTGCCGTGAATTAATTCTTCTATCAGTTTTGGAAAAACAGGAATAATGATACCAAGTCCTGTTACATCTAAGAGAAGGGTAAAGAAAATAAATCCGAGAGCCGCTTTCCGGTTAACCGCCATTAGTTATGTTTTTTCAAAGATGATTAAAAATGCATAAACATCTTCGTGTATTTTATTGCATCCTTTCTTCCTAAAACTTAAAAAGGTTTTCATTCCATTTTATTTATATTGTATTATGAACTAAAATCAAAAATCATGAAAACAGCAGGATGGATACTGATTGTTCTTGGAATAATAATGATCCTTGTAAAAGGATTTATGATACCGGTAGAAAAGAAAATGGTAGATGTGGGACCAATTGAAATAAATAAAACCGGGAACAAATGGGTAGGCTGGCCAACTTATGCAGGAGGTTTTATTGCAGTAATAGGAGTAGTGCTTGTAGTGGCTAATAGAAAAAAATAAAGGGAAAGTTTTTTCTCAATCATTATTCATTTTATCCCTGCCATAAATTACAGTTTATGCGAAAATTATCAATACTAATCTTCTTTATCCCTCTTTTCACGTTTGCACAAAAGCTTCCTTCTATAAAAGAAAAGACAAAAGACATGAAAAAGTATGAAGGCTTTTTCAACTTTTACCGGGAAGAAGACAATGGAAAAATTTGGCTTGAAATAAATAAACCGGAGTCTGAAGTTTTATATCAAACATCACTGCCCGCCGGCCTTGGTTCAAATGATATTGGGCTTGACAGGGGACTTTTGGGCGCTACAAGAGTTGTAAAGTTTGTAGCGATTGGCAAAAAGGTATTGATGATACAGCCAAATTATGACTACCGGGCAGTGACTGATAACGCAAATGAAAAAAGGGCAGTTGAACAGTCTTTTGCGCAGTCAACCCTTTGGGGGTTTACTGCAGAAGCCTCAACCGGCAATGCAGTGTTGGTAGATGCAACGGATTTTTTATTGCGTGATGCGATGAATGTGGCCAACACAATCAGGACAATGAATCAGGGAAATTATTCAATAGACAAATCCCGTTGCGCTGTTTATTTGCAGCAAACAAAAAATTTTCCACTTAATACAGAATTGGAAGCAACCATCACCTTTGTAAATAATGAAGGCAATGCCGGTAATTATGTTACTTCTGTTACACCATCAGCGGAAGCAATTACTTTACGCATGCATCATTCATTTGTGCAGTTGCCGGATAAAGATTATAAGCCGAGGGCTTTCGATCCAAGGTCAGGCTTTTATAATATAGCTTACTTTGATTACAGTACACCGGTTGCGGAACCCATCACAAAATATTTTATTTGCCGCCATCGTCTGCAAAAGAAAGATCCCGGTGCAGCGGTAAGTGAACCGGTTAAACCAATCATTTATTATCTTGATAACGGTACGCCTGAGCCTATACGAAGCGCTTTACTAGAAGGTGCAAAATGGTGGAACCAGGCATTTGAGTATGCCGGGTATAAGAATGCTTTCCAGGTGAGGATATTGCCAGACTCTGCAGACCCAATGGATATCCGCTACAATATGATCAACTGGGTGCACAGATCAACAAGAGGGTGGAGTTATGGCGCTGCTGTGACGGACCCACGCACAGGAGAGATCATTAAAGGCCAGGTATCATTAGGCTCATTGCGTGTAAGGCAGGATTATTTAATTGCCCAGGGCTTATTGTCGCCTTTTAAAAATGGTGAACCGGCTGATGATAAAATGCTGAAAATGGCGTTGGCAAGATTAAGCCAGCTTGCTGCACATGAAATAGGGCATACGCTTGGCCTAATGCATAATTATTCCGCCAGCACGGTTGATCGCTCAAGCGTAATGGATTATCCACACCCCTTAGTTACGCTGAATACAAATGGAAATATTGATCTTAATAACGCCTACGATAATAAAATTGGTGAGTGGGATAAAGTGTCAATTAAATTTGGCTACGCAGAATTTGACGCAGCCAATGAAAGTGACTCCTTAAATAAAATTATAAACAATGCCAATAAAAAAGGATTGTTGTTTTTAACTGACCAGGATGCAAGACCGGCAGGAAGTTTAAGCCCCAGCGCACATTTGTGGGACAACGGGAGTAACGCTGTAGATGAACTAAAACAAGTAATGAAGATAAGAGCGAAAGCCCTGGAGCAATTTGGCGAAAACAATATTCGCAAAGGCATGCCCATGGCGATGCTTGAAGATGTATTGGTGCCGGTTTATTTTTATCATCGTTACCAGTTGGAAGCGGTGACAAAATTAGTTGGGGGAATGGACTACCGTTATGCATTGCGTGATGATGGCCAGTTTACAACAAAGCCATTAACAAAGCACGAACAATTAAATGCGTTGAATGTTATTATAAATTGTCTTGATCCAAAAATATTACTGCTGCCGGAAAAAATTGTGTTCCTTATTCCCCCACGCCCTACAGGTTATACAGAGTCAAGAGAGCTGTTTAAGAAAAGAACAGGTCTTGCCTTTGACGCTCTATCACCTGCCGAAACTGCTGCTGACCTTCCTTTGTCTTTTTTGTTTAACAGCGAACGGGTAAGCCGCATGGAGCAATATGAAACCAATGGGGGCCTGGGTTTAAATGAAATGATCAGTATGCTTATTGCCAAAACATGGAAAGCGCCAAGAAGAAGTGGAATGGAGAAATTAATCCAGCAACAAACGGAAGAGATATTACTTACTTATTTGCTTGCGCTAAGTGTAGATGATAAAGCAACTTTTCAATCTGTTGCTGATGCCAGACAAGCGTTGGTTGAACTAAAAACTTTTATAGAATCTCAAAAGAAAATATCAAAGGATATATCTTACACAGCCCATCTTACACTAGCGCTG
>JBDSFG010000219.1:0-5004 GCA_039919615.1 Ginsengibacter sp. | reverse complement strand
AAAAGCGGTAAGTATGTCTGTGGTTATTTGCTTTGCTTTTTCGTCGTTGCCACAAATAAACATCGAAGGCTTTATGCCGGAAAATTGCGGTTTATACATTGCCGCGCTGCCCACGCTGTTGAAAGCTTTTACAAACTTTGCCTCCGGAAATTCCTGCTGCAGGTCTTCCATGAGCGATCTCTCAAGAGTGGTGGTAAAATGAAGTACTCCGTTTTCAGGTGGCTTTGGAGCGATGGGGTTAGTGGTGTCAATAATTACTTTAAAAGAAAGGTTGCCTGCGCCAGCCATGCCTAGTGCATTCATTGCCGCATCCCCTTTGGTGCATATCACTAACAGCTCGCCAAAAGCAGCCGTCTCCTGAAATGTTCCTAAGGCGATTTTATTCTCTTCGCTGAATTTTTTAAGATCATCCTTTGTCGTATCTCTTGTGCCTATCATAACTTCATGGCCTTCTGCTGTAAAAGCGCTCGCAAGGGTTTTCCCTACAGTTCCTGACCCAATAATTCCTGTTCGCATAACGTGTACTTGTTTGTGTTGTAAAGAATGGATTGATTTTTATTGTTGATTAGATATTTCAGCACTCATATCAAAGCTAACCAATTATTTAACTACAGAGAACCAATTGCTAAAACCACCGCCACTTTCAACTGTTTGCCTATAAACACCTGGTAATGTACCTTAGTAAGTACACCTCTGATACTGTTGCGGCTTAATGAATTGTTTGGTCGCCTATTACCTCAATGGTCGCGTTATAAATGTTATTCTGGACAAATATATCATGAACGAAAAAAATTATATACCGGCAGCCTTACTCTATTTGCCTTTGCTAATCCTGCAAACCAATAGACCTTCGCATCAATCTTCGCACTCAAGTCTCCCGCCTGACGATGATAAATTTTGGCACAGCTTATTATGCAATCATAGTTAGTTGCCGGTAGCCTTTAACTCATTATAAAAACCTCCATTGGCATTGAATAGTTTTAGGAATAACGTTCTTGAATTTCTCATTTTAGGCTGTTTAAAATTTAAATCGATTAAGTTTATATTTGTTTAAAGTAACCCTGGAAAATATGACAAGTATAGATTTAACTAATTGTGATCTCGAACCCATTCATATACCCGGACGCATACAATCATTTGGATTTTTAATTGTTGTTGACAAAGAATATGCTATTAGATTCCATAGCGATAATGTAAGAAACTTTCTACCAGGGGTTGCAGATAATTTGTTGGGGAAGCACCTTAATTATATTGAATCGCTCATAGGTTTAAAGAACCAGCCGGATTTCATTACGCAACTTCTTAATCTTGGCAAGGCCCATAAAAATTTTGAGCCAGTCAATCCATTTCAAATTCATATTTCCGGCGTACCCTTTCATCTTATAATTTCTACTGCCGGCGATTATTATCTGCTTGAATTTGAGCCGGCGCTTGCAGAGTCTGATATTCAAAAAATGATTGGCCGTTCTGTTTCGGAAATGTTGGCGGATAAGAACCTGCAAAAGATGTTGGACAATACTGCCATAGAGATTAAAAAAATTATTCATTATGACAGGGTTATGATCTATCGTTTTGCAGAAGATGGGCATGGCGAGGTGGTAGCAGAAGCCGGTAACGCAGACCTGGTATCGTGGCTCGGCCTGCATTATCCTGCATCCGATATCCCTAAACAGGCACGTGAATTATATAAACTAAACCTAACACGGCTGATAGCCGATGTAAACACAGAACCTGCTGATATTATAACAACTGCAGATAACCTGCATAAGCTTAATCTCACATTTTCGCAACTTAGGGCTGTTTCACCTGTTCATATTCAGTACCTGAAAAATATGAAAGTAGCATCAAGCTTTAGCATTTCTTTATTGTATAAAAAAGAATTATGGGGTTTGATTGCATGCCATAATTATACGCCGAAGTTTATAGATTATAAAGAAAGAAAATCCTCCGAATTAATAGGCCAGATATTATCATCGGCTTTGGAGTACAGGCAGGATGAACAAAATTTGCAGATCCGTGAAGTTTACCAGCAAAAGCTGGACAAGTTGTCTAAAAATCTTCAAGGCCAGGAATCTATTGAAGAAGCGCTCACATCCGGCCCCGTAAATCTTTTGCATGTAGTTGAGTGCGGCGGAGCCGTTTTGATGTATGAAAATAAAATGGTCAAACTTGGGTTAACCCCTAATGATGAACAGTTAACACAATTGATAAACTGGGTAAAAGAAAATATAAAAGACGCCATATTCTACACTTCCGCCCTCAGCAAAATTTATGAGGATGCTGGCGCATACAGAGACGTTGCAAGCGGAATAATGGTACTTGAACTCTGCGTAAACTTTGAGGAGTTTATCATCTGGTTTAAACCAGAAATAATTCAAACTATCAGCTGGGCAGGTAATCCTGAAAAGCCGGTAGAGGCCACATCATCCGGCCATACACAACTTTCTCCGCGTCATTCTTTCGAAGTTTGGTCACAAGAAGTTTCGGGAACTTCCGCAAACTGGAACGCTGAAGAAATTAAATCTGTCGCCAGCTTAAAAGAAGAAATTACGTATGCCAGTAATTCAAAAAAAGGAGCGCTTTTATATTTGAATGAAAAACTAAGATCTGCTTATGAAGAGTTGGATACTTTCAGCTATACAATTTCGCATGATCTCAAAAATCCAATAACCGCCATTAAAGGATATTCACAAATACTTGCATTGGACGAATCAATTCAAATGAGCGGGCAAAAGATATTACTTCGCATTAATGAATTAGCAGACAAGATGCATTTTATGATCAATGAAGTGCTGGATTATTCAAGAATAGGCAGATCAGCTATCCGGGGTAAAAAAATAACGACACGATTATTGATCAATGATATAATTAAAGAGCTTGGCCAGGTGTATGATACAAGGCGCTTAAAAATAAAGATTGGCGATACACCGGATTTGTTTGGCGATTCAGTCATGATGATGCAGTTGTTTTCAAACCTTATCGGTAATGCAGTAAAATATTCGCAACAGGCTAATCCTCCGACAATACATATTCATGGAGTGTTAAATGAAATGGAGACTCGCTACACGATTAGTGATAATGGTCTTGGAATATTGAAAGAAGATATTCCCAAAATATTTGATTTATTTCACCGGAATGAAAACGTGAAACATATAGAAGGGTCGGGTGTTGGATTAGCAATAGCTAAACGAATTGTTGAAAAGCATTCGGGGCAAATATGGATAGAGAGTGAACCCGGTAAAGGCTCCGCATTTTTTGCCTCATTTAAAAATTAATTCGTGCAAGTGAATAATCAAACCAGGCTGAGAATTTTATAAACGTATTATTGGCCGACGCGATTATGGCGCTTTGTTCTTCACTTCTGAAAGTGGTATTTAAAGAAAGTTTGAATATCTGCCACATGGCTTCCGTATTTCCCCCGTAGGCATTAAAAAAAGTTTGTTCGGAAATATTTATATCATTTAGTTGCCTGCTTACCATTTTATTTATGATCGGCCCACCCAATGTTGATCCCTCTATTACATACAACACGCCCAAAGCTTCCGAACGATTATTTATTTGGGGTAAAGCATCTCCGGTAGCAAATAACGGGAGACTTATTCCCAGGTGTTTTAAATCATTAGCCAGTGCTGATGTTTTACGGCGATTTAAATAATCCGGCAAATCAGGCAGCTCCAATCGCTCTTCGAGAATACACTCAAGGCCACCAAAAAATTCATAGAAGATGACAAGAAGTTCTCCATAATGGTGTTTGTTTCCTATAGCTTTTATTTTGGCGATTAGTTTTTTTTCGAGTGCCTGGTGGTTACTTTTTGTCGCTTCTTTTAGTTGTTCTGAAAACATTTATAATTTGATTAATTTTTGTCAAATAGATTTAATTCTGCGTGGTTGTACAAATGTAAGGTAACCATAAACCCACCGTTAATTTTTCGCACCTGCCAGCAAGTAAAACTACAGGGAAGAGGTAATGATAAAATTGGATACCCCTTTTTTTAACCAGTGCCTGTCTTCCAAGGCCCAACGATACCGTCCACAGTTTTGCCACTCATTTATTAGGTAAGGGTACAGGCGTAACCATGATAATGAAATTATTGGGGCATAATGATATTAAAACCAAATTGCGATATTTGCATGCTACCAACCGCGACATTTTGCACATAATATGCCCGCTGAACAATCTTAAATTAGATTAACCGCTAAGCACTGGAGAAATGTATAAAGGCAAATGCTTTTAAGCATATCGTTTACAACAGGGTTGGCATAACTATAATTATTGAGCGCCATCTGCACAAATATCTAACGAGTTGTTTGTAAATATATTCCGGCTATTAATGTGGTGTATTGACTTGCTGGAATTTTCACTAAATTTTCTACCTTAAAAATTAAAGAGGCTGCCCAATTGAGCAGCCTCTTTAATTATAAGAACTGGTATTTTATTATTTTATCTGTATCACTTTTCCGTTCACATGCTGGTCGCCAACTTTTAAAGTATAGATCAAACTGCCCTTATATGTTGAAGGCACATGATAATCTATTGTTTGTTTTTGCCCTGCAAATAAATAACCCTGGTAAACAGTGTGAAGCTTTTGTCCCATAACATTAAATATGTCCAAAGAAGCTTTACCTGAAACCGGTGATTCAATTAAGAACTTAACCTTATCAGTAAATGGATTTGGATAAGCGCTAATGCCGAGTTTAGTAACTTCTGCAGGAACAGGGTTTGATCCGGCAGGCCTGGCTGCGGCTTTTGCGCCAAGCACATGAATTTGAATATTACCTTTCGTAATGAAATTAAGACTACCAGGACTAGTTGAAGTATACAAGACCGTGGCGCCATTTTTTACTTCATAATACATTTGATCAACACCACCACCTGGCTCACCATTATCGTACACAATAACATTAATAGTCAAGTTACTGGCAACTGTTGAGCTGCTTTTTGTCAGGTCTTTCATATTGCCACCTGTAAATGTGAATACAGCTTTAAGTGAGGTAGCTGAAATT
>JBDSFG010000208.1:0-21180 GCA_039919615.1 Ginsengibacter sp. | reverse complement strand
TGAAATGGGAGTTATTAAAAAAGATTTTTTACCTCATGATCTGAAGCCCTTATTACAGCAAAATAATTTTGACGGTTGCGTGGCAGTGCAGGCAGATCAGTCAGAAGAAGAAACAATGCTTTTAATTGAACTGGCTAAGAAAAATGATTTTATAAAAGGAGTAGTAGGTTGGGTAGATCTAAAGGCTGATGACATTGAAAAAAAATTGGAGCATTACAGAACGTATGAAGCGATAAAAGGATTCAGACATGTATTGCAGGGAGAAAAAGATAGAAAGTTTATGCTGTCTCCTCAGTTTAAAAATGGAATTGGTTTGTTGCAAAAGAATAATTTTACCTATGATATTCTAATTTACCCTGACCAGCTGAAATACACAAAAGAATTTGTGGCAGCGTTCCCTGAGCAAAAATTTGTGATTGATCATTTGGCCAAACCAGATATCCGGAACGGCAATTCAGATGAATGGAAAGCAGATATTTTGGCGCTGGCAATGTTTAAAAACGTTTACTGTAAAATATCCGGCATGGTAACCGAAGCACACTGGAATAAGTGGAAGCAAAATGATTTTGTTCCCTACATAGATACTGTTGTAAAAGCATTTGGACCTGATCGCTTAATGTTTGGCTCCGACTGGCCTGCATGTCTCGTAGCTGCTTCGTATAAGAATGTTGTAAAAATAGTGTCTGATTATTTTTCTTCTTTTTCAAAAACAGAGCAGGGAAAAATTTTTGGAGAAAATGCTATTCAATTTTATAACCTTCGTAACTAATGACTTATTAACCTGGCAAAATGAATACAGCTTTTTATAATCTCCTTTTTGATAAACAATTGCAAAAGGAGCCAGTTCCATCTAATGAGGTTATTTCTGCGTGGGCTTCAAAACTTATTTTTTTATTATACCCGGAGCTTTCTATATGTTCGTTTGAGTCTGCTTTGGAGATAGAACGGGAAACCATTAACCTGGAACAGGATCTTATTAATATTTTAAATGCCACTAAGGCATGTAAAAACTGCGATCATGATCTTATAGCCAGCGATTTTTTTAGAAGCATTCCGGAGTTATACCGGATTTTAAATACGGATATAAAAGCCTTGCTGGAAGGGGATCCTGCGGCGAGAAATGAGTTTGAAATAATTCGTGCCTACCCCGGATTTTATGCATTGTGTTTTTACCGCATAGCGCATTTATTATATAAACTTGATGTTCCGCTTCTGCCACGCATACTTACGGAATATGCCCATTCCAAAACGGGGATTGACATACACCCGGCTGCTCAAATTGGCGAACATTTTTTTATAGATCACGGAACAGGTATTGTTGTTGGGGAAACTGCTCAAATCGGAAATTATGTAAAACTTTACCAGGGAGTTACCTTAGGTGCAATGAGTATAGATAAGTCTATGGCATTCACAAAGCGTCATCCTACGGTGGAAGATCATGTCTTAATTTATTCCGGAGCAACAATTTTAGGCGGAGAAACAATTATCGGCCATCATAGTATAATAGGGGGAAACGTATGGCTTACCAAGAGTATACCGCCATGGTCATTGGTATATCACAACCCTGAAATTACAGTAGTTGAACGTAAGATTGAGAACGCTTAAATTAAAATAATGTCAGGCATTTTAGATACGGTTGGTAATACTCCTATGGTTGAAATTCTAAAGTTGAATTCGAATCCCCTTGTAAAGATTTTTGCCAAACTAGAAGGAAACAATCCCGGCGGAAGTGTGAAGGACCGTCCTGCTTTAAATATGATGAAAAGCGCTCTTGAACGTGGAGACATTAGCAAACAAACTAAATTAATAGAAGCCACCAGCGGAAATACAGGAATAGCAATGGCATTGATGGCTAACTTATTTGGGTTACAAATTGAACTGGCAATGCCTTCCAGTTCTACCCGTGAACGTGTAGTGACAATGGAAGCATTTGGAGCAAAGGTTACTCTTTTGGAAAGTATAGAAATATGCAGGGATTATGCAGAAGAAATGGCCGCAAAAGAAGGATATTACATGCTTGATCAGTTTTCCAATCCTGATAATTATCTGGCGCATTATAAAACCACCGGCCCTGAAATTTGGAAAGATACAAACGGGGCACTAACTCATTTTGTAAGCTCAATGGGAACCACCGGAACTATCATGGGATGCAGTCGCTATCTTAAAGAGCAAAATCCCAATATCCAAATCGTAGGTTGTCAGCCAACCGAAGAATCTTCTATTCCAGGCATCAGGAGATGGCCTGTTGAATATCTTCCAAAAATTTTTGAACCCTCAAGAGTTGACAGGGTTATGGATGTAACGCAGCAAGATGCTGTAATATTTACCAGGAGGCTTGCTAAAGAAGAAGGCATTTTTGCCGGAATGAGCAGTGGTGGCGCAGCTTCAGCCGCCTTGCGGCTTGCCAGTGAATTATCTTCAGGGGTGATTGTATTAATTGCTTGCGATAGAGGGGATAGATATTTGAGCAGTGATTTATTTGGGTAGAAATTTAACCAAATCGCTTTTCTCCTTTTTCTAAAACTTTGAATAATTTTTTGGTAACATTGCGGCATGTTTTATAGACGCAAAATCATATTAGCTTTACTTCAAGCCTTTGAAGGGCATTTGCCCAAAATATCCCTGCAAAAATTGCTTTTCCTGTTTGCAAATAGACAAGCAAAACCGGATTATGATTTTGTTCCGTATCTCTTCGGTTGTTATTCGTTTTCAGCGAATGCTGATTTATCTACTATGGTTAGACAAGGCTTATTATCCGATGCCAAGGCCAGTCTTACCAAACTTGACAAAGTCAATTACTTAACAACTTTAAACCAAAAGGATAGGAAAATACTAATTGATATTAAAACGACATATGGTAAGTTGAGCTCAAATTCTTTGATGAAGTTAACTTATCTGAACTATCAATATTTTGCAATCAATAGCCTTAAAGCAAAAGAGATTTTAACTGAAAAAGAATATGCAAAAGTTTTGAAGGCCAAACCTAAAAACAGTAAGACAATTCTTTATACAATCGGTTATGAAGGAATCTCACTTGAAGAATATTTAAACCGGCTGATTAAAAATGATGTAAAAGTTTTGGTTGATGTTAGAAACAATCCTTTGAGCATGAAGTTTGGTTTTTCAAAAACTCGATTGAAAAACTTTTGCGCAAGTCTTGATATTGAATATTTACACATTCCACAAGTCGGAATTCAATCAGAACAAAGGCAAGAATTAAATTCACAAGTCGACTACGATAAGCTTTTTGACACTTACAAAAAATCAAACTTAAGGCAAACCACAAACTACCAAGAACAAATTTTAAAACTACTAAAGCAAAAACGGAGAATTGCTTTGACTTGTTTTGAAGCAAACATTTGCCAATGCCACAGAAAGCATTTAGCAGAAGCTATTACAAAAATGCCTGAATGGAATTTTGAACTAAAACACATTTAAGAATGGCATTGACAAAAGTTTTAATCGCAGTTAAAACCTATCCTACTCTATCCAATAAATATGACGAACTTGTTTGCACAGCAGGCTTTAGAGAGGACGGAAGTTGGGTTCGTATTTATCCAATTCCATTTCGTAAGCTTGACTACGACAAACAATACAGCAAATATGATTGGGTAGAGGTTGACCTTGAAAGAAACACAGCTGATTTTCGTTTAGAAAGCTTTAAGCCTAAATCAATTGAAACAGTGTTTAAAATTATTAATAGTATTGGAACAGGAAAAGATAGAAGTTGGAATGAGCGAAAAGAAATCGTTCTGCAAAATGTGCATACCAACATGACGACTCTTATTGCACTAGCAAAAGACGATAACAAATATACTTCGCTCGCTGTTTTCAAACCGAAAGAAATTCTGGATTTCACTATTGAAAAAGTAGAACGGGAGTGGGACAAGAAAAAATTAGATAAGCTAAAAGCAAACGCACAGCAGCTAAATCTTTTCAAAAATTCTGATAACCCATTTGAAGTTGTTCAAAAACTTCCATACAAATTTTCATTTAAGTTTAACAGCGATGACGGAATTGTAAGAACGCTAATGATAGAAGATTGGGAAATTGGTGCCTTATATTGGAACAGTTTGAAACGACATGACGGAAATGATGCAGAAGCCAAAGCTTGTGCAGATGTAAAGAAAAAATATTTTGAGGACTTTGCTAAAACAAAAGATCTTTATTTATTTCTTGGAACAACCCGAGAGTTTCATTTGATTGCTCCTAACCCTTTTGTTATTATTGGAACATTTCACCCGAAGAAAACTGTACAGACAGCTTTGTTCTAGACTTAAAAGTCTGCTAGAAATCTTAAATTAATAAAAATACATCCTCTCTTTTAAAACATTTCCCTTCCTCATCCGTCTGCCTTATTGTAATCTTATTCTTTACAATTTAAAAACAAAAAACATGTACTACAATCAGTCATGCGCCGCAAAAGGCACACAACACGGAGGCAGGCAACGGCAGATGCTTTACCGTTCATTACAAAGAGCCGCAGTAAATATTTTTAAAACAGACAACAGCTATGAAATGCTGGTATTTGCTCCGGGCCGCATAAAAGAGCATTTTCACCTGGATGTAAAAGGAAATGAATTAACCGTTTCTTACACACCGCCAGAAGGATTTGCACGCCCTGAATGGATATTGCGTGAATACAGCCGCGGTGGTTTTGAAAGAACCTTTACGCTTAATGAAAGTATTGATACAAACAACATCATCGCCAAATATGTGGATGGAGTGTTGCAGGTATCGCTTCCAATTATTGCAGGTAAAGAAACTGTATCGCAAGAAATAAAGATCAGTTAAAGCATTGAACAATTCAACAAAGGCAATGACTCAAAAGGTCGTTGCCTTTGTTATTAGAGAATCAAAGGCTAATTCTTTTGACTTAAATAATCTTTTAAAAACACCTGTTGTTCTTTAACCCGTGTTGAAAGTTGATCTAATACATTTTCTAAAGTAGTGGTGTTCAAAGTTAATTGCGCCTTGGAGTGATTAACTTCAGTTAATTTGTTATGAGCTGATACTATCAATTTGTCTATATCCTCAAAAAGATTTTGTATTTCATTGTCCGTTTTTAAAGGAGTAAACCTGTTGTTTCGGTAAGTGAGAAAGCTATTGAATATTGCGAGAGCATTATTATAATCTGCAATAGCTGAATTGTATAAGGTAGTGTCCCGGTCCTGGTAAAAAATTTCAATGTCCATTTTTAGCTGCTTCACCTTGTTAGCAATCATCGTGTTTTGTGTACCATTCTTTTCAATCCTTGGCGCTGCTGATAGATATTTATCCAATGCGTTTAATTTTTCGTAGGCAGAAATAGAATCAGCGTAATTAAAGTAAGGCTTGTCATGATTTATTTGTGTGTTGCCATTGGAAAATTCCTTGTAAGTAACAGGATAATGCAATAACTGGAACATAGGGTCAAAGGGCATATGGGAAGATATAAAGGCAGCAGGAGACACCTGGAAATACTCATAATTTACATTGCCCGTAAAATTTCCATGGTATGCCCGCCCTTCGTCCCATGTAGGGTCGTACAGATACCAGTTATTTTCAATAAATGCAGCGCACCATGCATGAGGTGATTTGTCCATAAACCCATTTTGTTTTGTATAACCTTCTATCACCAAACTCCTGAGGCCACTCTTTAAACAAATGTCAGTAAAGATGTCTGCATAATTTTCGCAAACGCCTTTTCTTCTTTTAAGGGCAAAGGCTATTCTATGTTCACGGTCTTCCTCAAAAATTACAGGGTGAATGCTATCTGAATTATACCTGATATTGGCAGCTACCCATGTAAAAATTGCCCTTACTTTTTTGCTATCTGTATCGAAATGGGTTTTAACGAAAGCTGCTATATCTTTTGTAGTATTGGTTTGTTCAGCGGGAATGGTTAACACAGTTTGATCTATATCCTGGTAATTTAAATTCTGCGGATACCCGTAAATGCCAAGGCATACAAAGCAAAGCAAAATGATAAAAAACTTCATGTTCTAAAGTTAGATTATCATTTTAAATACAATGTAAAAATATAATGCCGGCATAAATGCTGCACACAGCCCCTAATCAGTAATGGCGGTTAACCTGCTTCACCACTTTTATAAGGCTCGTCGTTTTCACCCTCACCGGATTGGGGGCCTGTTGTGCCTGAATCTGCAGGATGGGATAATTTAGCATTATTGCCAGCAGCATCAGGATGATGATGTTCGTTTCCTGGGTCTATAAGTTTTTCCTTTTGTAATATTTCATTTACAGTTATGTCATTACCGTTATCGGCATCATGCTTTTGAGGGGGATTTTTTTCCTGAACCTTTTTTAAGGTCTCGTCCTGTTCTTTGTTTTCCATAATTATGTTTTAAAAATGGTGAGCGAATGTTATGCCACAACTTCTTATATTTCAATTTACCGCGATAAGCAATCAAACATTTTTTTAGAATAAAACGCACCAGCTCCGTTTCAGCATGCTTATTTTATTCAAATAATTTCTTTGAATAAAGCAATTACAACTATTTAATTTAAGAATCTGCATTAACAAAAACTTATCAAAGACGGATTAATCTTTTGGCTTATTTATTCTTCTCATATTCAGAACGGCTGAAACCCCCGCTCTAACCTTAATATGAAAAAACAAATCTTACTTATCATTTTTATCGTTATCTCCACTCTCTCATTTGCCCAATCAAATGTTTCATTTGGCGCAAGAGTTGGTATCTCTTCTGCAGGCTTGAGAGGTGACGCTGTAAATAATTTAAATAGCCTGTTAAGCTCAACCGATGGTATGGTATCAACCCGTAACCTTACAGGCTTTTTTGCCGGCACCTATGCTTTAATACCTGTTGGTGGAGGTATTGCATTTGAGCCTGCACTGTATTATTCTCAAAAAGGGTATGAGTTAAGAGGTTCACTTAATTTAAAGGGGCTTAACTTTCTTGGCGCCAATGCAAAAGCCCAATTGCAATCGCACTACATTGATATGCCTTTGTTATTGAAAGTTGATGTAGGAGGGTTGCAATTATTTGCCGGGCCGCAGTTCTCTTACCTTATGAAGGCTGATCTTCGTACAACGGCTGGTGTGTTGGGAATAAATTTATTAAATAATAGAATAGATGCAACAGATCAGCTTAACCGCTGGGATGCGGCATTTACAGGAGGTATCGGTTATCAATTCTCCAATGGAATAAACCTTATGGCTTCATACGATTATGGCTTATCGAGACTGGATGCAAATAAAAATGTAAACTCCTATAATAACGTAGTTAGAGTAGGCTTAGGCATCGGCTTGTAAAAAACTATTGCAAAATATCATTGCCTGGCTTAAAACCGGGCATTTTTGTTTAGGCATTTATATATTGTAATTGCTATTATGCTAATAACGCCTATTTTTTCGGAGTGTAATTAGAGCGCTACCAAGCAGAATACGAGCAATGATCAGAAGGATTTAGCTATAGCAAAAAATAGCAATTCTCTTTGATGCGGCATTTTATTTAGTAAGCCGCTATATAATGTGTCTTCCGGTATTTCATATATTATTGCTTAATTATAGTTTAATTCATGCGTTAGATCAAAATGCTTTGAATGACTATCATATCTTTTTAAAAGAGATAAAGCTATTGGGTGAATCACTGCTATTTCATAATCATCCCCGGCAAAATCTTTTATTTGCTCCATAGTGTCAAACCACATGATTGTGATAAACGCAACCTCATTAGTTTCTTCTTTTCTCAGTAATTGAAATTTTCTATAGCCCCTGATATTTTTCTTTTCAACTGCAGGCATGAATTCTGTTTTCAGGAATTTTTCATAGGCATCTGCATTTTCAAATGAAGTAAAGCCATGCCATATTCTTGCAATCATATAAAATTAATTTATAGGCAAAATTAAATGCCTTGTAATAGATTGTGACCCAATTGAACCAAAGTTTTACCTTATTACTTTTTCTGATCTCCCTATCCCTAAAGCCAATAAGCTTGTTATAATTCGTGTATCAATTATCTCTAATTCACTTTTTTATTTCCCTCATATCAATCACCTCATCACAAAAATTATATTCCTGTTTATCATTGCTGCTTACTATCAGTAGCCTTTCTTTGCAATAATCATTTACAAGATTTTTATACAGCAGTATTCCGTCTTCATCAAAATTTGTTGTTGGCTCATCAAGTAACACTACGGGTACTTCACTAAAAATAGCTTGTGCTAATTTTACTCTTTGCTTCATACCGCTGCTGAAATAACGTATTTGTTTATTGGCAGATTTTTCTAATTCCGTTAGTGCTATAATTTTTTCTGCAGTAAATGCCGGAAGCCATGGTTTTAGTTTTGAATGAAAATGTAGAAATTCAGTAAGGGTCATTTCTTCTACCAATTCAAGATAGGGGGCAGCGATAGAAACATGGTTATAAACCTCATCATCTTTAATGTTTTCAAACATAACTTTTCCCTCACTCAAAATACTTGCTCCGCTAATTACCTGTAATAATGTTGATTTTCCTGAGCCGTTGGGGCCTGTTATTGCGTAAGATTTGCCGGAAATAAACTCATAATTAAAATGCCTGAAAATCCATTCCCTGTTAAAACGCTTGCCAAGGTTTTGCAAGCTAATCTTCATTAACATCGTTGAGAACGTCTTTAGTATAATGTTTTATTATTCCTTTTTCGCTTGAGCGCACGAATTTGATAATATCATTACGTTCAGCACTTGACGGAAGTTGTGTTTCTATAAAATCAATTGCCTGCGTTGTGTTCATTCCTTTTTTATATAGATGGCGGTATATATCTAATATCTCATTTACCTTTTCAAGCGTAAATCCTCTTCGTTGTAATCCTACAGAATTTACCCCAACATATGATAATGGATTTCGGCCTGCTTTTATAAATGGGGGAACATCCTTCCTGATTTCGGTATGCCCTGCGATATAGGTGTGTGCACCAATGCGGGCAAATTGAATGGCTGCAGCAAGTCCTCCCAAAATAGCATGATCTCCTATTTCAACATGCCCTGCAAGCTGAACGGAATTAGCCAGGATTACATAGTTGCCTATTACACAATCATGCGCCACGTGAGTATATGCCATTAAGAGACAATGATCGCCAATTAGTGTTTTCCACTTTTCTTTTGTGCCCCGGTTTACAGTAACACATTCCCTTATGGTACTATGATCGCCTATTTGTACAACCGTTTTTTCACCCACAAATTTCAGGTCTTGCGGAATGGCGCCAATTACGGCTCCCGGAAATATTCTGCAATTTTTTCCAATTATGGATCCCTCAAGAATAACTGCATGTGACATAATATGTGTGTCGTCCCCAATGGTTACATCTGCTTCAATAACTGCAAATGGATCAATCTTTACATTACTGCCAATAAAGGCGGCAGGATTAATATATGCAAGGTTACTGATCATGTTTAAGGTTTAGGTCTTTTAACAATTTGGGCTACCAGCACGGCTTCTGTAACTAATTTATCTCCAACAAAAATGGTTCCCCGCATTTCGCAAATGCCTCTGCGTATGGGATGCAGTAATTCCATTTTCAAAATAAGCGTGTCCCCGGGCACTACTTTCTGTTTAAATTTACAACTCTCAATTTTAAGAAAATAGGTATCATATTTATCTTCGGTATTTCTAGGGATGGCGATAAACCCGCCTGCCTGAGCAAGCGCTTCAGCAAGCAAAACACCGGGCATTACACAATTTCCGGGAAAATGTCCCTGGAAAAAGGGTTCATTATAAGTAACATTTTTGATAGCAATAACATGCGTATCTGACAGCTCCATTATTTTATCTACCAAAAGAAACGGGTAGCGATGGGGAAGTGTTTTTTCTATAGCCTGGATATCAAATAACGGCGTTTGATTAGGGTCATATTTTGGAATATCCTGCCGGTGTTTATTTCGTTTGATATGTTCCTTTATCTTTTTAGCAAATTTTATATTGGAGGCATGCCCGGGTCGATTAGCAATTATATGCGCTTTAAACGGATAACCAACAAGGGCGAGATCTCCCACTACATCTAATAATTTATGCCTCGCAGGCTCATTGGGGAACCGTAAATCAAGATTGTTTAGGATACCGGCTTCACTTACCTTAACATCTTTTTTATTAAATATTTTAGAGATGCGCTGCACCTGCTCATCAGTTACCGGCTTATCGACCACCACGATTGCGTTTTTTATATCACCGCCTTTTATAAGATTATTGGCAATTAAAAACTCCAGCTCATGAAAAAAACAAAAGGTACGACTGGAGGCTATTTCTGAATTGAAATCCCCAATGTTTTTTAGTGAGGCATGTTGTGTACCTAACACAGTTGAGTTAAAATCAATCAAGGTATTGATGCGGTAATTATTATAAGGTAAGGCTACCATCTCCACTTTTTTATCTTCATCAGTAAAAGTGATGTTGTGCTCAATGGTGTAATAAATTTTTTTTGCATCCTGGCAGATGGTTCCGGTTTTTTCCAATGCCTCAATAAATAATTGAGAACTGCCATCAAGTATCGGTACTTCTTCGCCGTCAATTTCTATTAAAATATTATCTATCTGCATGCCAACCAGTGCAGCCATGAGATGCTCAATAGTGCCAATTCTTGCTCCATTTTGTTCTATTGTAGTGCTGCGGTTGGTCTCAATTACATTATCAACATCTGCTTTTACAAAAGGGTTGCCGGGCAGGTCTGTTCTTTTAAAATTGATTCCGGTATTTGGATCAGCGGGTTTTAAAAGCATAGTAACTGATTGCCCGGTATGAATACCTACTCCGGAGATAGACAACGTTTCCCTGATGGTATGTTGAAAAGACTGCTCACTAGAGTTTGGTTGCACCATAGCTACGAAAGTATGAAAACTATCCGATTTGATTAAACCATAAAGTTGATGAACTCAAACATTAACTTAACAGGGAACAGGAGTTCAGGTACTTATTTTTTCGGCTACAAGCTGTTGTACTATTTGCTCAAGTTCCTTAAGCCTTTTTTCCATTTCAGGAAGGTTACGTGAGAGAGCCTGGCTGCGCAATGCATGGGTATAATCGTAGGCCGGAGAGCCGGTGACAGCAGAATTGGGTGTTTTGATAGATTTACTTACACCACTTTGTGCATTTATTTTAGCGCCGTCGGCTATCAGCAGGTGGCCAACTATTCCGGCCTGTCCTCCTATCATAACATTGTTACCAATTTTTGTACTTCCACTCACACCCGCCTGGGCTGCCAGAACAGTGTGGTGGCCTATTTCAACATTATGGGCAATTTGTATAAGGTTATCCAGCTTAGCCCCCTTCATAATTAATGTTGATCCTATTGTTGCCCTGTCAATCGTGGCATTAGAGCCTATCTCAACATTATCTTCAATTACCACGTTTCCAATTTGAGGAACTTTTTTAAAAGTACCATCAGTCTGCGGAGCAAATCCAAAACCGTCGCTGCCGATTACTGAGCCTGCGTGTATAGTTACATTTTTTCCTATAATGCAATCGTGGTAAATTTTTACACCTGGGTATAAAATAGTGTCTTCATCAATGGTGACATTATCTCCCAAAAAAACCTGTGGAAACAACTTTACATTATTACCGACTATTACATTTTCCCCAATGTAAGTGAATGCTCCAACAAAAACCTGTTCTCCTAAGCTGGCACTGGAATGTATATAAGCAGGTTCCTGGATACCCGTCATTTGAGCGGTTATCATTTGCTGATAACCCCCGAGGATAACAGCAAAAGCTGAATAGGCGTCCGGCACACGTATTAATGTGGCGCTAAGCTTTTGCTTTACTTCCTGTGTATCATTAATGATTATTATAGAAGCTTTAGTAGTATATAAATATTCCTCGTATTTTGGATTTGCTAAAAAAGCTAACTGGTCATTTTCCGCGTCTTCTATTTTACCAAATGAAGAAACCACCGTGTCTGCATCACCCTCAATAGTGCCATTAATAATTGTTGCTATTTGTGATGCCTTGAATTGCATGGAGTTAGTTAGTTACAAAATGGGGTGCCCAAAAGACTATCCATAATATATTTTGATTTTTATCCCTTATAGCAAATGTAAAATTTTTTTACTGTGCCAAACAAAGTTTGATTTATCAAGGCATTATCTACGGTTGAAATATCCTTTACGGTTTCATCTTTAAATAAAATATGGATGCGTTCATCCAGGGTGTTATAGGTTCTGTTTTCAGTTTCACCGGTAAAAACAAGATATGATGCTTCTTCCTTGTTAATGTTTAGCAGGTTACAAATTTCATTTAATTTTTTCTCTGCCAATGCCTCCGGTATGGGCCTGGCAAAAAACTTAACTTTTAAAAGATTCCTATTTACAAGACTGGTGCATAAATAAGATAATATTTTGTCGTCATTATTTGTCCAGTATTTTATTGCACTCAAAATATCATAGTCATCTAACCGGCAAAATTCTTCAAGAAATTTTTCAATAAGGTCCTGTTTATATAAATCACTTAAAAACACATTTAAAGTTTCTGACGGAGCAGATGCACGAATTAATTTTGCTCTCTTTATAATATTTACCAGCATCATTTCGGAACATAAAACTGTTTTGTGCAGGTATACCTGCCAATACATTAGTCTCCTGCTTACCAAAAATTTTTCAATGGAGTAGATCCCTTTTTCTTCAATCATTAACTCACCATTATGTACTGTAAGCATTTTTAAAATTCTGTCGTAGGCAATCACGCCTTCGCTTACTCCCGTAAAAAAACTATCCCTTGTTAAATAATCCATCCTGTCTACATCAAGCTGGCTGCTTACTAATTGATGAAGAAATTTCTTTGGATAATTATCTGTAAAAATATCTATAGCCACCTGAAGCCCGCCACTCATTTCTATATTCATTTTCTTCATAAGCAATAATGAAATTTCTTCATGAGTATAGTTTTCTATGAGCGTACTTTCCAACGCATGAGAGTAAGGGCCATGGCCAATATCATGCAACAGGATAGCAATTTTGGCGCCCTGCTCTTCTACCGCATCAATTATAAAACCTTTGCTTCTTAATTCGTTAATTGCATTACACATTAAATGGTAAGCCCCAATGCAGTGATGAAGCCTGGTATGTACTGCGCCGGGATACACCAATTGTGCCATCGCCATTTGGTGTATGCGGCGTAAACGTTGAAAATAAGGATGACAAATTATTGCATAAACGAGCTCATCATCTATAGTAATAAAACCATACACAGGATCATTAATAATTTTTCGATACGACATTTACCGGAATTGTTAAATTGTTTTTGAACGCTAGCAAAGGTAAATTTTGGAATGGTAATAAATTACATTTGTAAAACCCCGATCCCTAACGGGGGGAAGGGAAAATAATTTTATAAATGCTTAAGCCTTATATGGGTTTAGGGTAAACTAAATTAATGAACGCAGCAAAAATTTTATGGGTTGATGATGAGATGGAAAGCCTTAAATCACAAATAATGTTTCTTGAAAATAAAGGATATAACATTCACTCTGTGAGTAACGGCTTTGATGCCGTTGATTATGTACGGGATAATGAAGTGGATGTGGTATTACTTGATGAAAGTATGCCCGGCATAACGGGCCTGGAAACATTACAGAAAATGAAAGAAATAAATACCCAGATACCTATTGTATTAATAACTAAAAATGAAACAGAGAACCTGATGAATGAAGCCATTGGTTCTCAGATCACTGACTACCTTATAAAGCCGGTAAACCCTAACCAGGTGTGGCTTTCACTTAAAAAAATTATAGACAACAGAAGGTTAGTTGCAGAAAAAACGACCTCCTCGTATCAGCAGCAATTCAGGGATCTTTTTATGGCTCTCAATGATAGCCCTGATTATAATGGCTGGATGGATATTTATAAAAAGCTGGTATACTGGGAGCTTGAAATGAAAAAAAGCGACAGCCCGGAAATGCAGGAAGTTTTTGAATCTCAAAAAAGTGAAGCCAATACGGAATTCTTTAAATTTATTTCAAAAAATTATTCAGGTTGGGTTACTGGTGCAAATAAAAGTGCTCCCATTATGAGTAATACGCTTATGATGCAAAAAGTTTTTCCTCATCTTGAAAAAGGTGTTCCAACATTTTTTGTGCTGATAGATAATCTGCGCCTTGATCAGTGGAAAACTATTCAACCCATTTTTGCAGAAAACTTCCGCATTTTAGAAGAAGAAACATTTTATTCCATTTTGCCTACTGCTACGCAATACAGTCGTAATTCCATTTTTGCAGGGCTGCTTCCTATTGATATAGAAAAGCAGTTTCCTGTTGAATGGAAGAATGATGATGAAGAAGGTGGAAAAAATATGTTTGAAGAAGGATTTTTTAAAGCGCAGTTAAGCAGGTTAAGGAAAAATGATCTTAAATATTCATACACCAAAATTGTAAATAATCATGATGGGCAAAAGCTGGTTGACGATATTCACAACCTGCTTGAAAATGATTTGAATATTATAGTGTACAATTTCGTAGATATGATGAGCCATGCAAGAACAGAAATGGAAGTACTTAAAGAACTGGCAAGCGATGAGGTTAGTTACCGAAGTATTACTGCATCCTGGTTTGAACATTCTCCGTTACACCAGGCATTAAAAAGAATTGCGGATAAAAAAATAAATCTCATAGTTGCCACAGATCATGGAAGTGTGAGAGTTAACAAGCCGGGCAAAGTTGTTGGTGATAAACAAACCACTGCTAATTTGCGCTACAAGCACGGCCGTAATTTAAATTACGAACCCAAAGATGTACTGGCATTTCGTGACCCAAGACAAGCGGGTTTGCCTGTGCCTAATGTAAACTCTTCCTTTATTTTTGCCAAAGGAGATGGATATTTATGCTATCCTAATAACTATAATCATTTTGTTAATTATTACCGCAACACTTTTCAACATGGAGGCGTTAGCCTGGAAGAGATGATTATCCCGGTTATTAGGATGACAAGTAAGAATGTGTGAACCAGGATGTCTGAAGTATGATTTTTTAGATTAATGGGATTAACAGGACTGTTAGCGAATGATGCCGAAGATCTTGAATTTGTAATTTGAATTTTAATATAAAATTTAAAGGCCCATTTAGGGATTGAGTTTTTTATGAAATACAATCAAACTATATTAAATAAGTTGGAAAAGATTCTGGAGGAAGCTGATTACATAGTACGTTACGAAAGAGGCTCTTTTCAAAGTGGATATTGCATTCTCGAGGCTAAAAAAGTTGTGGTACTCAATAAATTTTTAAATACCGAAGGAAGAATTAATACGCTCATAGACCTTATACCATCGGTAAAAGTTACTTACGAATTTCTCACTGTTGATTCTCAAAAAATGTACGATGAGGTAATGGGGCAACAAATCTCCCGGGAGAAGTAAATCGGGTGCTTTATAATTATCTTCTTAAAAGTTATTTAGCTTTGGCGGGTGAGTTATCCTGATTTAAAAATTACATTTCTTGGCACCGGCACCAGTACCGGTGTGCCTATGATAGGCTGCCATTGCGAGGTTTGCCAATCCTCCGATAAAAAAGATAAACGTTTACGAAGCAGCATTTTAGTACAAAGTGCTTCAACCACACTCGTTATTGATACTACTCCTGACTTCAGGTATCAGATGCTGCGTGAGAATGTTGACAAACTTGATGCGGTTATTTTTACTCATCCCCATAAAGACCATATAGCCGGCCTTGATGATGTAAAGGCTTATAATTATTTCTTAAAAAAGCCCATGGAGATTTTTGCAAATACCATGACTGAAGCTGAACTAAAAAGAGAATTCTTTTACGTTTTTGAAGAAAAAAAATATCCAGGCATACCAAAAGTAAATATCAACCTTATAAGCGATATTCCATTTTATGTTGGAGATATTTTGATAGAGCCAATACAGGTGTATCATTTTAATATGCCTGTGTTGGGGTTTAAGTTTAACAAGTTCACTTATATAACTGATGCCAACAGGATAGATGAAATAGAAAAAGGCAAAATAAAAAACAGCGATACAATTGTTTTAAATACTTTACGAAAAGAAAAACATATTTCTCATTACAGTCTCAGCGAAGCTGTTGAACTTGCAGATTCATTAGCGATACCAAATGCATTTTTTACACATATAAGTCACCAGATGGGGAAGCATGAGGAAGTAAATGAAAGCCTGCCCCCGAAGCGAATGCTGGCCTGGGACGGTTTGACCTTACACATTTAAATTTAACGGGCAGTTGATAATAATCTTCTTTTGTATTATTTTACCAAAAAGATGTAATGTGCAAGCGTTTTGCAAATGATTATTTAAGCTATACTTTTAAAGAAAGACTTGGGATATTCACTATTTTAGGGCTTACAATGCTGTGCATCACTGTTCCATTTCTTTATCCATATCTCATTGATAGAAAACAGTACGACCCCGCTAAATTTAATTCTGAAATAGCACAGTTACAGCTTACTCAGCCGGATTCTTTAAAAAATAAAAAATATTTTTCAAAAAATTCTGATCCCGATAGCTATAGGGATGATTTTGGCGATTACGCATCACCATCAGAAAAAAAGTATTACCCAAAATCAGCGTTCGAAGTTTTTTATTTTGATCCAAATACTACAACGCCTGCAGAATGGAAACGCCTGGGTATAAGAGACAAAACAATTGAAACCATACAAAAATATTTGTCAAGAGGAGGGTATTTTTATAAAGCAGATGATATTAAAAAAGTATGGGGATTGCATGCAGAAGATATAAATCGTTTGTTGCCATATGTGCATATTGCTCAAAAAAAGGACGGATTCGCAAAAGATGAACATTCAAACTTTGGAGAAGCAAAACAAACATCTTTAGCTCGGAAAGTTTTTCAATCACTTGATATAAATCTTGCAGATACAACCGCATTTATCGCTTTACCGGGAATTGGCAGCAAACTTGCTCAGCGAATTATCAATTTTAGAAATAAATTAGGCGGATTTTATTCTATAGACCAGGTAGCTGAAACTTTCGGCCTTCCGGATTCAACTTTTCAAAAGATAAAAACAAGCCTAATTTTATCTGAATCATCTATAAAAAAAATCAATATTAATACCGCGTCACCTGATGACCTGAAAGCACATCCATATATCCGCTATAATCTTAGCAACGCTGTTATTCAATATAGAAATCAACATGGCGGTTTTTCTTCCGTTACTGACATTAAAAAAATTATGTTAGTTACAGATGATGTGTATAAAAAAGTTGAGCCTTACCTTACTGTTACTAACTAATTTCATTATTGAAAAACATCTTATTCATCAATAGTAAAAAACGTTTAATATTACAAAAAATACATTTGCTTGCATTGGTAACTTATTGTAACTACCTTTAGTTTATTCCAATTAATCCAGATGAAAAGAATATTAATAGTTGATGATGATGAAGATATTGTAGAAGTTGTTAAGCTCATTTTAACGTCACATGGTTTTAATGTGCACACTCACTTCACAAGCTTTAATATCCCCGAAATTGTAAAGGATTATCACCCCAACCTTATTTTATTAGACATACGCCTGTTTGGAAAACTTGGTACTCAGATTTGCAAAGAACTTAAGCAAAAACATACTTTCCCCATAATATTATTTTCCGCAGATACTAAAATGGGGAAAGAGTTTTTACAATATAACGCAGATGACTTTATAAAGAAACCATTTGATGTAAATGAATTGATTGCAACAATCAGCTCACACCTTAATTAAGGTGAATTTACGAAACGGTAACACACATAAATGGATTTTTTTGGAGATCCCTTAATCTAACTCAACATACTAACTGGTACGCATAATTACACAGTAAAAGTTGAATATACTTGCCTTAAAAAACTGCTTTAACTTGCAGATATAATATTGGCCCATGAATTTTAAGCAAAGTGAATTAACTGAACAGGTAGCACAAACTGCAAAAGATTTTGCCTTACAATATATAAAGCCCCATGTTATGGAGTGGGATGAAATTCAGGCGTTTCCAATTCATGTTTTTAAAGAACTTGGAAAGCTTGGTTTGATGGGAGTTTTAGTTCCTGAAAAATATGGAGGATCAGGATTGGGATATTTTGAATACAATGTAATTATCCAGGAAATTGCCAAAGTTTGCGGTTCTATAGGTTTATCGGTAGCTGCCCATAATTCTTTGTGCACAGGGCATATCTTATTGTTCGGCAACGAAGCACAAAAGGCCAAATATCTTCCAAAACTGGCTACGGCAGAGCATTTAGGAGCATGGGGTTTAACTGAACCCAACACAGGAAGCGATGCCGGAAATATGAAATGTACTGCTGTAAAAGATGGCAATGAGTGGGTGCTTAATGGAACTAAAAACTGGATAACTCATGGGATAAGCAGTGACATAGCAGTTGTTATCTGTGCAACTGGTGCACCTCGTACAAGGGACAATTCTACTTCGTTTATAGTTGAGCGTACTACTCCGGGATTTAAAGGAGGCAAAAAGGAAAATAAACTTGGAATGAGAGCGAGTGAAACTGCTGAAATGATCTTTGATAATTGCAGGATACCAGATGAAAACAGGATGGGTGAACAGGGTGAAGGTTTTAAGCAGGCAATGAAAGTATTAGATGGAGGACGAATATCTATTGGAGCTTTGGGATTAGGAATTGCAAAAGGCGCTTATGAGGCTTCTGTACAATATTCAAAAGAGAGATACCAATTTGATCAGCCCATTGCAAATTTTCAGGCAATATCTTTTAAGCTGGCCGATATGGCTACCGAAATAAAGGCCGCAGAGTTGTTGCTTAACAAAGCATGCGACATAAAGAATCGTGGTGAAAATGTTACACAATTATCGGCAATGGCAAAGTACTATACAAGTGAAATAGCTGTAAAAGTATCGACGGATGCCGTGCAGATATTTGGCGGTTACGGTTATACCAAGGATTTTCCTGTTGAAAAATTTTATCGTGACAGCAAGCTTTGCACTATTGGCGAAGGCACGAGCGAAGTGCAAAAAATAGTTATAGCAAGAGAAGCATTACGATAAAATCTCATTATCAGAAAAACTCCCTCCTTTAGCTGCAGACCCTTCTGTGGAACCGGTATCACCGGCTGACGTAATATTCCCTGATTCATGCCGGAACAAATTATCAATTGCACCTTCTACCATGGGAAATTTCTGTTTAATAAATTCCTTTATAGTATTTAAAATACCATAAGATTGCTCGGCGCTGAGGCCATGTGCATCCTGTAACTTTTTAATGAGTTCCTGCATAATTATTTTTTGTAAAAGTATTTTAAATAAATCTTAAACGTGTAAACCTATTCTGTGTCATACCTGTCAACACTTTCTATACCGGGTAATTTTTTAAGGTTAATAACCAGATCTTCCAGTTCATCTTTATCATGTACATAAAGTTTAATGTTGCCTTCAAACAATCCGTCTTTGGCTTCAACTGTGAGCGCATTGATGTTGATCTTTAATTCACCGCTTATGAGATTAGTTATTTTATTTATCACACCAACATCATCTAAACCAATAATTTTTACACCTGTAAGAAAAGATATCTCCTTATTTTTTACCCATTTGGTTTTAACCACTCTATGCCCGTAATTAGCGAGTAACCTGGCGGCATTGGGACAATTGGTTCTGTGTATTTTTAAACCTTCGCCCTGTGTAATAAATCCAAATACATCATCGCCAGGTATAGGCTTGCAGCAATTAGCCAGGGTGTACATTATCCTGTCGCTGCTTTCGCCGAATATTATTAATTCAGTATCTTTTTTGCTAAAGGATTTTACGTGGACTTCAGAATCTAGTTTTTCTTCCGGGATTGTCCTTATAGCTTTCGGGCTGATTAATTTTTCTCCCGCAACTGTAAATTCTTTCAGTTCCTTAAGGTCAATTTTTTTGACAGCAATATCATATAAAACATCAAGAGGCGATGCCACTTTATAAAAGGTGGCTAGTTCTTCAAGGTTACCATTACTCATGGCAGCACCCATTCCATCAAGCTTTCTTTGTAAAATATATTTGCCCTCATCTGCTATAGTCCTCTTTTCTTCTTTTAAAGAATCTTTAATTTTTGTTTTCGCTTTTGTAGTTACCACAAACTTCAGCCATTCACTACCTGGTTTTTGTTTAGCCGAAGTAATGATCTCAATCTGGTCACCACTTTTTAATTTATAGCTTATAGGCACCAACTTGTGATTTACCTTAGCGCCAATACATTTACTGCCTACTGCACTATGAACAGCAAAAGCAAAATCAAGGGCAGATGCTCCTATTGGCAGCATTTTTACATCGCCTTTCGGCGTATAAACATAAATTTCCTCGGCTAAAAAGGATACTTTAAAATCCTGCAAAAAATCGATGGAATTAATATCCTGGCTTGCAAGTACTTCACGTATCTGGTGAAACCATTTGTCAAAGCGGTTCTCATCGTTTGCGCCTTCTTTATATTTCCAATGTGCCGCAAGTCCCTTCTCTGCTATATCATTCATTCGCCTTGTTCTAATTTGTACTTCTACCCACTTTCCCTGGGGCCCCATAACTGTGGTATGTAAAGCTTCGTATCCGTTATTTTTCGGATTGCTCAACCAGTCTCTTAAACGCTCCGAAGAAGGAGTATATTCATCAGTGATGATGCTGTAAACTTTCCAGCAATCTTCTTTTTCTTTCTCAGGCGGAGAATCAAGAATAACCCGAATGGCAAAAAGATCATATACTTCTTCAAAGGCCACACCCTTCTTTTTCATTTTATTCCATATGGAATGAATGCTTTTTGGCCTGCCGAATATCTCAAAATTAAAATGTCCCTGGTCTAATTTTTCTTTAATTGGCCGTATAAAATCATTTATAAAACGGCTCCGTTCCCGTTTGGTATCCTGTAGTTTTTGTGCCAGGTATTTAAAACTGTCCGGCTCCATATATTTCATGGCAAGGTCTTCCATTTCGGTTTTGATATTATATAAGCCCATTCTATGTGCAAGAGGCGCATATACATAAACAGTTTCGGAAGAGATCTTCAACTGCTTTTCACGCTTCATGCTGTCCATGGTGCGCATATTGTGCAATCGATCGGCAAGTTTGATGAGGATCACACGCGGATCATCCGTAAGCGTTAGAAGGATCTTTTTAAAATTCTCGGCTTGCTGGCTGCTATTGGAATCGAGTACGGTAGATATCTTTGTCAACCCATCAACGATCTTGGCGATCTCTGCTCCGAATTCCCGCTGAACGTCTTCGAGGCGTACATCTG
>JBDSFG010000139.1:0-12627 GCA_039919615.1 Ginsengibacter sp. | reverse complement strand
AACGATGGTGACCACCCTTCCAAATCAACATCCTGTTGCAGAATGTATTTGGCGTATTCAAACAAGTCGGAAGGCGTTCCGTGAACAATGCGTGGCCGAAACTCTTTGATTAAATATGACAAAACCTTTTTGATGTTTTCCGGATGAAAGTTGCGGGTATCATCCACAACTTTCTTTTGCGAAACGTGAGCATGAATTAAGCAGTAAAGGCTTTTTTGGCTTACCAATGGGTCCAGCATTTTTCGCCTTTTCCATATAGACAGCCCCAATCGAATTCGCTCTGAATTTCGCTTGTAGCAAATCAGTGGAAAGCCACTGGAGCCGGAGGTAACCTCCGGAACGAGCATTTTGTTCAGTTGTTGGCCTGGAATGATGGAATGCAAAGATGCTGTTTGCGCAATTTCAAAATCCCGAACCTCGTCTGACAAAAAAGAAGCTGCATTGCCTTTAATTATGGACTTGTCAATGATTGGAAAACGCTGTAAAATTTCCCCCGGTTCTAAATTGCCGGAAAGCAAAGGACTAAACCTTTTATAAAAAGGAACATGCTTTGTAACGAAGCTTAGCAAATCGTACAATTTTCCGTCGTGCAGATTCATAATATATGATGAAGGTTTCCTACTTTTTTTAAATGATGCGGCTACTTAATACCGACTAATTATCCGTTTACAATTCCGTACCGGCCGGGAATGTAATGCTGCTCGTGTTTTGCCAAACTGTTCACATTATACGTTTTGATGCTCCACCGGATTCTTTGTTGTTCTATGTCTGCAATGTGTTCTATGTCTTTTCCGTGTACTGAGAAGTTATTGGCAAGTGAAACAAAGTCACCCGGTTTCATTTGTATCCGAAACTTAATTTTATGCAGCAGCATGTTTATCGTGTCGCACACATCTTGTGCTTCCTTGTTGATTCCGGTTGTCCTGTTTTCAAAATAACAGATGTCATCATCTTCCTTTAAAATCGCATGATCTTTAGCCCGTCCTAATTGAACATTTCCGGCATGCATGGTTAAGTCATCAAAGGGCGTGTAAAACACTTCTCTCCTCATTATTTCAATCATCTCGCCAGGCAAACTGTCCAGCAAATCTTTGTTTCGGACGAATGTGGTGTATATTTTGTTTTGCTCGTAAAACCGCATAGCCATCATATTGATATGGTCTGGTCGAACAAAGTGATTTGCAAGGTCTTTATGAAACCCAAGTGCCACCATTGTCTTTTGTGACTGACTGTTCTTCAATGACTCTTGTGGATAGATGTCATGAAACGTATCGCCATTGTTGACGTTGATGTACCCGATTGCCGGCGTTTCCATCATTTCTCCGTAAAGCGACAGGAAGCCTTCCGCAATGAAGGTTTTTTTCAATTTTCGTTTTGAGTTAACGGGATCAACATAATCAAATATTGGAAGGATTCTATCTATTGGGCAATTTTCAATATAAACAAATGGAAACTCATACTGGTCCCGTGTTTTAAGCTCCTCCATATGTTTCAGAAAATTGGATGGGAGTAAAGAGACCACATCTCTAATATTCTGTATAAACTGTTCGTACCCGGTATACGGATTTTCCTTAATGCTAATAAGTAAACTGTAGATGTAATCCTTTTCTGTTTTAGAAAAGCGAAAATCCGTATCAATGAAAGTTTTTTGAACTTTTGATTTTGTTTTTTCAGCTTTTGATTTTGTAAGTAACATACAGATAACATTTAAGTAAGTAATATTATACTCACACCAAAACTTCTTTTAAACTCAAAATGATTAGCTTCTTTTAAAGCGCTTGCAAGACTACCGTTAAAAAACTGAATATCAGATTGGGCAGATATTAGTTGTGCCGCTACCAGTAAAATGAAACAGGTTGTAATCATTTTGTATCTCATTTGCAGGAAATTATGCGTGCGTTTAAACAGATTGCTTATATAGTTTTTGACTTGCCATTAATTTTAACAGGGTCAGTAATCTTTCTCAAACTTAAAACCCCTCAAGGCCAAAAAGTGTCCCTGTAAAAAATTTTCAAAATAGTTGACCATCGAAAAGTCTATTTTTAATTTTTGGAGAATAACATTCCCAAACGCCCGGGCTTGTGTTACACGAGCCAGCACAAGAATAGCTATCCCCAAAACAGGATTAGTTCTTCCGTCAGTCTCTGTTTTAATAACCCCAAAAAATCATTGCTTTCTATTCCTTCACAACGGTTACCTTTTCACTTTCTCCTTTCCATGCTAGCAACAAAGTGTAAACGTGATATAAAAAATAAGGTAAAGATCTATCCTAATCCCTTTCAATCAAGCTTAAACATAGAGTTTGGTGATAGTAACCCTTCTCAAAAAATCATTACACTTTTTGATGTAAATGGAAGGAGTATCTCTACACAAAAGACTTCTCAAAATCTTACCAGGATAAACGTGAGGCAATTAATAAAAGGAAGTTACATAATACGAATACAGGATATCAATGGTAAAATAGTATATAGTGGTAAAGTGGTAAAGGAATAAATTTCATGATTTATTCCCGGCACTTTCTTGTACTCTCACCCGCCAGTTTGAAAAACGAAAGCTCTTTTAATTCACCGGATAAATTCTTGCAGCCCAGCCCCCACCGTTTAAAAGATGAACGGTTAGTTTATCATGGGATGATAGTTTAATTATTTCCTTTTTATAATCAGTTGCATCTCTATCAGCATTGATGCCATCTTTAAAAACTTCGGCCTCAAAATTTCCTGCACCTAAAAAAGAAAGATCAATGATAATATCATGGGCATTCCAGTTACTCATTGCGCCTGCATACCATGTATCACCTTTTTTACGGGCAATGGCAACATATTTTCCCACTTTACCATCAAGTGCAACAGTTTCATCAAAAACGGTAGGCACTTTGGTTATAAAATCTGTGCACTCCTGTTCCTTCATGTAAGCCGTAGGGTTATCAGCAAGCATTTGCAATGGAGCTTCAAATACTACATACATGGCCAGTTGATGACAACGTGTACCCTGGCTCACCGGCAGGGAATTGTTTGGCCGGAAATAATATTTTACAGCATTACGCATTGCGCCTGGCGTGTAATCCAGCGGCCCGGCAACCATACGTATAAAGGGAATGCTAACATCATACCGGGGTACATCATCATTGGGCGTCCACTTTACATTTTCCAGTCCTTTAACGCCTTCAAAGTTTATTACATTGGGATACGTTTTTTGTAAACCAGTAGGCTTATACATTCCATGATAATCTACCAGCAATTTGTATGCTGCAGCTTTTTTAGAAATTTCATATAATGATGCTACCATCTTCTGATCATCCCGGTCCATAAAATCTATTTTAAAACCCTTTACACCCATGGCAGCATATTTTGAAAATACTTCTTCAAGCTTTTGTGAAGTGGCATACCATGATGCCCATAAAATAACGCTCACATTTTTTTGTTTACCATAATCAATGATCTCCTTTAAATTAATTTTTGCAGATACTTCCATAAGGTCAAGATCATTACTCCAGCCCTCATCTAATATTATATATTCTAATTTATTGGCTGCTGCAAAATCAATATAATATTTATAAGTTTCTGTATTGATACCTGCCCTGAAATCAACATGAGAAATATTCCAATCGTTCCACCAGTCCCAGGCTACCTTACCTGGTTTTATCCATGATATATCTGCAATGCGTGATGGCGCAGATAACTTTTGAATCATGTCATTATTAAGTAAAGCGGCATCATTATCTGTTATTACCACAATGCGCCACGGAAAACTTCGGCTGCCATTTACTTTTGCAATATAATCAGCCCGTTTGCTTACCATTGTGTTGAGGCGTTTATATCCACCCTGGAATTCTTCCAAGGGATACGGGGCAAATACTCCTTTGAAACCTTTGCCAGCATTATCATTTGGGCTTACAAACATGCCGGGATAATTTTCAAGATCTGCTTCGAGTATTACGGCCCTTTTACTACCGGCCTCAATAAGAACAGGCAAAAACCCTAAGGTATCAGCATACACTTTTGAAATTGGCGCTTCAGTATATAGCGCTTCAAATGATTGAATGAATTGATCATTGTTACCCCGGAAATCTCTTACGTGAGAAACGAAACAATTATAATCATTTTCAAAATTAAAATTAGCTTCCTCTTCCTTAATAGTTATTTCTTCTTTCTTATTAGTAAAGAAGCGGTACGCTACACCGTCATTATAAGCTCTTGCTATAATGCCATAGTCGCCTTTGCATTGCAGTGTAAGTTGCTTGTAGTTATCAGTAACCGATTTCTTTTTATAAATGGGTGTACTGATGACCGTATTGACTGTTGCCGTTTTTGCGGAAATAATTTTTGGATTATCGCCTAAAATTTCGCCACCGGAAAGTGTAAGTGAAATAGCTGATGGTGCTATAATAACATTTTCTTCATGCTTTGCAGACCAATTTAATTTCGCTCCGGCTTCAACAGTTAATTCTATTTTGCCGTCAGGAGATTTTACGTGATATACTTTTGACTTTTGAGCAGCAAGTGATAATACAGTCAATGCCAGCGATAATATTAAAGTTGTTTTTTTCATAAAGAAATTAGTATAGATCGTTTTTACTTATTAAAATGTGTGGCGGTAATTTATTAAAACTTACCGCCAGCTTCATGGGTTTATAAACATTCATCTTTTTTTGTTTCGCTGTTTAGAAATAACTCACGTAACAACTTGTTTACCGGTTTTGGTGTAAAGATGGAGAAAGAACTTTTTCAGAAGAAGATAATAATTCCGAACCGGCCGCTAACGCCCCGGTATTCCTTAAAAAGGTGCGCCTGTTTTGCATGCAATCGTGAGTTTATAAATTAAAATATGAAATGTAAATATGAATAAAAATAAGCACAAAATCGTTTTAAAGTAAACCATAATAATTGATCTGTTTCAACACCTTATAAATTGGAGGTACAGTCGCAAATAACTTTTGGATTTTATTATTCGCATTTAAAATTAAAAGGAAATCTCTTGTAACCTTCCAAGGCTAGAAAATATTAAATCTATATTATTTATTAGCTTGCAATAAATGAGTGTGATAAAATATTTAATTCAATAATCCAACTAATACCTCGTATGTATACTTTAATAAAACTCAAATGAAACGGCCTTTTTTTATCATTGCAATCACTTTGGTTATTCATGTCTCAACCTTAGCACAGACAACACAGGATACCATTTGCATCCTGCAATTAAATGATGTGTATGAAATTGGCCCGCTGGATCAGGGTAAGATTGGGGGCATGGCGAGGGTGGCTACTTTAATAAAGCAATATGAATCACGCTACAAAACCTTTGTAGTTTTAGCAGGGGATTTTGTAAGCCCTTCCGTAATCGGCACTACAAAAATTGACGGACAAAGAGTGAATGGCAAACAAATGGTTGACATGATGAATAAGGCAGGCGTTGACCTGGTAACATTTGGCAATCATGAATTTGATATCCCTGAAAATGATCTGCAGCAGCGCATTAATGAATCAAAATTTGCCTGGGTAAGCAGTGATGTACGCCATAAAACTTCCGACGGTGCTGTATTACCTTTTTACAAAACAAAACCTGATTCTCTTGCCATCCCAACTTATTTACTGCTTCCATCAGCACATGATCAATTTAAGATTGGGATTGTTTCTGCTACTATTCAAAGCAACAAACAACCATGGGTTGAGTACTCTAATAATTTGCGGGCAATAAAAAAAGCGTGTAAACAGGTCAGAAGACAATCAGATATTGTTGTGGGTCTTACACATTTAAGTCTTGCCGAAGATGAAACTATATTGCGCAAACTAAAGAGGATTCGCCTTATCATGGGTGGTCATGAGCATCAGCATAATTATGTAACCACTGGTAAAGGAGCAATTGCTAAAGCAGATGCAAATGCCAAAACAATGTACCGTCATCTTGTGTTCAGGGAAGGTAATCACAGAAGAATAAAAATTATTTCTGCGCTGATAAATGTTGATACAACCGTAATGCCTGACCCTGCTGCCGCTGCTGCTGAAAAAGAATGGGAAGATAGAGCCTATGCCGCTTTCAGGCAGATCGGGCTTGACCCTGACGCTGTTGTGTATCATACAAGAGAACCACTTGATGGAACTGAAGCAAATATGCGTTATAAGCAAACCAATCTTGGTAATCTTATAGCACAATCAATGCTGGCAGCTTCGCCCCAGGCCAATGCGGCGGTGTTTAATAGTGGCTCTGTAAGAATAGACGATGTGATAGAAGGTGTGATTACACAACTGGATATTATTCGTACACTTCCTTTCGGCGGTAAGTTAGTTGAAGTTGATATGAGCGGAGCTTTGCTAAGTCAAATGCTTACTGCTGCCAATAACTTAAAGGGCCTTGGCGGTTACCTGCAATTTAGTACCAATATTAGTTCTGATGCCACCAATTGGCTGCTGAATGGAACTATTTTAGATCCTGCAAAAACATATAAGATTGTTTCTTCCGAATTTTTATTCAGCGGCGCAGAGAAAGGTCTTGAATTTTTGAAAGACGGTAATTCGGGCATATCATTAATAAAAAGATTTGATCTGCCAGATGATGTACGTACAGATATACGTTTGGCGGTAGTGAAATATTTAAGTGCTTTGGAACATAGATAGCAGTCACCAGGAATTAACAGTTCCAATGAAGTTCGATGAACTACTTCTATGTATATTTAATCATCTCATGAAATTATTCTTTATCTTATTTTTTCTGGTTTCGCTTAATATTAAAGCATATACCCAACCTTCCTGGAAGTTAGTAAAAGAAAAAAGCGGTATAAAAGTTTTTGCGGCAAGGCTTGAAAATTCAAAGTTTAAAAGTATCAGGGTTCAGGGTGTGTTTGATGGCACTATTTCCAAACTTATAAGCATAGTAACTAATGTAAGTAAAGCCCCTGAATGGGTTTATAAAACCAGGACGGCCTATATTTTAAAACAGGTAAATCCTTATGAGTTTTTTTATTACACAGAAAGTTCAATGCCCTGGCCTGTAAGCAACCGGGATGCTATAATTCATTTTAAAATTAACCCCGATACTGCTCAACATATATTAAGAATTAATGCTTTTAGTGAACCAGCCTTCATAGAAAAAAAGGATGGATTAGTACGCATACCTTATTCTAACGCTACCTGGTATGTTACCAGCGCAAATAGCAAGCTTAACATTGATTATACGTTTGAAGTAGATCCCGGCGGCAGTCTTCCTGCATGGTTAGTAAACATGCTCGCCGATCGGGGTCCTTATGAAAGCTTTAAAAAACTGATGACAGAACTCCGTGAATAAATAAACTTCATAACAGTCTTCATCAATCCTGAAAAATGGTTAACTTAATATATCAATATTTTTTATTCCTTTTACTATTCCTTCCACTATCAAAAAATGTGAATGAATTATACTGAACAAATAGAGAGATTAATAAAGATCAGCAGGGAGAAACCCTTATTGCCGGAAAATTTTATCCCCTGGGATGTGCCTGTCAGGATTGATGAAGAATTCTTACCCCAACAATTGGTTTCTTTACATGGGATGCCGGAATATGAGCAATTATCAGCTTTGCAAAAACGGGATCTTGGTCGTCATGAAGTGGTCCAGGTAATGTACTCTTATGCCTGGAGTGAAGGCTTGTTCTGTATGTTTATGAACCGTTATATTCTCACCATAAAAACGCAATCTGTTGAATATCGTTTCCTGCTGAGGGAGTTAATTGAAGAGTTTCGCCACATGGAAATGTTTAATAAAGCCATTGAGCAAATGAATGGTGATGCTATATTACCAAGCCGTGCACACAAATTTTTAGGTCTTTCAACCGTACGTTTTTTTCCGCCGGATGTAGTGTTTATATCGTGCCTTGCAGTTGAAATGATGGCCGATCAGTACGGTGAACATTTACGTAAGGGAGAAACTATTTATCCTGTTCTCAGAAAAGTTTCTGAATTGCACAATATTGAAGAAGCACGGCACATTGTGTTCACTAAGCTGTTCCTTAAAAAATATACCTCAAAGGCCGGTTTTATAAAGCGCTGTATGTATAGCTACATTATTTTAATGAATATTTATTTCATGCGGTCTCTGTATGTAAAGAAAGAAATATTTGAAAGGATAGGATGCATTAACAGCGATGTTTTATATAATAAGGCTGTAAAAAATTATAACAGGAAGTTTGGCGCAAATGGTTTGGATGATATCAAGGCCTTTGTTACAGAAATTAATGGTTTTAACCGGGCAACAAAATGGGCGTGGAGAATCTTTTTAAAAACAAAGATATGATCAGCCCTGCTTCCATGATCTCAGCCATAGCCGGCTATGCTCCTTCAAAAATTGTTTGTAACAACGAAATTGAAAACAGGGTTAACAAGCACCACGAGTTTCTCTCTCCCGGTAGTATTGAAAGATTATTTGGTGTAAGAAAAAGAAGATTTGCTGCAGAAGATGAACAGGTATCTGATCTTGCGGTAGCTGCAGCAAATAAAATTCTTGTAAATACAGATCCTGCAACTATTGATTGTTTAATTTTTGCTGCTGCCAGCAGCGATCTGATTGAGCCTGCAACTGCAAATATTATTCAACATAAGCTTTCACTTTCCTGCAATGCCTTCGACGTAAAAAATGCCTGCAACAGCTTTGTAACTGCCTTACATATTGCCAATGCATTTATTATAAGCAAACAGTATAAAAAGATTTTAATTGTTACAGGAGAAAAATTAAGCGACGCAATAAAATATACCCTGGATAGCAAAGAAGAACTTGCTAACCGCCTTGCAGCTTATAGCCTGGGAGATGCAGGTGCAGCAGCGTTGATAGAACCCGCCGCTAATGGAAGCGGAATATTCAGTCAAAGGTTTTTATCATTTGGAGAATACTGGAAATTGTGTGTTATCCCCGGCGGCGGCTCTATGCACCCACATGATGGTTCTAAAAATTATTTTGAAGGAAAGACCACTGAAATGAGAAATGTTTTTCTTCAAAACAAAGGATTGATTGCCCAGGAATGTCTTAAGGAAACGGGGTGGAGTTTAAATGATATAGATTATTTTTTTATGCACCATGTATCAAAAAATACTTTTGATATTGCTGCTGCTGCTTTACAAATTTCCTCCGATCGTTTTTATAATGTAATAGAAGATTATGGTAATATTGCTTCTGCCTCTATTCCTTATGCGATAAGCGATGCTATTGAAAAGGGAAAATTGAAAAAGGGAAATAAATTAATGATCATGGGCCTGGCATCAGGAATAAGCATGTCTGTTCAGCTCTTAATCTGGTAATATGCTTCATTCAGGCCCTCTATTACAACCGTTGCTTCAACTCGTTGAAGCCAAACCGGATTTTGTTGTCCTATACAATGCTGATCACATTCTTACTGCTAAAGAGTTGCTGCAAAAAAGCATAAATGTTGCATCGGGTCTTTCAAAAAAAGGTTTTAAAAAAAATGATATAGCCGCAATTGCTGCACAGCCCGGCGAAGAATTTCTTGAAATAATGTATGCGGTAATAATGCTGCAGGGAAAGATAGCTATCATAGATCCTGAAATGGGCAAGGAAAATTATGCGGCAAAAATGAAGCAATTACAACCGCAATGGATGTTTATTGACAGCAGGTTATTACTTCTGCAGGAACATCCTTTTTTAAAATGGACCTTACTTAAAATTAAAAAAACACTTCCAAATATTACATTATTAAAAGGTACAAAACTGGTAGCTGTGGGAAAGGGATTTCCGGTAATACGCAGGCATATTTCTTTTTCGAATTTGCAAAAGCCCGCTCTTAATTCTCCAGCGTTCATTCCCGATGAAGGGCTTTCAGAAAATCTTATTATATACACTTCAGGAACTTTACAAACCCCCAAAGGCGTATTGCATACTGCCAAAAATCTTGATGAAAGTATAAGGGCTTTGAGTAAGTTATTCACGCAAAACAAAAATACATTTGTTGGTACATACCTGCCCCATTTTATGTTGCTTGGCATTGCTGCCGGTTTAACGGTTAAACTTATGAGGCCTGATCTTCCGGCCACAAAAAAAATTGACTTTATAAAAAAAGAATCTATCGGTATTTTATTTGGGCCGCCAAGTGATTACATGCCGCTTATTAAATATTGTGAGCAGAAAAAAGAAATGCTGCCTGCATGCTTACAGCATGTAATGATTGGGTCTGCGCCGGTGCATGTACTTTTTCTGAAAAGGCTTATTGCTGTTTTGCCTCCTCAAACACAGATAACCTGCACGTATGGAATGACGGAAAATTTGCTGGTGTCAGTTATTGATGGCAGGCAAAAAGTATTATACAAAAAAGATGGCGACATAGCAGGCAAGCCTGTAAGTGGGGTAAATATTATTATTGCAGAAGATGGTGAGATATGTATAAAATCGCCACAAATGTTCAGCAGGTATTTTCATGAAGAAGCTTCAAAAGAATGGCATAATACCGGGGATCTTGGAAAGATAGATGAGCAGGGCAATATCATTTTATCAGGCAGAAAAAAAGAAATGATCATTCGCAGGAATATGAACATTTACCCGGCTTTATATGAAAACACAATTAAGCATATTGAAGGTGTTGACGAAGCTGCAATGGTTGGAATTTATAGTGAGATTCTTCATGATGAAAAAGTTTATCTCGCAGTTGAAGGAAAGGGAATAAATGTACAAACTATAAAAAAGCAATTGGCTAATGGTGCACACAGCATTGATAAAGAAGCATTGCCCGACCATATTTTAAAAATGACCATTCCCCGGAAAGGAAGGCAAAATAAAATAGACAGAAAGGCCATAATAGAGTACATCAAAAAAAGCGGCCTATGAAGATGTTTATCACGGGCATAACAGGTTTTGTGGGAGGCGCTGTGGCTAACTATTTTTGTAACCTGGGATATGATGTTTCAGGTATAGGGAGAAAGCCGGCCCTGCCTTCTCATATTTCTAAAAAATGCAATTACACGCAGGCCGATATATGTAAACCCCTTGATCCTATTGAAGCAGATATAATAATTCATGCTGCTGCTTTGGCCTCCGATACCGCTTCTTTTAAGGAAGTGTATAAGGTAAATGTACAGGGCACGCAAAATGTTTTGCAGGCAGCTAAAGCAGGGCACATTGTTTATATATCTTCCTCTTCAGTTTATCATTATCTTGAACATAGTATGAAAGAAACCGAAGCAGGCCAGGACTATGAAAAACTATCAGACTATGGTAAGAGTAAATTTTTAGCAGAACAACTTATAACAAAGGAACCAGGCAGAAATAAAAAAACAATTCTCAGACCAAGAGCTATTTATGGAAAATATGACCAGGTGCTGTTACCGCGGCTATTAAAATTAGTAAAAGGAAATAACCTTCTTCTGCCGCAACATTTATCAAATAAAATTTCACTAACGCATATTGATAACATCATACACGCTGTGGAATTGTGCATCAATAACCAAACAGGCTGCCTTGAAATTTTTAACGTAGCAGACAAAGAAGTATACGACCTTCATCAAATACTTACAACACTTCTGCCTCTTGTTGTAGGTAAAAAATTAAAGGAAATAACAATACGGGCATCAATGTTTAATTTGTTTGTCGCTATTAACACTAAAGTAAAATTTAACCGGTCCTTTAATCGTTTTGCAGCTTCATCCTTAATCAATACCGCGGTTTTAAATATTGATGCAATTACGCAACAAATGAATTATGATCCTTTGAAGAATTTTAATAATAGCTATGCTGAAATTATCAACTGGATACATAAAGAAGATGGCTGGAAGAATTTCTTTAACCCGAATCTATATTTAAAATCCATGACTTAAAACTCTTATCACTATCTTAAATTTAATTATGAAAAGATATAGTCTTGCCCTGGATCTTGTTGATGATCCTGTATTGATTGACGAGTATGAGCGATATCATAAGAATGTCTGGTTAGAAATTACAGCAAGTATCAAAAACGCCGGCATTTTAGACATGGAGATCTACCGAAGCGGAAACCGGTTGTTTATGATCATGGAAACCGAAGACGACTTTTCGTTTGAGACAAAAAAGATGATGGATTCAGGGAATGAAAAAGTACAGGAATGGGAACAACTGATGTGGAAATATCAGCAGGCATTACCTTTAGCAAAAGATGGAGAAAAGTGGATATTGATGGATAGAATTTTTAAGTTGCCGGGATAAGTATTCGTTACAAATTTGTACCAATGAAAGAAAATATAAACATTGAATTATTAGGTTGGGAATTGATAAAAAAATATCGGGATGAATTTGAATTAAAAGAAGACCTCATTCATTTACCTGAAAAAATAATACAATTTGGAACCGGAATTCTTTTACGTGGCCTTGTTGATTTCTTAGTTGACAAAGCTAATAAAAACAACTGCTTTAATGGACGAGTAGTGGTAATAAAATCAACCGGAAATTTTGTAGATGAATTTACAAAGCAAAACAATCTATATACCATCCTGGAAAAAGGGCTTTACAATGGAAAGCCATACGAAAACAAAAATATAATTGCCTCTATAAGCCGGGTTTTGGCAGCCCAGAACCAATGGGAAGAAATCCTGCAATGTGCCACAGATCCTGATATTGAAATTGCTATATCTAATACAACAGAAGCCGGGCTTGCATTTGAACCGGAGACTTTGACTAACGGGACGC
>JBDSFG010000121.1:0-19796 GCA_039919615.1 Ginsengibacter sp. | reverse complement strand
TGGTAGCCCGGTTAGCTGTGCAATTTGTTTGGCAACATTTTCTGAATAGTTGGGCGGTGTGTTAATGCCGGTGCCTACTGCGGTTCCGCCGAGGGCAAGCTCACTTAAATGTGGTAATGTATTTTTTATGGCTCTTAATCCGTGTTTTAGTTGTGATACGTAGCCGCTGAATTCCTGCCCTACGGTTAGGGGTGTTGCATCCATGCAATGTGTGCGTCCGATCTTAACCACATGCATAAATTGTTTGCTCTTTTCTGCGAGTGTGTCTCTTAATTTTTCTATGGAGGGTATGGTTAGCTCTGTTACTATTTTATAGGCTGCAATGTGCATTGCTGTGGGGAAGGTGTCGTTGCTGGATTGGCTTTTATTTACATCGTCGTTGGGGTGAAGGAATTTTTCTTTGTCTGAAAGTTGACCGCCGTTGAGTACGTGCCCGCGGTAAGCGATCACTTCATTTACATTCATGTTGCTTTGGGTTCCGCTGCCGGTTTGCCAAACTACTAGTGGAAAATATTCGTCGAGTTTGCCTTCGAGTATTTCATCGGCAACTTTGCCTATCATGTCGCTTTTTTCTTTGGAGAGTACGCCTGCTTCGAGGTTGGTGAGGGCGGCGGCTTTTTTTAAATAAGCAAATGCCTTAATAATTTCTTTTGGCATTTTGTTGATGTCCTGTGCTATTTTGAAGTTGTCTATGCTGCGCTGGGTTTGGGCGCCGTAGTAGGCATCGGCAGGGACTTGTACGGAGCCCATGGTGTCTTTTTCTGTGCGGTAGTTCATTGACCTCACCCTTAATCCCTCTCCAAAGGAGAGGGGCGGGGATTTTTGTTTTTTTTGTTTAGTAATGAGATTATTTCTGTTCTTTATTTAGGCAATCCTATTTTAATAATTGTTTTAAAAGAGTAACGCAAAGGTCGCAAAGGAAACGGAAAGGGACGCAAAGATTTGTAAAAGACTCATTCGGCCTGCGGCCCCTTCTCCGAAGAAGAAGGAAAAGACTCGAGTTCCCTCTCCTTTGGAGAGGGGTTGGGGTGAGGTCTTTTTAATACATTTGAATTATGAAAAATATTTTTTGTTTAATGATTTCATTTCTTTCTGTAACCAGTATGGTATCTCAGAAAGCTTTGCCTATTCCTACTCCGCAACAATTGAAGTGGCATGAAATGGAATTTTATTTGTTCACACATTTTGGGCCCAACACTTTTACTGATAAGGAATGGGGACTTGGAGATGAACCGGAAAATGCTTTTAATCCCAGCCAGCTTGATTGTCGTCAATGGTGCAGGATTGCAAAGGCCGCTGGTGCAAAAGGAATTATTATCACTGCAAAACATCATGACGGATTTTGTTTGTGGCCGAGCAAATATTCTTCTCATACTGTTAAAGAAAGCTCCTGGAAAAATGGTAAAGGCGATGTATTGAAAGAGCTTTCCAAGGCATGTAAACAATATGGTTTAAAGTTCGGTGTATATCTTTCGCCATGGGATCGTAATCATCCAAAATATGGAACACCGGAATACAACGATGTGTTTGTAAATATGATGAAAGAAATATTTAAGAGGTACGGGCCTATATGGGAGCTATGGTGGGATGGCGCAAATGGTGAGGGGCCTAATGGAAAAAAACAAGTGTATGATTGGAACAGATTTGAGAAAACGGTTCATGACCTGTCTCCCAATACAATTGTGTTCAGCGATATCGGCCCTCACATACGCTGGGTTGGAAATGAAAATGGATTTGCGGGAGAAACGAACTGGAATACACTGGATACGGCAGGTTTTACAAGAGGCGCCGGTGCACCACCGCAGGACACATTGAACAGCGGAAATGTAAATGGCAAGGTATGGCTGCCTGCGGAGTGTGATGTAAGCATTCGTCCCGGCTGGTTTTATCATAAAGAAGAAGATGAGAAAGTAAAAACTGCTGAGCAATTGTTTGATCTTTATTTAAAGTCTGTCGGCCGTGGCGCTAACCTGTTATTGAATGTTCCTCCTGACAGACGAGGCTTGATAAATGCTAATGATTCGGCTGCATTAGCAGGATTTAGAAAATTGAGAGAAGCAAGATTTAGTAAGAATCTTGCCAAAGCTGCCAAGGCTTATTTTGTTCCGCACAATGGCACAAGAGCAGCACCAAATTTAAATGATGGTAATAGCAACACTTATGAAACCATCTTTTTAGCACATCTGAATTCTGTGGGTTTGGAATTTGATAAACCACAAAAAATAAATTGTGTTGTATTAAAAGAATATTTAGTTACCGGTCAACATTGCAAAAAGTTTACACTTCTGTTGATGAATCGCAAACATGAATTGCTGAAAAAAATAGAAGGCTCTACGATAGGACGTAAAAGAATAATTACATTTCCATCAACACAGGTTGATATAATCGGGTTGACAATTGACGAACAAAAAGGCGGCACGTGTATAAGTGAGATGGAAGCGTATTAGCGGCCCCCTCTAAATCCCGGAGCTTCGGGACTGCTAATGCACAAGACCGCTAATGCAAACGGAATGTCACTCTGATGTTGAAGTGGAAGATATACTGTTTGAATTTATTCTGAAGTACCAGCTCCTCTTTTAGGAGACGGGCAAGGGAAGTGAGGCCTGAGGTTTATTTTGGAGTGATTTTAGATATAAGGTGGTTGATGAGAATAAATTTATTTCCTTTCGCATTATCTGCCTTTATAACAAGCTGTGCATCAGTTGACCAGGAAAATGGTATAGACTACAAGCCGAAGGATTCTATCATTGCTGTTACTTCAACAAAAAATGAAACTGTAATTGATACTGTTCACAACATGCCAGTTGCTGAGACGCTTTATCCTGTTGAAATAGCGGCCTCAATTATTCCAGTTGATTCTCTTGTTAGTTTTGCTGAAACACTTATCGGCGTTCCTTACAAATACGGCTCAACTGATCCTGCACAGGGTTTTGATTGCTCTGGTTTTATTACTTATGTTTTCAACCATTTCAATATAAAAGTGCCGAGGTCATCAATTGACTTTACTAATGTTGGAGAAGAAATTCCTGTAGCGAATTCGAAAAAGGGTGATCTCATTTTATTTACCGGAACAGACAGCACAGAAAAATTTGTAGGTCACATGGGCATTATAACGGTAAATGCAAGTGATTCCATTAAATTTATTCATTCAACATCAGGCAAGGTGTATGGGGTTACCATAACTCCTTTAAATGCTTATTATAAGGGAAGGTTTGTAAAAGTTATAAGATTAAACAAATAAACATTAACAGGATGAAAGTTATATTGGCTTTTATATTTTGCATAGCCTCATTTAAAGGGCAGTGCCGGCAAAACATCTACGACTCAAATGCTGTAAAGCATGAAATAGATTCGATAAACCGGCTGGTTGATAATGCAGTTGTAAATAAAGAATTGAATATTATGACCAGGCATTTTGCTGAGGATTTTTATTTCAGACACAGCACCGGCCTCGTGGATTCAAAGAAAAGCTGGATAGATAATGTGATGAAGCCCGCCACATCATTTGTATCCCGAACACACGATTCAGTAACTATGGAACTTCACAAAGATATTGCAATTGTTAAGGGTACACTCTCGGTACATAAAATGACTGATGGAACAAAGACGGGCTATGCTTTAACCTATTTTCGGGTGTATGTTCTCAGGAAAAATGTGTGGCAGTTGCTTTCTCACAATTCAATAAATGAATGGAAGCTTAGCACATGGTAAATTTTTTACGGAATTATTTTCCAGTAAAATTTGGTTTGCGCTTTTCTAAAAATGCAGCTACACCTTCTTTCATATCAACAGTCGAAAAGCATTCACCAAAGTTAAAAATTTCTACTTCATAACCTTTACTGCCCGTGTTGGCGTTGTTGACTGCATGTATACACTTTGAGATTGCCACAGGCGCTTTTGAATTCACTAACTGCAAAATTGCTGTAGCTTTTGAAATAAGTTCTTCCGGCGGAACAACATAATTAACCAATCCTAATTGCAACGCTGTACCGGCATCAATCATGTTTCCTGTTAACAATAATTCCATAGCCCTCCCCTTTCCAATATACGCTGTTAAGCGCTGAGTGCCACCATAACCGGGGATAAGGCCGAGGTTAATTTCAGGTTGCCCAAACTTTGCATTGTCACTTGCTATTCTGAAGTGGCAGGCCATTGCGAGTTCACATCCCCCGCCTAATGCAAAACCATTTACTGCTGCAATAACTGGCTTTGGGCAATTCTCAATTTTAAAAAAAACATCCTGACCGTATTTGGCAAGCGCCATTCCTTCTGACTCGTTTAATTTGGTGAACTCACTAATGTCGGCACCTGCCACAAATGCCCTGGTGCCTGCTCCGGTGATGATAACAGACCGGATATCCGTGTTGTTGTACACTTCATCCATAACGGCATTAATGTCCGACATTACCTGCTTATTTATTGCATTTAATTTGTCAGGACGATTGATGGTGATGGTAAAAATGCAATCTTGTAAATTGGTTAAAAGCGTTGAATACATTGTTGCTGTTTTGTGGAGAATTGTATTACAAGATTGTTATTCTTAGGAAGAGGCTGCTTTAGAGATGGTCTTTTATTTTTATAAAATTATTTTTTTAAATTTCTCAGTTCCTCCAGGCGGGCAATATCCCAAATATCTTTTTCCTGCCTGGAACGAAGTTTCATGTCTTTTAAGAAATCATAAGGCACAATTTTCATGAATACTTCCTGCTCAATTTCGAACTGCTGTTGTTGCTTTTCTGCTTCATCAAATGATATGGCATGATGAACAATAGTGAGAACATCTATTGGACTGTCTCCCGCGTTAATCACTCCCATAAATCCTTTGGTAAAATCTTCTAAATTTAGCGGACTTACTTCTCCCAAAGAATAATTCATACAAAGTAAAGTATCCATGAAAAGTTTTTTATTTTCATTAGTAGGCGCCAGCCAAACATCCATATCATCAGTGTTTCTGTTATATCCATAATAGTTTACAGCGTAGCCACCAATCAGCATATAGCGAAGATTGTTTTGTTGCGCACATTTCAGAAATAATAGAAATTCAGGATTTAGGACGTCCATTATTAATAGTTATTTTTCTGGATTTACTGGCCGGCGGATGAAATTTCTTAGTTAATTGCTGCATCTGGTATAATTTTCTAAATCGTTCTTGTGGAGTAGTGTTTATCATCATTTCTTTTTGGAATTGCTCCTGTTCTTCAAACGATTTAAATATATGGATTGATCTGCTCATACTAATATTTTAAAAGCTTCTGTGTTCTTTTACCCACTCTCTTATATACGCTGCAATTTCCATACTCGTTGCGCCGGGAGAGAATAATTTACCAACTCCCATTTCATTTAATGCTTTCATATCATCTTCAGGTATTATTCCTCCGCCGGTTAACAGTACATCGTCCATTTCTTTTTCTTTAAGGAGCTTTAGTATTTTGGGGAATACGGTGTTATGTGCCCCGCTTAATATACTTATCCCGATGGCATCAACATCTTCCTGTAATGCAGCACTAACAACCATTTCGGGGGTCTGGCGCAAACCGGTATAGATCACTTCCATGCCTGCATCTCTTAGTGAGGCGGCGATAACTTTTGCTCCGCGGTCGTGACCATCCAAGCCAACTTTGGCAACCAAAACCCTGATAGGTCTTTCCATAATTTTATAATTCTCTCCTCAAAAATAAATCAAATAAATTGTAGCTATATAGTTGTATCTAAAGGGAAGAACCGGTATATAGATATGCAATGAGGAAGAGATTACCTAAGAATACCATTCAATCATTTAAATACTGCTTTATCCTTTTCAATTTTCTCTTTAAACATTTGATTAAATGAATTGTTAGCGCCTTTAAAGGTGATGATAAGATCACCTCTTTCCCGTGAGTATGGTGTGGTGATACTATCAGTAAGCATTGCAGAAGAAAAATCTCTTATAAACGGGTGCTGCATTTCATTTTCATCATCAGTGAGCAGAATAAGATTGATGATGTGAACGCTATCGGGAAGCCAATATAAAAAACTTGCATTGTCGCTGTAGGCCTGTGGCAGGTGATATTTTTCTGCATAGAAATTTAAAGCGCCTGCCTGCCCATAATTATCACAAAAAAGCATAGTTTGTTTTTTCTCTGTGCTGTCAAGCTTTTCATAAGCCCTACTAACCTTCTGTGCCATCTCTTCCCAACCAAGCATATCAGAAAAGTCTTGTGGCAAAGGATGATCTTTTAGATCTTCCCATTTGAGAGCGCCTGTTTTTACCATGCCCATTTTACTATAAAATTCCGCTAACTTCTCCGGGGCAAACAAAGGCAAAGAAATGGGTATAAAAAAGATACCCAAACCCACAGGAACCATTACGAAAAGATATCTCAGCGCTTTCCTTTTAATCAGCGTGTATTGCTCAAGAGAGTATGCTCCGAAAGCAAACAGAATTGGATACACGCCAAGGGAATAATAATTTTTGCCATGTGTAATAAGAAATAAAACGATCACAGTTACATAAGTGAGGCCTATAAAACGATAATTTCTCCCCTTTTTTGACAAACTAACAAACCACAAGCCTGCCAGCCAAATAAACAGGCACGGAAGGTTCATGAGCAACTGATCTTTTAAAAAGCCGATGGGAGATATGTATTGCAACTGGGTTTGCTGCAACTCTTTCATATGATGTAAAACAGGAAAATGATTATGATACTGCCAGATAAAATTGGGAAGAAAAATTACAAATGCGGTAAGAAGCGCAAACCAGAAATGTTTATTTAAAAAAATGATGCGATGTTTTGTAAACAGTAAGCCGGTGAAAATGCTGATGGTAAAGAACGCTACCGAATACTTGCTTAACATTCCTAATCCTATACTGAGGCCAAGAAAATATAGCCACCTGTTTTTGTTTGTTTGCGTAAAACGAACAAGAGTAAAAGCAATCATCGTCCAGAAAAAAACTTCAGGAGTATTGGGTTGAAATAAGAAAAACAAACGCAGGTAAACACCAAAAATAAACGGAAGGAATAACAGCAATAAGGCAAAGTTTTTGCCGCCCAGTGATTGCACTATTTTTCCTGCAATAATAAACGTTGCTGCACCAAATAAAGATGGCCATAATTTTATCCAGAAGATTCCACCTCCAAATATATTTGTAAGCCACGCAAAAACAGAAAGTACTGGTGGCACTTCCATAAACCCCCAGGCCAGGTGATTTCCTTCAGCCAGGTATAAAAATTCATCCCGGTGAGGTTCATAAATAGGATGCTGTAAAAAATAAGGGAGCACAATTTTAATAAACGCGAGCAAATATAAAAGCCTGTTGCTTTTTTGCATGTTGGTTTGGTTTACATTGAAGCTAATGTATGTTCAATACGTTTCACAGTTTCTTCTTTCCCAATAACCGAAGCAATTTCAAAAACTCCCGGCCCAAATTTACCTCCAACGAGCATTATGCGAAACGGCAGCATTAACTCACCCGGTTTTAATTTATTGGCTGCTGCCAGTTCTTTAAATTCTTTTTCAAGGTCAGCGGTCTGCCAGAGGGTGCTTAGCTCATATGCTCTTATTAACTCAACAAAAAACATTTGCTTGTTATCATTCCATGAAGGACTGATTGCAGTTGTATCAATTGTTGCCGGAGTTTTAAAAAAGAAATTTCCCTGTGCAAAAAAATCATTAATTAAATGACAACGATCCTTAATTAAGATTAGCACTCTTTCAAATTTTGCTTCGTCATCAATTATAATTCCATTGTCTTCAAATATCTTTTTCACCTGTAACTGGTACCTGGCAACAGGCAACTTTTTTATCCATTCATGATTGAACCATTTGGCTTTTTCAAAATCGAATTTTGCTCCGGCATAATGCACTTTTTCTATAGAAAATTTTTCGATCAATTCGTCAAGCGAATAAATTTCCTGTGCAGTTCCATCATTCCAGCCAAGCACAGCGAGAAGATTTATAAACGCTTCAGGTAAAAAGCCCAGCTCCTTAAAACCTTTTATCAGTTCATTTGTTTTGGGGTCAGTCCAATTCATTGCAAAAACAGGAAAGCCCAGCCTGTCGCCATCTCTCTTGCTTAATTTACCATTGCCATCGGGCTTTAAGATCAACGGGAGATGAGCCCATTTTGGCATGTGGTTTTCCCATCCTAAATATTTCCATAGCAAAGCATGTACAGGTAAGCTTGGCATCCATTCCTCTCCACGAAACACATGACTTATCTTCATTAAATAATCATCTACAACCACAGCAAGATGATAAGTAGGCATTCCGTCTGCTTTAAGCAACACCTTGTCATCAATATTATTAGTATCAAATTTCAGATCACCACGGATCACATCATCAATAGAAATGGTTTCACCAGGATCTATTTTTAGGCGAATGACGTAGGGCGTGGCTGCATTCAAAAGCTCTTGTGCTTCATGTGGCATTAACCGCAACGAGTTATTCATTCGCATTCTTACATGATGATCATATTGCAGGTTGCCTTCTCCATGGGCTTTTAAATTTTGCCTCATCATCTCTATTTCTTCAGGGGTATCGAAAGCGTAATATGCATGACCGCTTTCAACTAGTTGCTCTGCATAGTCTTTATAAATTTTCTTTCTTTCGCTTTGCCTGTAGGGTGCAAACGCTCCACCCATAGCAGGGCTCTCATTAGGTTGCAAGCCACACCAGCTAAGGCATTCATTAATGTATTCTTCCGCACCCGGTACAAAACGGCTTTGATCTGTATCCTCAACTCTCAGGATAAAATCACCACCATGTTGCTTTGCAAAAAGATAATTATACAATGCTGTTCGCACACCACCTAAATGCAAACCACCTGTTGGGCTGGGTGCAAAACGAACTCTTACTTTATTCATGGTGCAAATATAAAGAGGAAGTTAACCTGACGTGGAATGATAAAAACAAAAAACCTGTAAGCCTTTAAAACTTACAGGTGTAATTTTATTAAGATTGGAATTCTTATCTAAGCAAAATTGTACGGGGTGTTTTTCCGTCAATTGATATAGTAGCTATGCGATCACACGTGCCATCTCCAAAATCTATAACAGCGGTATGGCTGGCTCCTTCAATTTTTACTTTTCCTTTATCAACATTCTCACAAATTACTTTCTTTTGTAACGGTTCAATAATAGTTGATGTTCTTGTTTTTCCTTCTGCATTAGTAGTTGTGTGATGGCCTGTTATGGAAAAAACATCATCCAATAAATTATGCGGAGTGTTTACACCCTGTACCTGTACAATTTCTTTTATACCGGTGTGAAGCCAGTATCTTCCGTCAACTGCAGTTATCTTTCCATCTTCATACTTGCGCTGCCAGCTTTTTGTACCAGGTGCACTGGTATTTGTCCATGTTATTTTGCCTTCTATTTTAAATTCGCTAACGTAGTAATTATCAAATTTCATCACGGCAACACTTCCTTCTTTTCTCAGGGAATCAGAAACCGTAACATATATTTTACCTTTTCTTGTTACACCATTTTGCGACGTGCAACCGTTGCCAAAATCTATGCTAATGTTTTTAGGGAAGCCTTGCAGTGGCGTAACCGTTACCGTTGCACAGCTTAAAATATTCATTGTTTCTGCTATTGTAACATTACCGGCGTTGCGGCCTGCAAAATTGTTGTCAACACCCGTTTCCATAAGAATATCATTTGCATCTTCTGTAATGTTTTCAGTCACTGCATCATTACCACTCAATTCAAAGGTTGTTTCAATTTCACCTGTATTGGTATTTGAATCATCTTTTTTACATGACCAAAACCCGAGAGAAATTAATGATAATGTGGCGCAGAGAATAAGATTTTTAAGTTTCATTTTCATAATTTTAGAAACGTAAGACTTAAGAGTCTGTTAAGAGTTTAATAATATAAATAAATTAATTTTCGGCATGGTTTATTTTATTAAGACACCATGGTGGTTAAAAAAATTGTATAGCGAGTGTATATGGGATATTGAGACGGCGGAAAAAATTTTATATCTCACATTCGATGACGGGCCACATCCGCTAGCTACGCCATTTGTTTTAGAACAATTAAAAAGATATAATGCAAAAGCCACCTTCTTTTGTATAGGAAAAAATGTAAAAGAACATTTTGAAGTTTATAGACAGATAATTAACGATGGGCATAAGCCGGGCAACCATACGTATGATCATTTAAATGGCTGGAAAGAAAAAGATAAAGACTACCTCCGGAATATTTTTGAAGCGAAAAAAATTATTGACAGTAATTTATTCCGGCCTCCTTATGGAAAGATCACAAAATTTCAACTAAGACAACTAAGTGCAGATAAGTATAGATTAAACACAATAATGTGGAGTGTGTTAAGTGGTGATTTTGATAAAAATGTGTCAGATGAAAATTGTTTTCTCAATGTAACCAGGAATGCAGGACGTGGTTCGATAATTGTTTTTCATGATAGCGATAAATCTTATGCTAAGCTTTTATATACTATACCGAGGGTTCTTGACTACTTTTCCAAAGAAGGTTATACATTTAAAGCCATTGAAATATGAAGGCCGTGTGGTGAGGTTATAAAAAGAATAGGCCGGGGTAGAAACCCTGGCCCGTTTTTAATCCGTACCCTATGAAAACTTTTATGAAGTTACTATATTTTCCTTTAATTACAAGATGAATTTTGTTGAAAATCAATTAATTATAATAGTGTATGTCTTTATAAAAGTCAGTTTTATGAGGGAAAATCTAAAAATTAATGACCGTAATTTTACTGTTAATCGACACATGGATATTATGTAGTTAATGTTAGTATTATAATGGAATCGATATATGATTAGTTGAATTATAATATTTTGAAATGATTGCCGTATTTAATTATTGAAGTAACAAGAGATTATTTTTCATATAATGTTTTAAAAAGATCGCTTAAATAAGTGGTAGGCAATCCCGGGCTTATTTTAATTTATCAGGATGGTAATTTTACTATATCGAATTTAAACCCTTAAAATTTAAGTTTAAAAACACCTTGCATAAATACAAAATGCGTGTGGCAGGAGCTATACTTTAAAAATTTGAGGGGAAATCTGTTGAGCAGTATTCATGTTAAAAGGATTGTTGAAAAATTTAAATGAAAATAATTGACACCCATACACATCTTTATCTAAATGACTTTAAAGATGATATCGATCATGTAATGTTAAATGCCTTTGCCGAAAATGTGGAGGAGTTTTATTTACCTGCGATAGATAGTGGTGAAACAGCATCAATGCTTTCCCTGGAAAGTAAATATCCGGGTAAATGTTTTGCTATGATGGGTTTGCATCCCTGCTCAGTAAAGGGAAATTATAAGGATGAGTTATTGATGGTAAGCGACTGGCTGAATAAAAGAAGGTTTGCAGCAATTGGCGAAACGGGACTGGATTTTTTTTGGGACAAAACTTTTGTTAATGAGCAATATGAAAGCTTTAACCGGCAAATTGAATGGGCCCTTCAATATAATTTGCCTGTTATTATTCATACCCGGAATGCCATAGAGGAAACGATTGAGGTGGTAAAAAAATTCACTTCAAAAAATATAAAAGGAATTTTTCATTGTTTTAGCGGCAACCATCAAAATGCCCTTGATATTATTAAGGCAGGCTTTTTATTAGGTATTGGTGGTGTGGTTACTTATAAAAATGCAGGCGTTGCTGAAGCAATAAAAGAAATAGACCTTAGCTATATTGTAGTGGAAACTGATTCCCCATACCTTACTCCTGTTCCCTTTCGTGGAAAGAGAAATGAAAGCGGTTATATAAAATATGTAATAAAAAAACTTGCAGAAATAAAAAATATATCTGAAGAAGAGGTTGCTGCCATAACCACCGCAAACGCAGAAAGGATTTTTACGGGCATACATATTTAAAAGAAGATTTAAGATTTTAAAAGTTTAGCTACTATCATTTTTTTAAAAGCCTGATAAAATTTGAAAAAGAAGATTCACTCATTAACTATCACGAAAAAATTAAATTTTTACCACCTTCCATTTGCCTTTTTTAAACAGCCATACACTTGTAAGTGTAATACAGGTTTCAGTAATAACAATTGCAACGAACACACCCATGGACCCAAAATGTAAAACATTGGCCAGCAAGTATGCAAAAGGAATTTGAAATACCCAGAACCAGAACAGGTTACACCAGGTGACTGTTTTAGTATCACCGGCTCCGTTAAAAGCATTCATCATTACCATACCGATACCGTAAAAAATATAACCCAGGCTTATAATGCGCAGCGCCAATACTGCCGTTTCTACAACGGCAGGCTCCTTATTAATTATCTCCACAAAAAATCTTGCAAATAATAAAAACAACAGGGAAACAAAAGCCATAAATATGGTGTTGTACTTTGCTGTTTTCCAAACAGATTGTTCGGCACGTTCAGGTTGGTTTGCGCCAAGGTTTTGCCCTACTAAGGTTGCCGCTGCATTGCTCAAACCAAACGCAGGTAAAATAAAAAAAACGACCCATCTTATTGCAATTGTATACCCAGCAAGAGCATCGCTGCCAAAGCCTGCCATTAGTCTGGCCATTGCTATCCAGCTTGCCGAGCCAATTAAAAATTGCAAACTGCCCGTGGAGGCCACACTTGCGAGGTTCTTAAGTACCTCTTTATCCGGCAAAAAATGATGCACACTAAATTTGATGAGACCTTTACCTTTTATGAGGTGCCAAAGCTGGTAACACACTCCTATGCCACGCCCCACAGTGGTTGCTATCGCGGCTCCCTTCAGGCCGAACTGGTGAATTAAAAGTGGGCATAAAATAATGTTGCAAATGTTGGCCAGCCACAGGCTTCGCATGGCTATAAATGCATTGCCTGCGCCTCTAAAAATCCCGTTCAATAAAAAAAGGAACATTATAACAATGTTTCCGCCAAGCATTATTCTTATGTAGGCAGTGCCTGTGTTTACTATTTCCTCAGTAGCGCCCATTAGCCGCAAAATTTGCGGACCAAAGGCAATCCCTGCAATACTTATAAGTAGAGAAATAGCAACTGTAATTAAAGTTGCCTGTGCGCCGGCCTTTGCAGCGCCTTCCTTATCTTTCTCCCCAACTCTTCTTGCAACCATTGCAGTTGTTGCCATGCTTATGCCAAAGGCAAGGGAATACAATATGCTTAATATAGATTCTGTAAGGCCTACCGAAGCTGTTGCATTGGAACCAAGTTTTCCAACAAAGAAAATATCTACAACTGCAAAGAGGCTTTCCATGCACATCTCCAGTATCATAGGAATAGCTAGTAAAAAAACTGCTTTACGGATACTGATTGTGGTGAAATCATGTTGCTCGTTTGATAAGGAAAGTTTTATAAAAGATAAAATGTCCTTAGCGCCCTTATAGCGAGTATAAGTTGTCATTTGAAATTGATAAAGATTATGAATAATGGGATACTACAACACTATAGACTGTGCTGTGATCAAAGTTTGCATAATTGGCTTGAACATAAAGTTCTAAGCCTTCTTAAATCTTCATAAAAAACGATTTGTGTGTTAATAACAGCCCAGAGATTGCATACTGCGGCGCTAAAGTAGGAAATTTTTTTACAAAAATTTAAGTTTAGTATCGTTTATAGGGTTAAAAGCAGTTGCGGAATAATTAACCGGTATAACATTGCACTGGTAAGAAAAAGATGTTAAAATTCGTAGTAGCATTGAGTTTCGACAAGCCGCAAATTTCACAAAAGCATTCTGGAACGTACACTTTTCAGTAATCACCTTTGAGAAAAACGCCTTGTTTGTGATGGAAAAAGTATTTAACTATGGCTCCTGGAACGACCAGGTTGGGCAAATCATATACATTTATAAAACTAGCTTACCCTGGTAATAATCAAGAATTTTTGTTCTGAAAATATAATCGTAACGGGCTATTATCAGGTTGATATTCGCCCTGTCAACATTATTTTTTGCGATAAGATATTCAACCTGATTTGTTGCGCCTTCGTTAAATCGCACTTCTGCAATTTTGTACGCCTCATTAAAATCAGATACCTGCTGTTGTAATGTTGTAAGTTTTTTATAAGCTGCAGTCATATTAAAGTGAGCTTGCTCAATATTTTGCGATAGTTGTGTTTTGGCGCTTTGCTCAAGAAATACAGCATTCTTAAATTCTGCCTGGGCAAGTGCAACGCGGTTTTTTGCCTGTCTATAATTTAAAATAGGAATACGAAGGTTAACGTTTAAAGATGTGCTGTAGTTATTACTGAACTGGTTAAAATAGCCAATTTTACCAGAGGTGAAATTTGATTTGTTTGTTATCACCGGTACTTTAGTTCCGTTTAAATCAATAAAATCTCCTGACGGAACTTCTGCTGAATTTTGAAAAATATCCTGGCTTGCCGCAGAAGAAAAATTGGTAAACAAATCACCTCCTAAAGTGATAGCCGGGTACAAAGCTCCCCTGGCAAATTTTATTGCTGACTGCTGACTTTTAGTACGCAGGGCAGCAGCTTTTATTGCAGGAAACTGCTGTAATGAAAATTGATAAATTTCCGCAGCATTGCTTTGGTTGAAAATGCCATCATCTTTTAAAGCTATTCTTTCAACCCTTATTTTTTTATACGGGATATTCATAAGCTGGCAAAGAGTAAGCCTGGCCGCATCAAGTGCATTTTCATTATCAACGAGGGCCAATTCATCATTTGCTAACTGCCCCTTTAATTCATATAACTGTGCAGGTATAATGGATCCTTCTTTATTTAATATTTCCAGGCGGTCAACCTGTTTTTGTGTTAATGTAAACTGATCTTTTGATTGCTCTACGAGGTCTTCATTATTCAGTATCTGCAGGTAAGCAAGAATAATATTAAGGGTTGTATTTTCTTTAATTTGCTGCAGGTCCATCTGGCTGGCCTCAAGACCAAATTTATATCGCCTTACGCTGTTTTTTATTTGCCCGCCATTAAACAGGTTTACGCCGGCTGCTAAATCATAATTACCGTATGTTATATTCTGATTTGCATAGCTATTTGTGAATGGATCAATACTTCGCCCCTGGTTTGTGCCGTGGTTAATATTTGCAATAAGTTGAGGAATACGGTTATCCCTGGCTTGTTTTAGATTTATATAATCCGTTTGCGTTTGCAATTCATTTTGCTTTACTAATAAATTGTTGGTAAGCGCTATGTCTACACATTGTTTCAGGCTCAATACAGAATCAATATTCTGTTGGGTATAACCTCCTCTACCGTTTAATAAAATAATTCCAATAATTATTGCGGCACATTTTTTCATCTTATAATCTTTTTTAAAACTCTATCCTTCCATCTAACAGGTTAATGATCCGTGAACCATAGCCTGCATTTTTTTCTGAGTGTGTTACCTGGATAATAGTAACGCCTTCTTTATTCAACACGCTGAATAATTCCATTATTTCCTCTCCCTGTTTTGAATTAAGGTTGCCGGTTGGTTCATCTGCAAGCAATAATTTAGGCTTAACTATTAATGCTCTCGCTATACCTACTAACTGCTGCTGCCCGCCTGAAAGCTGCGTTGGAAAAAGATCTTTTTTACCAACCATCTGGAACCTGTCCAGCATATCCGCCACCATTGCTTTTCTCTCAGAGCCTTTTACATCCTGGTAAAGAAGCGGGGTTTCAATATTTTCATACACCGTTAATTCATCAATTAAATGATAAGCCTGAAAAACAAAGCCTATGTGATGTTTATACAATTGTGATCTTTGTTTTTCTTTTAACGTATGCACCGCCTGGTCCATAAAAAAATATTCTCCTTCAGATGGCTCATCCAGCATTCCTATTACATTTAACAGGGTTGATTTACCTGAACCTGACGGGCCCATTATAGAAACAAATTCGCCTTCTTTAACAGAGAGACTTATATCTTTTAAAATAAAGATGTGTCTTCCCCCCTGTGTATGCCATTTTGAAATGTGTTGTAACTCAATCATGTAAAGTCCCCCTTCTTATTCCCCCAAAAGGGGAAAGATTTTAAAATGTTATTAATAAAAATTTAGGCTTCATGGAAATATTCTTCTCAAAAATACATTCTCCTTAAGTCTTCCCTTCCGGGATTTAGGTGAGCTGATTTTTTACTTAAATGAAAGATTTATTTTCCCGCTGCTAGCCATTACAGTTACAGGTACACCACCACCGTTCAGTGTACCCCTGATTTCATCATCATCAGATTTGCCATTGAAATTATTTAATGATGCTGTTTTAATTTTATCGGCTGTGAGTTTCAGATCTACACCCTTATTGCCGGGCATTTGCAGATCAATATTTCCGCCGGAATTATTTATGGTAATATAACTGCCTAACTCTTTTATTGATACGTCAATATTGCCACCGCTTGTTGACGTTTCAAGGCTGCAGTACAAATTATCCAAATCAATATTTCCTCCGGAAGTGTGGGATATAAGTTCCCCTGAAATACTTTCACCACGAACATTTCCGCCACTTGTATTGGCTTTTATTTTTCCTTTAAGATCACTTAATTTTAATGAACCTCCGGAAGTTTCAAGCCTGATATTACCTGTACAATTACTTGCGTGAATATTTCCTCCGCTGGTTTGTAAATCAATTTCATCTTTTGAATTTGTAAGATGAATATTGCCGCCTGAAGTTCTTCCTCTAATGTCTCCGCTAACATCATCTATCTGTAAATTTCCACCGCTGGTGCTAAAAGTTTCTTTGCCTGAAATGTGAGTTAGGTCAATATTTCCACCGCTTGTTGAAAGTTGTGCAGATACATTGCCGGGGACAAAAATTCTAAAAGAAATATTGAGGGCTTTTTTCCAGTTCATGTTTTGCCTTTTTGATTTTGCTATAGCAGTAAGCCCGTTATTTTCAACCGAAATAATAAGGTCGTAATCTTCATCGATCCTTTTTTGCATTTCATCTTTATTAAGATTACCAATAAAATTATTTTGACTAACGTATACTTCTATTCTTGCATCAGTGGCTACACCGGTAACAGAAATATTACCTCCACTTGTTTGTGCAGTTACATTTTTAACGGATGAATTTACTAACGACTTGGTCATAAACGGCTCCTTTTCATACCGGTTATTTTGAGCAAGAGAGCAAGATGCCTGCATAGCGATCACTGCAATAAAAAAATATTTTTTCATGATGTGTATTTTTGGTTTTTAGTTTAAAATGGGTTTAACTTCTTATTCTTCCCCTTTAGGGGATAGGGGTTTCATTCTGTTCTTAAGCTTTTAATTGGGTTAGCTATTGCTGCACTAATCGCTTTATATGCAACCGTTATCCATGCAATAATTATTGAAATGGTTATGGCAAGCAAAAATACTCCAATACCTAATTTTATTTTATATACAAAATCATTCAACCAGGTGTTCATCATAAAATATGCAACCGGCGCGGCTATTACAAAAGCACCTGCTATAAGTATGGTAAATTCTTTTGAAAACAGGTAAACAATATTCGTTACAGATGCACCAAGCACTTTTCTTACACCGATCTCTTTTGTTCTTTGTACAGCCATAAACGAAACAAGGCCATACAAACCAAGACAGGAAATGAAAATAGCAAGGCCGGCAAAGATCTTATACAATAAGGAAAGATGCTTTTCCTGTTCATAAAACTTTGCAATATTCTCATCAATAAACTTACCGCTGTAAGCATATTCGGGAAAGAATTGATTCCAGGCAGATTGAATGCGTGCCTGGATTTGGGGAATATTTGATGACCTTACCTTAACAGAAGTAAGCGAGTAATCCCTGTTACTCTCAGCAAGCAAGGTTGGCTTTATATTTTCTCTCAAGGAACCTGTTTTAAAATCTTTTACCACACCAACTATTTTTTTCCAGGTATCTCCTAACCGGATATCTTTTCCTATAACGTCTTCAGGTTTCTTTACGTTAAGTTTTTGAACAAGCGTTTCATTGATAACTACTTCTTTAGTTGTATCACTTTTATCATATACCCTGCCCGCCACCAACTGCAGGCCATAAGTTTTAAAATAATCCTCATCTGCAAATTTTAACGAGAGCTGAAACTTTTCATCTTCTTTATGATCATAGGCAAAATTGGTACTCCAGTTATTTTCCGACGAAGGTGCATCTGAGCTAAAGTTCACAGATTGTACACCAGGTACCTGTAATAATTTTTCTTTAAATGCAGCCCGCTTAACAACTACAACGCTATCAGAATTTCCGGCTAATAAAAGTACTGCCTCCTTGTTAAAACCGAGGTCGGCGCTGTTAACAAAATTCATTTGGCTAATCGCCACAATGGTACCGATTACTAACACCTGTGATATGGCAAATTGGGTAACCACTAATCCTCTTCTTAATGAAATGCCACCCACCTTAGCGGAAGTTATCTTATTCTTGAGAGCCAATGCCGGATTGTAACCCGAAAGCGTAACTGAAGGATACAACCCAGAAAATAATGTTACTGCTAATACGATAAGCAAAACAAAAAAAATGGTATCTGCATTATATAAACTAAGTGCTTCTTCAATTGATGCAATATGCTTTATGTAGGGCAGGCAGAGTATAGCAATAGCTATTGCCAATATCCCCGCAACAATAACAATTATACCGGTTTCACCCATGATCTGGAAAAAAAGTTGCTTACGGTTACTGCCCAGCACTTTTCTAATGCCTACTTCTTTTGATCTGCCGACAGCCTGGGCCGTAGAAAGGTTTACAAAATTTATACAGGCCATCACTATTATGAAAATGCCAATTAATGATAACGTCCATAAAGTTGAAAGGCTTGTTACATGACTGCCAAATATGCTGAAGCGCTTATCAAAATGTAACTTACTTAATGGCTGAAGAAAATTAGATTTTATGGAACGCCCTTTTTCGGGATAGTGTTTTTTATTGAAGGTAAGTAGTTGCTTATTTATTTTATCGGCAGATATATTTTCTGGCAATAGGGCGTATACCTGGAAGCTGCTTGATGTGCTGTTCCAGTTATCAAAATAATAATAAGCGGACGCATTTGCTTTCACAGTTTTAAGAGAAATCAATACTTCTAAAGGAAAATCAGAATTGGCAGGTGAATTTTCTATAATGCCGGAAACTTTAAGTGAAACTTTGTTATCTAATGTGATGAACTTATTAATTGATTGTTGCCATTCACCAAAGTATTTTTCAGCCGATCTTTTACTAAGTACAACTGTGTTTGGTTCATTTAAAACATTTGCATTACCTGCAAGCCAGGTAAACTTAAATACCCGGAAAAAAGACGACTCACAGAAGAACATCTTGTTTTCTTCAATAAACTTTTTATTTTCTACAGGATTGCCAGTTGCATCAATTGTTACCTGGCTTCCATAAATTGCGTGAATTGGTGCAAACGAAATATCCGGCATTTGTAAGCGCAATGCCTCCAGAGCCGGAACCGGTATTCCGGGATTATAAGTAACACCATCCGGATATTTATCCTCCGTTACAACCCGGTAAATTCTTTTATAATTGGGCTGAATTTTATCATAACTCAATTCATAATTCACCACCAAAAAAAGCAACAAACAAGCTGCAATCCCCACAGCCAAACCACCGACGTTAATGGCAGTATATCCTTTATGACGCACCAAAGTTCTGATAGCTATTTTGAAATAATTTTTAAACATGCTTGACCTTGTTTCTAAAAATTTATATAGTCCTGTTAAATACATGCCAGATTACAGGTAAATGATTTACAGGCCTCTATAAGACAAAGAGATACGAAGTAGTTCGTTTTTGATACACGAAATGTACGCTTTTGGTACACTAAATTTCAGCTAAATGCGTGGAAACTTACCGCTGCGCTTCCTATCTCAGCAGAGCATAATGCACCCGAGCGGACAAGCTATCATTTTGTTTTTAAACTTTTATG
>JBDSFG010000108.1:0-9153 GCA_039919615.1 Ginsengibacter sp. | reverse complement strand
TATTACAATTAGCAGCCGGTGGGTATTACCAGGTATTTACGAATCCTACTAATGGAGAATGGTATTTTTGTCAAACCCAATATGGAACAGATGAATTTCATGTAGGTGGCGACGCATCCAATGGACCGTGGAATAATTATGATGCAACTCTTGCTCCCGGGTTAGCTACTGGTGGTAATTTGCAAGGAGCTAATGTTATGTGGGATGCTTTATACATTGGCATTGGAGATGCAAATTTATTGATCCAGAATGCTACTGCCAGTACTTCCACTTCTGTTGCTATTAAAAATACAGCATTAGGCGAAGGATATTTTTTTCGTGCATACAACTACCTTAGATTAGTACTGCAATGGGGCGCTGTTCCGTTGAAAACTACACCAAGTACTGAGATTGAGCTTGAGTTCAAAAGAACTGATCCTAAAGATGTTTACGCACAGATCATTGCTGATTTTATCAAAGCAAAAGATTTGTTGCCAACTGGAGGTGCCCCTGCCCACCTTACAAAAGATGCCGCAGCCCATTTCCTGGCAAAAGCATATTTAGCAAGAGCGAGTGAGATAAATAGTTCATGGAATGCTTCAACTGTTGCTGCTGATCTTGCTGCTATCGGGCCTTTATGTGATCAGGTAATAGCAAATCACCCATTAGCTTCAAACTTTTCAGCTTTATGGAATTTTATCGGAATTAATTCTGCCAATGAAACTCTTCCTGAGGTTATTTTATCAGCCCAAATGACCAATGATGTAACGACAAATAACCAGGTTGGAAGTACACAGCATTTGTATTTTGTTGCAAGGTATGATGTACAGGATCAATTGAAACGTGATCTGGGTGGTGGCAGACCTTACAGCAGGATGGCAACAACCTATTACGACTATCGCATTTACGACCGGGTTAATGATTCAAGATTCTGGAAATCCTTTAGAACTAAATGGACATTAAATACAGATGGACCAGTTGCTCCGAATGTAAAAGGTGACCTGGGAATGATGTTCGTGATCAATCAACCCGGTGATCCCCGTAACTGGGCTAAATCAAAAATTTGCAAAGCCACAGTTCCCGCTGCAAGTTTGATCATAGATCCAATTACCACCCATCCAATACCAACTGTTTACGTTGCTTATCCTAATGGTTCTTCAAGCGACGGTGCACTAAATACTGATTTAACTACCGTTTACCAGGCTTTCCCACCATTAAGTAAACATCTTGATGGTTCAAGAAATGCATTGAATGATTTGCCTGGTCATAGAGATTTTGTTTTAGCTCGTTCAGCTGAAACTTATTTGATCGCTGCGGAAGCAAAGATCAGGTTAGCTAAAGCTGGTACAGGTAATTATGCTGATGCGCTGCCGTATATAAATGCAGTTCGTCAACGTGCACAATATGCAAGTGGAGAAAACAGGGCTACTTATTATGATGGAGGTAATACAGTACAGTCTCAGTCACTTCAACCACCCGGAGTTATCAATTCGTTTTATCCTGCAAATTCATATTATGAGTCAAATGATATTCCGGTAACTACTACAGCTTCTGCAAGCCTTGCTATTGCAAGTGTTTCTCCTTTGCCTGCAGAAGATGAATTTATTATTAGCACATTAGGTTTGTCAAGTGCATATGACAGGATGTTATGCCTGATATTAAATGAACGTTCTCGTGAACTATGTGGCGAGTATTTGCGTTGGGAAGATCTGTCAAGAACAAAAACATTGGTTCCAAGAGCAAAGGCATTTAATGTTAACGCTGCCGCTAATATTGCAGATAAACATCTTTTACGGCCAATTCCCCAAACTTTCCTGGATGCAATACGAAGCAATAATACTAATTTAACACCTGCAGAAAAGCAAGCAATGCAAAACCCAGGATACTAGTTTTATTAATCTAAGCTGGTAATCAATATTTAAACTCTTTTATTGTTTTAACAGTACTGCTTCACGCTTGTTGGTGTAAGGGACCAGTATACTCAGGTACTAAATTAGCCTTCGCTAATAAATAATGGTTCCTATCATTAACTCTAACATCGGTAAATATTAATGTTTATCATTCGCGGTTGACAAGTATAAGGCCATCATTTCTTTTGTGAAACCTACGACAATGCAATAATCAGCAGCAGCTTTTTTGTTTCCCGGATAGTAACAAAAAGTTTTTGTAGAAGGATGCATCCCAGGCCGGATAAGGTTTGCCTTTAAGCGAAGCAGCAACTCAAAAATCTTTGAATATGTTTACAACAAAAAAAATTAGTTCAATAGTAAAAGTAGGAAAGGAAATTATTGGTTTCTTTATAATACGATGGTTTATACAGATACGCCTTATCAAATAACAAGCTCACTTATTTTGACGATAAAGCTTCTGCTTTCTATGGCATTATTACCGATATAAAAGAAGATACGCATGAAAATCTCTTGTTGATTTACTCAAAAGGTTTATTAGTTCAAATTGACGGAAATTTAAAAATCAAAAACGGAATAGCCTCTTTTTAAATAAACAATCAATTTATAACTTCTTGTAAAATGAAAACAATATTTAATAAACGATCAATATTTTTTTTCGCAGCTATTGTTGCATCAGCTTTATGCAGGGCACAATCTTTTAAATTCGATTTTGGTCCTGGTAAGGTGCAAAAAGGATATATAAATGTGTTACCTGAAACAGCATATACCGCTGAAAATGGCTATGGCTTTGAGTTTTCATCTAATCTTATCGGCACATCTTATAAAGGCAAAGACGCACTAAGAGATGATTATATAACATGTAACAAGCCTTTTTATTTTTCTGTAAAACTCCCTGAAGGCAACTATAATGTAAAAGTAATATTAGGAGATAAGAAAGGCACCTCAGCAACTACAATAAAAGCGGAGTGCAGGCGATTAATGGTGGAGAAAATAGAGACAGGAAAGGGAAAATTCGCAAACCCGGAATTTACTGTTCATCTCAGGGACAGCATAATAAGACCAGGCCATGATAAAGTAAGATTAAAATCCCGGGAGATCGCTTACTTACATTGGGATGATAAGCTCACATTAGAATTTAATAATTCAGCGCCGAAGGTTTGTGCTATTAAAATTTCACCAACCGCTGTTCCAAGTGTTTTTCTTGCAGGAAATTCTACCGTTGTAGATCAGGCAGAAGAACCCTGGGCGGCATGGGGGCAAATGATCCCTGTGTTCTTTCAACCAAAAAAAATAGCCATAGCCAACTATGCCGAATCGGGTGAAACTTTAAAAGCCTTCAAAGGTGAAAGACGGTTGGAGAAATTATGGAGCATGGCGAAACCCGGGGATTATTTGTTTATTGAGTTTACTCATAATGACCAAAAGCCAGGTGATAATTTTTTAGACCCCTTTACAACTTATAAGCAAAAATTAAAGGAATGGATTGCCGAAAGTCGCAAACGCCGGATAATACCGGTATTGGTTACCTCAATGCATAGACGAACATTTGATTCCACGGGGCATATTACAAACTCATTAAAGGAATATCCCGAAGCTATGCGGCAAACAGCCAAAGAAGAAAACGTTGCCCTCATTGATCTTAATGCAATGAGTAAAATTTTGTATGAAGCCTGGGGCCCTGAAAAATCAATAAAAGCTTTTGTTCATTTTGCTGCCAACACATATCCCAACCACCCTAAAGACGTAAACGACAATACTCATTTCAGTACTTATGGCGCATATCAACTGGCAAAATGCGTAGTTAATGGCATTCAACAAAATGTTCCTGCGTTAGCAAAATATTTGAAAGAACAATTGCCATCATTTGATCCCGCTTATCCCGATCCTTTTGAGGAATGGAAATTGCCGGCAAGCTCATTTATTAAAACAGCAAAACCAGATGGTAATTGATGTCGGTATTGCTTCTATAGATGAAGGCTCCTGCATAAATGAAACATGGGTATATGGCTAAAGACCAAGTGAGGATGATATCATGTATAATTATAAAATGGCAGATGAAGTTGCGATGAAAAAGAATGGGACAGTCGTCCGGCTTTCAGGTGGTTGTCCGAATATTTAAAAGTAAAACTATATCACCATGAATAATAACTCCAACCAAAGGATTACCAAAATATTGCCTCATATAATAGGGATACTTTTTTTACATCTCTCCTTATCTTCTGCGGCTTTCTGCAAATACCGCCAGGGAATAAACATTAAAGATTTTGGCGCGGTTGGAGATGGTAATACACTTGACACAAAAGCCATTAATGATGCCATTGATAGTGCAGTAAAAAGGGGCGGAGGCACAGTGTACTTTCCGCCGGGGACTTACCTCAGTTTTTCAATTCATTTAAAAAGCAATATAGCTTTATACCTTGATCAGGGCTGTACTATCGTAGCCGCTAATTCAGATTCAGCGGCATTTACAGGTTATGATGAAGCTGAAGTAAATGAATGGGGTGATAATTTTCATTACCAGGATTTTGGACATAGCCATTGGCGCAATAGTCTTATATGGGGTGAGAATCTTGAAAATATTTCAATACTTGGCACAGGAACTATTTATGGAAAAGGGTTATCACGGGGGCTTGGGGCACAAAAAAACGGAATGGGCAATAAGGCTATCAGCTTAAAACTTTGCCGCAATGTTATTTTAAAAGATTTCACCATTTTAAATGGAGGGCACTTTGGTATCCTGGCAACAGGTATAGATAATCTCACCATTGATAATTTAAAAATGGATACCAACAGGGATGGGATGGATATAGATTGCTGCAACAATGTTCGTATAGCTAACTGCACTATTAACAGCCCATATGACGATGCTATTTGTTTAAAAAGTTCTTTTGCATTAGGTTATGCAAAGCCAACACAAAATGTAACAATTACCAATTGCGGCGTAAGCGGCTATGATCTTGGAACGTTCTATAAGGGCACTTATGAACGAAAAGAATGGAACAAAGTTCCGGATAAAGAAGGCCCTACCGGTAGAATAAAATTTGGAACCGAATCAAACGGAGGATTTAAAAATATAACGATCAGTAATTGCATATTTGATTATTGCCGTGGACTTGCATTAGAAACAGTGGATGGTGGCTTGCTTGAAGACATCAGTATATCAAATATTACGATGAGGGATATTGTGAATGCCCCGATCTTTCTAAGGCTTGCGGCACGTATGCGTGGCCCCCAGGGCACAGCAGTGGGAGAGTTGCGCAGGGTGAGTATCAGTAATGTAAGAGCCTACAGTGCCGATTCACATTTTGCATCAATCATCAGTGGCATAAAAGGCCATGATATAGAAGATGTTCAACTGAATAACATTCGTATTTATTACCGGCAAATGGATTCTGCACAAAGTAAAATTCCTTCTGTTGTTCCTGAACATGAAAAAACTTATCCTGAACCTGCAAAGATGGGTATCATGCCTGCCTATGGTTTCTTTATCCGTCATGCAAAAGATATTCAGCTAAACAATGTGGAGGTAGGATTTCTTGGAAGAGAAACCAGGCCTGCGTTTGTAATGGATGATGTAAAAGGCATTAATCTTTTTAGAGTAAAGGCACAAACTGCATCAGGTGCAAAAAGTTTTGTTCTAAAGAATATTAAAGACTTCAATCTGCAGGAAAGTGCTGAACTAAAAAACAGGAATTATAAATTGCTTGATAACATATCATTTTGATTATTTTAGAGAAGGTGTTTAATCTTAGATTTCAAATAGCACATGTTTTTGCATTATTCTAAAATTATTCTTCTTAATCTGATGCTCATTCAACATCTGTATGCCCAAACAGATACTTCATACAAATGGGGCAATTGGAATACATGGGGCGATCAGGCAACGGAACGTATATCAATCCCATTCTTCCGGCAGATTATAGTGATATTGATTGTATCCGCGTGGGCGCTGATTATTATGCCATCTCTTCTACATTTCAATATTCACCGGGCATGATCATTCTTCATTCAAAAGATTTAGTGAATTGGAAAATAGCCGGCCATGCGGTAAGTGACCTCACACAAATTTCACCTGAATTGAACTGGGATAAAATGAACAAATGATGTGGGGATCATACCGCGGAGACCGCTTAGCAATTTACAGTTACAATAATAATGCAGATGAAGGTTATGTGGATGTTGATTTTTTTCGGTATGATTATGAAAGAAAGAAAAATTGATTGGTTGGTTAATAAATGGATTATCGGCAGCGCATCAGCAGGGCAAACCGCTTCTCATTGTTTACATACATAAGAAAGGTTATGTAACAGAATCCAGGAGGTGTGATGAGAGGGTTATTTTCTAAAAGAAAATTACTAAGTTATAAAATGACTTCAATTACTTTTATTGATACAGAGATTGATTTTAAAAGCCGGATGATTCTTGACATTGGAGGTGTCAGGGACAAGGGAGATTATTTTCATTCAAACTCGATAACTGACTTCAGTACTTTTCTCAAAGGCACTGAGTTTATTTGCGGACACAATATTTTCAATCACGACTTAAAATACATTCAGAAAGCTGTTGCAGATGCCGGAATAAATTCAGCAAACATCATTGACACTTTATTTCTCTCCCCCTTACTATTTCCGGCAAAACCTTACCATGCTTTGTTGAAAGACGATAAACTTCAAACAGAGGACACAAACAATCCGCTTAACGATTCAATAAAAGCTAAAGACCTTTTCTTTGATGAAGTTGCGGCATTCCAACAAACAGATGAAACACTGAAGCACATTTTTTATTTACTTTTGAATGATAAAAAAGAGTTTCACTCTTTTTTCCATTTCATTAGCTTCACAAACAACTACATCAGTATTGAAAAATTAATTCTTGAAAAATTTCATTCTGATATTTGTGAACATGCAAACCTGCCCAAAATAATTTCAGAACATCCGGTTGAATTGGCTTACTGTTTAGCACTTATAAATTGCCGTAACCGATATTCAATTACTCCGCCCTGGGTTCTCAAAACTTATCCCGAAACTGAAAAGGTGATGAATGCATTGAGAAGCAAACCGTGCCTCAAGGGTTGTGCGTATTGCAATCAGGCATTAGACATTCACAAAGGACTGAGAACATATTTTGGTTTTGATTCTTACAGAACATACGCAGGTGAGCAATTGCAACAGAACGCAGTTAAAGCAGCCGTGGACAACAAATCACTATTAGCGGTTTTCCCTACTGGTGGCGGCAAGTCAATTACATTTCAGGTTCCTGCTTTAATCAGTGGCGCTGCAACAAAAGACTTGACGGTCGTGATTTCTCCATTGCAATCTTTGATGAAAGACCAGGTTGACAATCTTGAAAAAAACGGAATCACCGATGCAGTTACTATAAATGGTTTGCTTGACCCGATTGAAAGAGGAAAATCTTTTGAAAGAGTTGAAGATGGGTCTGCCTCGCTGCTTTACATCTCGCCTGAATCTTTGCGGTCGAAAACAATTGAACGGCTTTTATTGGGAAGAAAAATTGTACGATTTGTAATTGATGAAGCGCACTGCTTTTCATCGTGGGGACAGGATTTCAGAGTTGATTATTTACACATCGGTGATTTCATCAAACAAATTCAGGAGAAGAAAAACCTTGAAGATGGAATTCCGGTTTCTTGCTTCACAGCAACAGCAAAACAAAAAGTAATTGAAGATATTTGTGCTTACTTCAAAGAAAAACTTTCTCTTGATTTAGAAATTTTCAGCTCCAGTGCAACAAGGACAAATTTGCAATACAAAGTTTTTGAAAAAGGAGACGAAGAAGAAAAATATAATTCAGCCAGAGATTTAATTGAAGAAAAAAATTGCCCAACTATCATTTATGTTTCAAGAACGAAAAAGGCATATTCACTTGCGAGAAGGTTGACAGAAGATGGTTTCAATGCGAGGCCGTATCACGGCAAAATGGATGTGAAGGAGAAGACAGAAAATCAGGATGCTTTCATAAAGGGTGAAGTTCCCATTATGGTTGCAACTTCTGCATTCGGAATGGGAGTTGACAAGAAAGATATTGGAATGATAATTCACTATGATATTTCTGATTCATTGGAAAATTACATTCAGGAAGCAGGTAGAGCAGGCCGGGATGAAAACATAAAAGCAGATTGTTTTGTATTATTCAATGAAGAAGACCTTGGTAAACATTTCATTTTACTTAACCAGACAAAACTTTCAATCAAAGAAATACAGCAGGTTTGGAAGGCGATAAAAGACATAACAAAATTTCGTTCTTCAGTTTCAAATTCAGCAGTGGAGATTGCACGAAAAGCAGCTTGGGATGACAATGTTGTAGAGATTGAAACAAGAGTAATTACAGCGATTGCAGCCCTTGAAGATGCCGGTTATTTGAAACGGGGACAAAATATGTCGAGAATTTTTGCAAACAGTATTTTTTCAAAAAATGCACAAGAAGCGATTGAAAAAATAAATGCTTCACAAAGGTTTGAGGAAAAGCAAAAGGCAAAAGGAATACGAATTATCAAAAAGCTTTTTTCAAGCAAAAGCAAAAAGCAACCAAACGATGAAGCAGCGGAATCAAGAATAGATTATATCTCCGATCATTTGGGAATTGTAAAGGAAGAAGTAATAAACATTGTGAATCTTCTTCGTGAAGAAAAGATATTAGCCGATGCAAAGGATTTGACAACATTTATAAAGAAAGGCGAAAACATTAACCGTTCATTGAAGATTGTAGAAACATTCAGTCAGATTGAAAATTTTCTTTTGCCATTGTTTGAAGAAAAAGAAAAAACTTTTCACATAAAAGAATTGAATGAAGGCGCAGAGATCAAAGTTCAGTGTATGAAGGCAAATATGTAAATGGAATTTGGAAGGCAGGCCGGCTGCTAAATGGTGATGACATAATGGTGAGCTATAGTTGGCTGATGAAGCAGCAGCGAACAGAACGGGAACAGGAGCAAGGTTGAACACCGATCCAACAATTCTTAAAGTAAAATTATACCGGTATGAATAAATAAGATCTCTCCGGTACATTTTTAAATAACGATATAATTCTATTCTTATTTGTTTAAAATTATTTATTACATAAAGTACACTGGAGGAAAAATGAAGACGTTTAATTTTTTTATTTTGATTTGTACCATACTCATCCTGGGCTGCGGTACTAACAAGAAATTTGCTGCTGATGGCGGCCAAAAAAATTTCCGGCCATCTGCTCTATATCCTGGTTGCAAGAAAATCTTTAATGGTAAAAACTTTGATGGCTGGATAGC
>JBDSFG010000386.1:0-2769 GCA_039919615.1 Ginsengibacter sp. | reverse complement strand
TGCTGAACCTGTTGTACAAATTCAGTGAGAGATGAGACGTTAGATGTATCAAGAGATAATGCGGCAGCTTTCTGCCCGAGGCTTTCTATATGTTTCACCACTTCATCGCCAGCATCCTTCTGTGTGTGATAGGTAAGTATTACATCATGCCCATGTTCAGCGAGGCGAAGCGCCATCTCTTTACCGAGGCCACGACTACCTCCGGTAACCAATGCAAGTTTATTTTTTTTCATTTAAGATTAAATTTTTAATTAAGATTTAAAAGAGATACGTTAGTAATCCAGCAATAATTTTAATGCTGCTGAAACTTTTTCAGCATTAGGCAACATGGCTTTTTCCAAACCAAGATTTAATGGAACGGCTGGTAAATTCAGCGCCCCCATAACTTCAACCGGCGCATCTAAATATTTAAAACATTCCTTTGATATCCGGCCCGCTAAAGCTTCTGCGAAAGAATTATTTTGTTGCTCTTCTGTAAGTACCAAACATTTCCCGTGTTTTTTTACTGTTGAAAAAACTAGTTCCTCATCTAACGGAAACAAAGTACGGAGGTCAATAATTTCTATTTGCCCGTGAAAATCTTTACTGGCAGCCCTGGCCCAAAACACACCCATACCGTAAGTGATTATACAACAGGTGTTGCCTTGCGCTTTTTCCTGGTCGTCTGCTCTTAAAACAACGTTTCCTATTCCTAACGGTAAAATATAATCAATGCCTGGCTCTATTGATTTTGCCTCTTCAGTTCCAGGTACTTTACTCCAGTAAAGGCCTTTGTGTTCAAGCATTATCACAGGATTGGGATCAAGAAAAGCAGCTTTCATTAGTCCTTTCATATCTGCCGCATTGCTTGGATAAACAATTTTTATTCCCTTAATGGAAAGTAATGTGCTTTCTATGCAGGCGCTATGATAAGGACCGCCGCCGCCATAAGCTCCAACAGGCACACGTATTACAGTCTGTATATTAAATTTTCCGCAGCTTAAATAACAGCTTTTAGCAATTTCAGTTACTAACTGGTTAAAGCCCGGGTAAAAATAATCTGCAAACTGAACCTCAACTATAGGCTTCATACCTGTTGCACACATTCCAGTTGTGGAGCCAATTATGTAAGCTTCCTGTATTGCTGTATTAAATACCCTGTGATCGCCGAAATGTTCTGCCAGGGTTGCGGCTTCCCTGAAAACACCGCCAAGTCTTCTGCCAACATCCTGGCCATAAAATACCGCTTCAGGATACTGCTCCATAATTTCTCTTATGGCATACAAGGCCGCATCAACCATAAGTACTTTCTCATTTGTAGCAGGGCTGCGTTCTCCTTGTTCCTGTATAACGGGAGTGGGCAGAAAAACAAACTCATTTACAGCAGTAATGTCAGGTTCAACAGCACTTGCTGCGTGCTGAAAGTGTTCGTCAACTTCAGCAGCAGCATTTTTTTCTATAACCACAAGCTGCTCTTCCGTGAAACCTGTTATTGATAATTTTTTTCTAAGCTTTTGTAAAGGATCATTGAGACCATGTTTGATAAGGTCTTCTTCGGTTCTGTAAGATTCTTTACGAACACCACTTGTATGATGATTCAACAGGGGAACAGTTGCATGAACCAGCCACGGTGATCTTTTACTTCTAACGTCATTCACTACTTTTTTCATTAGCCTGAAACACTCAGAAAAATTACTGCCATCAACGGTTATTCTTTCCAGGCCTTTAAAGCCACGGGCAAACCTGTGAGCATCCATGGCCCTGGCTTCGGCAGAGGTTACACTTATCCCCCAATCATTATCCTGCACTAAATATATTATTGGCAATTGTTTTGCAGCAGCTACCTGCAATGCCTCACTAACCTCACCTTCCGCAATACTTGCATCACCTAAAGAACAAATAACCACAGGAGCTTCGCCACCTTCCCCATTACGGTATAAAGGTGATCTTGTTTTTTCCAAAAACTGTATGCCCTGTGCAATGCCCGTTGCAGGAATTGCCTGCATACCGGTTGCACTGCTTTGATGTATAATAGTTGGCTTATCCTCACCACGGTAATTAGGATGAGCATAATATTCCCTGCCACCAGTGAAAATATCATCGCCCTTTGCCAGCAGTTGCAGCATTAGCTCATATGGTGTAAATCCCAATCCTAATAAAATACTCTCGTCACGGTAATATGGACTTATATAATCACATGGTTTTAATTGAAAAGCTGTGGCCAGTTGTATTGCTTCATGGCCGCTGGAAGTTGAATGTACATATTTACATATTTGCCGGTTGGCCTCATACTTTTCTGCCATAGCCCGGGCTGTGCACATAAGCTGGTAAGCTTTACTCAAAATGTCCATTTCTATCATTCAACGAAATTACACGAAGAATTATGAGTTATAAATCATGCTTATAAATTTGGCCGTATAATTTTGCCGGCATCTAATTAAATAGATGCAGCAAGAAATAAAAATAATAAAGACGGCATGAAAAATAATTGTATCGACCAGTTAATTAAAAATTATTTTATCTGCAGGTTTAAAAGACTCTGATTTTCGATAAAGGCTTCCAGGTCATCCCCGACAACACATTCTCCTACCCCGGCTGGAGTTCCGGTAAATATGAGATCGCCAATGTTGATTGAAAAATAAGTAGAGATATGTGCTATAAGTGTATCAAAACTAAATATCATGTCACTGGAATTACCTTGTTGCATTAATTCTTTATTGAGCTTAAATGAAAAATTTATGTTTTTCTTATTAAGCTGTGGGGTGATATCAATAAATTTTCCCACTGCAG
>JBDSFG010000356.1:0-7896 GCA_039919615.1 Ginsengibacter sp. | reverse complement strand
GACACCCTTGCTCTTGGCTAACACTCCCTACTGTAAAGTGTGTTCGGGACTTGCACCCTATAGCTGATATACATGCCTGACACACATTAAAAAGCCGTTCCAAAATTGAAACGGCTTAAAAAAACTTTAATCAAATTAACCTAAATATGCCTTAAGAGCACTGCTATAGCGTGCCTTTTGTAAGCGTTTAATAGCTCTTTCTTTAATCTGGCGAATGCGCTCTTTAGTAAGGTCATATTTTTGCCCGATTTGTTCAATAGTAACCCCATTTTCTCCATCCAGGCCAAAATATGCATTTACAATTTCGGCTTCACGTGGACTTAAGGATTTCAATACTCTGCGAATTTCATTTTTTAATGAGTCATGCATTACATCCTCATCAGTTTCACCACCACCCTTTAGCAGATCACCCATAGCCACATCTTCTGCTTCATGCACAGGGGCGTCCAACGAAGTATGGCGGGTATTGCTTTGAAAAATGTTGTTGATCTCTGTTTCGCTCATTTCCAGAATCTCAGATAATTCTTCAGTAGAAGGTTCTCTTTCGTGTTCCTGTTCAAAAGCCATGTAGGCTTTATTTGCTTTGTTATAAGTGCCAATTTTGTTTTGAGGCAGGCGGACTAATCTGCCCTGCTCTGCCAACGCCTGTAAAATAGACTGGCGAATCCACCATACAGCGTATGAAATAAATTTGAAACCTTTAGTTTCATCAAAGCGTTGTGCAGCCTTAATTAAGCCGAGGTTACCCTCGTTAATAAGATCACTTAATGATAATCCCTGGTGTTGATACTGTTTTGCCACAGAAACTACGAAACGTAGATTGGCTGTTGTAAGACGCTCTAAAGCTCTCTGGTCGCCCATTTTGATTTTTTGTGCCAAAATAGTTTCCTCCTCCGGTGTAATCATCCCGATTTTTGAAATTTCCTGCAAATATTTCTCAACCGCTTGTGAATCCCTGTTGGTAATTTGCGTAGCAATTTTAAGTTGCCTCATGTTTTATATATAATTAGTGATAAATGCTAGACATCAATATCCAAACCAAAGTTGCACACGTTTAAGTTAATAGTAATGATTTATTGAAAATGTCCTGATGCAGTAAGGATTCACAAATTTAATATGAAAAGTTCGGATTTCATAACATTCGACTTATTTAAAGTTCCGATTTCGAAATTTACCTTCTTATATATATTATTGTAATTTAATGTGTTAAGACTTTTTTTTCGTTGAAGAATTATATAGAATTTTGATGAAAAAATTAAGCATGATAGATTTCAGATCAGACACTTTTACAAAACCGACGCCTGGCATGTTGGAATATATGTTTAATGCAGAAGTTGGAGATGATGTTTTTGGAGAAGATCCTTCTATAAAAAAACTGGAGAGTCTTATCGCAGAAATGTTCGGGATGGAAGCTTCAATATTTTGCCCAAGTGGAACAATGACAAACCAAATTGCTATTAAATGTCATACCCAGCCTGGCGATGAGGTAATTTGTGAAGAAATGAGTCATGTGTATATTTATGAGGGTGGAGGAATAGCCTTTAATTCAGGCGCACAAGTAAAAGCTATTAAGGGGGATAGAGGCAGAATAGAGGCAGAACAAGTATTGGAGGCGGTCAATTCTAATGATGCTCACAAAGCAAGAACAAGATTGGTAAGCCTTGAGAATACCACTAATAGAGGCGGAGGAAGTTGCTACGAGTTTAATGATATTCAGTTAATAAAAGAAGTTTGTTTGGAAAAAAATTTAAGGCTTCATTTAGATGGCGCCAGACTCTTCAATGCCCTGATAGCAAAACATGAAGTCCCAAAAAAATATGGGGAAATATTCGATTCTATTTCCATTTGCCTGAGCAAAGGTCTCGGAGCGCCGGTGGGAAGTCTTTTGCTGGGAAATAAAGAATTGATAACCCAGGCAAAAAGAATCAGGAAGGTATTTGGAGGAGGAATGAGACAGGGAGGTTATTTAGCAGCAGCTGGAATTTACGCTCTTGAGCATAATATAGACAGGATTGCAACAGATCATCTTCATGCCAAACAAATTGCTGAGGCATTGCTGAAAAAAGAGTTTATAGGCAAAATGCTGCCTGTTGAAACGAACATTATTATTGCCGAAGTTATAGAAACTTATACCCCACAATCCCTTGCAGATACTCTGAAAAAATTCAGCATTTTGGTTATGACAATATCTAAAACTCAAATTAGATTAGTTGTACATCTTGATATTACGGAAGACATGGTAAAAGAGTCTATTAAAGTTATTCAGGAGATGGTCTAAATATTTTAATGGCGAGATAATGCCTCTACGTTTCTAAATTTAATGACCCTTTATATTTTTGAAAGTTTAAACCTAACCCTTTTCTTTGCCAAAATTTAAACTCATGCTACCCAAAATAAATCCAACTACAACCAAAGCCTGGCAATTATTAAAAGAGCATTATACTGAAATGAAACAGGTTCATTTAAAAGATCTTTTTAAAGAAGACAACATCCGCTTTAACAAATATTCTTTATTAATTGGGGATATTACCTGGGATTATTCCAAAAATTTAATTACTGAAAAAACTTTAGCGCTTTTGTTGCAATTGGCGGAAGAATGTAATTTAAAATCCGCTATTGATGCAATGTTTAATGCTGAAAAAATTAATGAAACAGAAAACCGTGCGGTATTACACACCGCACTAAGAAATTATTCAGGCAACCCCGTATTGTTAGATGGTGAAAATGTAATGATTAAAGTTCATGGGGTGCTAAACCAAATGAGAGATTTCTGCGGCAAAATACATTCAGGCGAATGGAAGGGATACACGGGGAAAAAAATTAAATATGTTGTAAATATTGGTATCGGCGGAAGTGATCTTGGCCCCGTGATGGTTACTGAAGCATTAAAACCATATTGGCTTAAGGATGTACAAACTTATTTTGTAAGTAATATTGACAGCAGCCACATCGCAGAAGTTTTAAAAAAAGTTACACCTGAAGAAACCATTTTTTTGATAGCTTCCAAAACTTTTACCACCCAGGAAACTATGACCAATGCCTATTCTGCAAGGGACTGGTTTTTAAAAACGGCTACAGATGAAAAGCAAGTTGCCAGGCACTTTGTGGCTTTAAGTACTAATAAATCAGCTGTTGAAAAATTTGGAATTGACAGTAAAAACATGTTTCAATTTTGGGATTGGGTTGGGGGCAGGTATAGTTTATGGAGTGCTATTGGGTTATCTATTGCGCTTACTATTGGCTATAATAATTTCGAAGATCTGTTAAAGGGCGCTTATGAAACAGATAAGCATTTTCGTAATAATGTTTTTGATAAAAATATTCCTATACTGATGGGTCTTATAAGTATTTGGTACCTTAATTTTTTTGATGCGTCAACGGAGGCTATACTTCCCTATGATCAATACCTGCATCGCTTTTCGGCTTATTTTCAGCAAGGCAATATGGAAAGCAATGGTAAACATGTTGATAGAAATGGGCAAAGGGTAAGTTACTCAACCGGCCCTGTTGTGTGGGGTGAACCGGGCACGAACGGTCAACACGCTTTTTACCAGTTAATTCACCAGGGCACCCGCTTTATTCCCTGTGATTTTATTGCACCAGCAAAAACCCATAACCCGCTGGGAAAACATCATGAAATTTTATTATCAAATTTCTTTGCCCAAACTGAGGCATTGATGAATGGAAAAACCCGGGAAGAGTTAATTAAGGAGAAAGTGGATGAAAAATTAATTCCTTTTAAAATATTTGATGGCAACCGTCCTACAAATTCATTCCTGCTAAAAGAGGTAACTCCGTTTACGTTAGGGGAATTGATTGCATTATATGAGCATAAAATTTTTGTACAAGGTATAATCTGGAATATATACAGCTTTGATCAGTGGGGAGTAGAATTGGGTAAACAACTTGCGCAAAATGTTTTGCCGGAACTTGAAAATAATACAGAGATAAACTCACATGATTCTTCAACCAACGGATTGATAAATTCGTTTAAAGGCTGGAGATAATATAGTTTTTGGTGAGTACAGGCTTCGTAAAAAAAATATCCTTTTCTCTAAGGTATAAGGCTACTGGAATGCGTTATACTTGCTTCAATCCATATTATATTTTAATATCTTTTATAAAGCAGGATTTGTTTGCTAGTAAGATAATTATCTCTGCCCTGGATAAAGGCGTTTGTAAATGATTTTGAAGGCGCTTTATTTATTGTTAGAAGACTGACGTTGTTTAACTGAATATTCCAGTGAGACTGTTATAACCGTTGCTTCATTGCCTCATATAGTGTCATCCCTGCTGCAACAGATACGTTTAAAGAATCAAACTTACTTATCATTGGAATACTGAATATTTCATCACATACTTTCAATAGTGAAGGAGATATGCCTTTGTCTTCGCTGCCCATAATTATTGCACAAGGCTCTTTAAAATTGATGTCAAATATTTTCTTTTCTGCATTCAACTCACTGGCAAAAATTTTAATTCCGTTAAGATGTAATTCTTCTGCCACCCTTACTAAACTGCTTACACGGCATACAGAAATTAATTCCAGTGCGCCAGCAGAAGTAGCTATGGCATCTTCATTTAAAGCTCCTACCCCTTTATCGGCAATTATAATAGCGTGTACGCCACAGCAGTAAGCAGTTCTGGCTAAAGCGCCAATATTTCTTATATCTGTTATACCATCCAATATTAAAAAAAGGGGTACTTCACCTTTATCTACTTCAAATGAGATAACGGTTTGAAGATCCTGGTATTTTATTTTGCCCTTAACAGCAATACAACCGCCGTGATCATCAACATTAAAGCTGGTTAGTTTTTCAACAGGTACCTTATTAATTGGTATTTGCCGGCCTTCAGCCAGTTTTCTTATTTCTTCAGTAAACTGTCCGTGTAAAGCGTTTGACAAATAAATTTTTTCAATTTGTTCCCCGTTTTGCATAGCATCAACAACCTTTGTCAGGCCAATGATGAGGCTGTTCTTTTTTGGCCTGTGCTGAAAATTTGTTCTTATATTTCTCACTGTTAAAAATTACCGGTTAATTAATACAAACAAAAAAGCCCTCTCAATTTGAAAGGGCCAGTTAATTATAAACATTTATTAAATACCGAATGCCTGTTTAACTTTTCCTACATAATCCAATTTTTCCCAAGTAAAAAGTTCCACTTTAACTTTCTTTTCCTTTCCATCAGGGGCAAAAAATGATTTTGTAACTACTTCATTTTTTCTTCCCATATGGCCATATGCTGCAGTTTCACTGTAAATTGGATTACGCAATTTTAGGCGTTGTTCAATAAAGTATGGTCTCATATCAAATACCGATTCTACTATTTTTGAAATTTCACCATCACTTAAATTTACTTTAGCTGAACCGTAAGTATTTACATTTATACTTGTGGGCTGTGCTACTCCAATAGCGTAGGAAACCTGCACCAAAATCTCATCAGAAACACCTGCAGCTACCATATTTTTAGCAATATGCCGGGCAGCATATGCAGCGCTCCTGTCAACCTTACTTGGATCTTTTCCGCTAAAAGCGCCACCTCCATGAGCTCCTTTGCCGCCATAGGTATCAACTATAATCTTGCGTCCGGTTAATCCTGTATCTCCATGTGGCCCGCCAATTACAAATTTTCCGGTCGGATTTATGTGATATTTTATTTTATTATTAAAAAGGTGTGCATTTTTTTTGAATTTAGCCTGCACTCTTGGAATAAGAATCTTCTGAATGTCATTTGATATTTTCTTCAGCATTTTTTCCTCGGTATCAAAATCATCATGCTGTGTGGATACCACTATAGCGTCAATTCTCACAGGTTTATTATTATCATCATACTCTAAAGTTACCTGGCTTTTTGCGTCAGGCCTTAAATATTTTATTTGCTTGTTTTCTCTCCTTATAGCAGCGAGTTCTTTTAATAAAGTATGTGCAATATTAAGGGCAAGTGGCATGTACTCATCGGTTTCATTAGTGGCATAGCCGAACATCATACCCTGGTCACCTGCGCCCTGATCTTCTTTATTTGCCCGAACAACTCCCTGATTGATATCTGAAGACTGCTCATGAATAGCTGAAAGAATTCCACAGGAATTTGCCTCAAACATGTATTCACTTTTTGTGTAGCCAATTTTACGAATCACCGCCCTTGCAATTTCCTGAACATCAAGATATGCTTTGGATTTTACTTCTCCTGCAAGCATCACCTGGCCTGTGGTTACCAATGTTTCACAGGCAACTTTACTTTGAGGATCAAAAGCTAAAAAGTTATCAATTAAGGCATCGCTAATCTGGTCAGCAACTTTATCCGGGTGTCCTTCGCTTACCGACTCCGATGTGAATAAATAAGGCATATATTTTTTATTTTGAGCCGCAAAAGTATGGCTTAACAATGAAGAGACAAAATGCTTTTATAAAAAAATTGAGGAAGGAAATAAGTTGATCAGATGTGGAATCAGATTTTTGAGTAAAGGATATACAATTTCATCCTGTAATCCACATTATTACCTCCCCCCAATTTTACCTGGCCAAAACCGTGAAGATTGATCGGATAATAAAAAAATGGCGAAATGCCCTGGCCACATTCGTCAAAATAGCCAAGCGGATTTGGATTGCTGATCGCATCAGGAGCTCTTAAACGAAATGTTGAGCTAATGTGCCCCTTAGTTACAGCTTTTTGAACAAATCGGGAAATAGTGAAAGTATATCTCGAAATATCACGCCCTAAAGGATCTTTTACAATATTTCTAAAACCGCCGAGAGTAGTGATATTTGGCCCTCCTGCAGAAGCAGTAAAATCACACGGTACAGGCCTGAAAGGAATGCTTAGAGAGGTATCATCTTTTAGGTCTAAATATAAAATATTGGGTGTGGAAAAAAAATTATTAAGCGTATTATCAGCATACACCTGATCCATTGTTAAAACCGCTCTGTGAATAATTCTGTTTGATAGTCTGTCAAGGTCAGGAATTTTAATCGTGGCATATGTTCCGGGAGTTGTTTGTATATAAATCAAGTCGTCTCCTGCCACAGGTTTAGCAAGGTGACCGGTAATTTCAGCGCCTGTATGATCACGAACAACATAATTGGCGCTGTATGAAAGATTTGTTAATCTAAAATTAAAAACTGAAGTGTCAATTGGAGCAGTACCAGATTTCATGTAAACAGCAAGCTTGGTATTTGTATCAGAAAGATTAAAGTAAGTTAAGGCATTGCCACCAAAATTAACATCGGGCACTATCGCAAATCCTTTAAAAAATGTTCTGAAAATTGAATCCGATTTAAAGGCATTTGAAGAATCTCTGGATATCAAAAGCTGGCCGAAAGCATCACTTAGTTTAATGCGAAGCTGGCCGGATGAGGCTTCTTCAAATCCTTTTACGGAATCCTTTAATTGTTGCGGAGTATAAATAGCAGAGCCTAAGATGGTTGGATCATAATCGTAAAATTTGCAACTGCTTGTATCTGGCGTAAATAAGTTTGATATTTGATAAACATTTACCTTTTGAGAAGCCGTTGTATCTCCATATGCGGCTTTATAGCTTAGTACCAACACAACAGAATCAAGTGTTCTGTTGGCAGGGAAATTAAAGGGATAAACGTCAGGTTTTAACTCAGTATAAATAATGCTTTTGGTTGTTCCGAATAAGGGATTATTCTTTATATAACCTAACGAATGTTCATCCTGCGGATAAATAATAAAACATTCCGTGGAAGCAGTATCAAAGTTATTGGCGATAACATTTAATACTGTATCAAAAGTATTTACATTATCAACAGCAGGTAAAAGATCAGCACCAATATCGGTGCTATCTATTTTAGTACAGTTAAAATTTAAAACACAAAAAAAAGAAAAAGTGAGGATTAAAAAACAACGTGAAGATCTAAACACAGGAGAATA
>JBDSFG010000325.1:0-4845 GCA_039919615.1 Ginsengibacter sp. | reverse complement strand
TGCGCTGGTAGGTTAATTTGATGATATCACCGGGCTTGTGTCTTGCAATCCTTTCAGAAAACTCCGTTGACGAATTGATTAAAATGCCATCTATACTTTGAATAATATCACCTTCTTTAAGGCCGGCGGCGGCGGCGGCACTTTCATCTTGCACACCGGTAATGTAAACGCCTTTTACCAAAGCAGGAGTAAGGCCTTGTTGAATCAAGTACTGGTCTTCTGCAGAAGGCGCCGGAAAGGAAACACCCAACACGCCCCGCTTAACCACTCCAAAGGTTTTTAAATCATCCAAAATCTTTTTTGCCAGGTTTACAGGTATGGCAAAAGCATAGCCTGCATAACTGCCGGTTTGCGAAGCAATGGCTGAATTAATGCCGATCAATTCTCCATCGGTATTAACAAGTGCACCGCCGCTATTGCCCGGGTTAATGGCGGCATCTGTTTGAATAAACGATTCAACAGCCATATTTCCTTCAGGCGCCGCATTATTTTGCATGGTATTGCGGCCTGGCCGGTTTATAATTCCGATGCTTCTGGCTTTGGCGCTTACAATGCCGGCAGTTACGGTTGTATTAAGTGAAAGGGGAAAGCCTACAGCTAATACCCATTCGCCTATCTGCACCTTATCAGAGTTTCCTATTTTAACAACGGGAAGATTGTTAGCCTCTACTTTTATAAGCGCTAAATCAGTATTGGGATCACGGCCAATCAACTTTGCGGTGAACGTTCTTTTGTCAGGAAGTATCACATCAATAGCAGAGGCATTTTCAACCACATGATTATTTGTAGCTATAAATCCATCCGGGCTTATAATAACACCTGACCCTGATGCTCCATAATCTGTTGAGGCATTGAAATGAATCTTTATATGCACTACTGCCGGCATTACCGTATTCGAGGCCGTTACAAAATTTACATTGCCATTTGGAGTGTTTACCGCAGAAGCATTTTTCATCATCTGTGTTACCCTGCCTCCTGCATTATCGTCTGTATCTGCCCTTTGCTTATCAGTACAACTAATGAATAAACCTTGCAGTATTATAAATAAAACTGAAGACAAGATGGTATGCGACTTTTTCATATCTGGCAGCATTATTACTAATTAGAACGATAGTTACCTGTGAAAAATAAACCGTTAGGCAGGTTCAAGGTAAAACCCATCAGGTTTTTGGTATTTCGCTTCATACTTCTATTTAAAATGTGGGGCCTAAGGGAGGCCGTTTAAATTCTTTGCGATTATAAAACTGATTGTTCAAACTGCTTTCTTCATCAATTTTATAACCCGGAAAATAATGAGGTAAAATCAATAGCTCATAAGACCTTTCTAAATCAACTCCTTTCCTGAATCTTTTTGTTTTTGCAAAAGTGGTATAATCTATTTGGTTAGTATGCACTTTCTTATTGTCTTCATCAAGCGTTACCATGCCAATTGGTATAATCAGGTGGTTGTCTCCATCCGCATTTAAAAATTCGTGTACACCCTCGTTAGCCGGTGTTGCGTAAGTTTCGTGACCGGCTTCAATTAAAGATGCATCAACCTCCACATCAAGATAAACAACACGTTCTGCCTCTTTGTTTACAAGCAGTCCGTCCACTTTGCCTATAGTTCTGTTGTCTGCATCTATTACTTCCCAATCTCTTACATCAGCGTAGTCATCGGCTACTTTATAATCTGATAGTTCGTGTAAATAATACAGGTTCTTATTTTTGTCTGTCATAATTTAGATTTTTAGAGCGTTATCAATTCATTTTATTTAGCAAATCTGCAGCCTTTCTAAAAAAAGATTTAACCGCATCCCGCTGATCGAGCGTTAATGTTTCAGGACTGATTGCCGCAGCAGCACTTTTCACGTCAGCCGCTTCAGCACTCAATCCCGGATACTTTGCCTGCTGCATATTTTGTAAAGAAGTACTTAATACACCGGCAGCGCTCCTTATTTTATCAGCATGGTCTGTTAACATTGGGTCTTTTGTTATTTCATCCGCATATTGTTTTGCTTTAGCTATATCAACTTTTACATCGTAGCCTGCTTCCGTCGCCATAGCATCTACTGCATCAGTTAGCTTTGTGAGTGCCTCGCTGCTATAAGCATGGTCAAGGCTCATTGTATTGGTGTCGGAATTAATAAATGTAACATAAGCTGCCACCGTGCTATTATTTTCATGAACATCTATTAATGCCTTATTATCCGCTGTTTCCACAGGCTCTTTCTTGTCATTGCGAAAAAAGAGGAACCAGGCCGCAGCAAGCAAACCGAGCACTAATAAAATCCAGGGCCAAATTGGTTTTTTCTTTTCTATTTTAATTTCTGTCATAAAAATTGTTTTAGTATTTAAAATATTAGTTGGCGCTTAATTTACGCTCCAGCCTAAAAAATTCTTCTCTGATAATTTAATCACTTGCTTTCCTGAAATATCTTGCCGGCGCATTAAACAGGATACTCTTTTTTTTATTTATTGAACTTCACTACAACTAAAAAAAACCGTTGCCGCTTACCGGAACGCTTATATGGATTTCACTATTCGGCAAAGAAGATAACACCATTTCTGCGGTATTAAAGGTATGGGATATTACTTTCACATTTGAAGCATATTTAACGCCACTATTGTTTGTAAAGTGGTTGCTATAAAGGCAAACTTTTGACTTATATCATTTTCGGGTTTAGACTTAAAACATTTCCCGACCTTTACTAAGAACCGGGAAAATCTCTGGTTCCGTAAAATTTTTTAATGAAGGAAATAGCAGAAATAATCACCAAATATTTAAGCAGCACGCTTGAAGTAATAGCAGCGCTGGTAGTTGGTATATCATTACTTAAATTTTTATACAAATATTTCTTACATATTTTTAAGCCTAACGATGGAATAACAAACCAAACCATCAGGATACAATTTGGCAGCGGGCTAACGGTTGCATTAGAATTGTTATTAGCAGCAGATATACTTGCTACAGCTATTGCTCCTACATGGATGAGATTGGAAAGTTAGCGGCAATAGCATCATTACGGACAGCATTGAATTACTTTTTGGAAAGAGAATTGAAAAACAATGAAGGCAAGTTATCAATGCAACCTAAGCAAAAAATAAAAAGTGAATAAGCTATGGAAGAAAATTCTGCAGAGGAATTAAGTTACCACAAAAAGGTTTGGATTAAAGGAGGAATTTATGCTTTAATCGTTATTGTCATTTTATTATTCAAAGCAACTTTTTCTGTTTTCCTGCTGATATTAGCAGGAGCTTTAATAGCTATATTCTTTCTGGGATTAAGCGATTTAATATGCCGGAAAACAAAATGGAAGCACGGCATTTGTTTAAGTATTGCAGTGATCGGAACAGTATTATTAACTGTTGGCTTGTTTTGGCTTATAGGCGCTAAAATACAGGCACAAGTTGCACAGCTTAGTGACACTTTACCGGCAACAATAGAAAATGCAAAATCACAGCTTAGTCAAAATACTATTGGTAAAAAACTTGTAGAGAAAGCGTCATCGCCTGAAACAAATAAGAAAGCAAAAAGCCTGGTAAGCACATTTTTTAAAACTACGTTTGGCGTGTTTGGCGATATTTACGTGGTACTTTTTCTCGCTATATTCTTTACGGTTTCACCTAACGTTTATAAAAATGGAATAGTTCAATTAATCCCAAAAAAAGGACAGAAGAAAGGAAAAGATATTTTAAACAAATTGGGTGAAAATTTGAAGAAGTGGCTTAAAGGAAAGTTTTTCGCCATGTTCGTTGTGTTTGTCCTAACCTCTATAGCGCTGGCGATACTTGGAATGCCTTTATGGCTTGTATTAGCGCTAATTGCAGGTCTGTTTAATTTCATTCCCAACTTTGGTCCCTTAATAGCAATGATACCTGCAGTACTTGTTGCGCTAATGCAAGGACCGGCAACGGCAGCAATTGTTGCGGGTTTATACATAGTAATACAGGTAATAGAAAGCAATTTTATCACTCCGTTAGTTCAGCAAAAATTAATAAGCATTCCACCTGCACTTATCATATCTGCGCAACTTTTAATAAGCCCCTTAACCGGTGGATGGGGATTGGTATTGGCAACTCCATTAATGGTTATTATAATGATTTTGGTACAGGAACTTTATCTGAAACACAATGCAAGTAATGAATGAATATTTTTCATTCCTAATTCTTAATTTTTAATTGCATTGGGCTGTGAGCAGCAGTAACATTGATCATCGCCAGTTCCGGCTATCCGCTGCAAGTCCTCGCCGCAAACCATCCGCACAAAACCTTCAGCTGTGGGCTTTCCACTACTATCCGGCAGCCTTTCATCATAAGAATATTATGGCAAAATGCAGATCAGAAAATATCAGAGTTTCTTGAATTTTTTTTTGGATTTCTTTTGTGATGAAAATTTTTTTGCCCCATGTTGGTGCTCGTGTATCATAACATCTAACACTACTATTTTGAGAGCCGCCGTCTGGTCTCTGACCAACGGCTGATTATAAGGAAGGCAATTTTTAGTTTCCTAAATAAGGAGTAAGTATTTTAAAATGATCAGTTCCATTATAATAAAATTTAACGGAAGAATAATAATAGTCCTCAGGCACGCCGCATAAACCTGCAGTTACAGGATTGTAATGTATGTATTCAGGTTTTGAATGAACATGGATTTAATAATCAACTCCACGCCTAAAGGTTCGCTCGTCCATATCTGGTGGTCATAATCATATTTATTTACTTTAAATTTTCAAATATAGACGGATCATTTTTTATTAATGATCGCTTAATTTGTTGCGCTGCGTATTTCATAAATGATCCTTGAATTGCTGAAGGGGTAAAATCATTCATAGCCTGCCATTTTAGGTGAATGTGATTATGCAT